>CAYQXZ010000009.1:6499-22538 GCA_964421645.1 uncultured bacterium
ATAATCCCGTTGAATTGTATAACCTTGATTTAAAGGAATCATGAAGAAGAAAATTTTCAGCACGATTGAGGACGCGATCAAGGACATCAGAAAGGGATGCTGCATAATAGTCGTTGACGACGAATGCAGGGAAAACGAGGGTGATCTTGTCATGGCGGCCGAAAAGATTACTCCCCAAGCCATAAACTTCATGGCGAAAGAAGCGCGGGGAATGATATGCGTGTCGCTACTGCCTGAAAGATTGAAAGCACTTGAACTGCCTCCCATGATCGCCGACAATACCGCCCTGCACAAAACCGCTTTCACGGTATCCGTTGACGCGGCAGAAGGCGTTACGACAGGCATTTCGGCGCATGACAGGGCGTTAACCGTCAGGCGCCTGCTTGACAGGAACACCCGGCCGCAGGACCTTGCAAAGCCCGGCCACATATTCCCCATCAGTGCAAAGGAGGGAGGCGTACTTGTAAGAGCCGGACACACTGAAGCGACTGTGGACATAGCAAGAATCGCCGGGCTCTACCCGGCCGGAGTCATGTGCGAAATAATGAAAGACGACGGGACCATGGCGCGGGTTCCCGACCTGGTGAAGTTTGCCGCAAAACACTGCCTGAAAACAATCACGATAAAAAACCTGATTGAGTACCGAAGGAAGAGAGAAAAGCTGATAGAAAAGGTTATTTCCGTGAGACTGCCGACAGACTTCGGCAAGTTCACGCTCACTCTTTACAGGGACCGGCTGGAGAATAATCATCACCTCGCGCTCGTAAAGGGCAGCCTCAAGCTGAAGGACAGGAATGACAGTGTCCTTGTAAGGGTTCATTCACAGTGCCTTACCGGTGACGTCTTCCATTCACAGAGATGCGACTGCGGGAGGCAGCTGGAAACTGCGATGAAGATGATAGAGAACGAAAAACGCGGCGTTCTCATCTACCTGCCCCAGGAAGGAAGGGGGATAGGGCTTGTGAATAAGCTGAAAGCGTATTCTCTTCAGCAGGAAAAAAACCTTGACACCGTGGACGCAAACCTGCAGCTCGGATTTCCCGAAGACCTTCGCGATTACGGGATCGGAGCGCAGATACTGGCAGACCTCGGACTGACGAGAATACGGCTTCTTACGAACAATCCAAGAAAGGTCATCGGGCTTGAGGGCTACGGAATCAAAATAGTGGAAAGGATTCCCATTGTGGTAAAATATACCGCACATTCAAAAAAATACATGGAAACCAAGAAGAGGCGGCTCGGACACATAATATAAAAGAGATAAATCATGAGCCCCTCACAAGAGAGTTTAACATTTGGGAGTTCGGGGCAAGGGAGGCAAAATGAAGATAAAGGAAGCGGTACTGGATGCAAAGGGGAAGAAATTCGGGATAATAGTCAGCAGGTTTAACGATTTCATTTCAAAGCGCCTGCTTGACGGGGCGATTGACTGCATAAAACGGCATAACGGAAGCGACCAGGACATTGAAGTAGTCTGGGTGCCCGGAAGCGTTGAATCAGTCTTCGCCGTATCAAGGATGGCTGAAAAAGGGAAATATGATGCCATTATCTGCCTGGGCGCAATCATCCGCGGGGATACGCCTCACTTTGAATACGTAAGTTCCCAGATAACGCGTGCGGTAACCCAGATAAACCTTAACGGGAAAGTTCCGGTTACATTCGGAGTCGTTACCGCGGATTCAACCGACCAGGCAATTGAACGGGCAGGGATCAAGATGGGCAACAAGGGATGGTTCGCGGCATTGTCAGCCATTGAGATGGCCAACCTCTCTTCCCAGCTGTAACAGAAAATGAAAAGGCGGAAAGCTCGTGAAGCAGCATTGAGTCTCTTATACCAGATTGAAATGCGGAATGAACTGAACGAAGATACAGAACGGCTTTTCACGGAGTTCTGGGAAGAACAGGCCATCAAAGACCCTGAAATAGAGAACTTCGCAAAGATCCTCGCAGAGGGCACAATCAAGAACCTGCCCGCCATAGACGAGAAAATCTCCGGCGCGGCGATTAACTGGAGCATCAAGAGAATGCCCTGCCTGGACAAGAACATTCTGCGGATGGCGACATTTGAGATGTTATTCCTTGAAGACATACCGGTACTTGTGTCAATCAACGAAGCGATAGAACTTGCCAAGAAATACAGTGCCGAAGACTCTCCGCGGTTCATAAACGGAGTCCTGCACAAGATAAAAGAAGATATAAAAAAAGTGCGAATTTGCCGTCAAGCGTATAGTAATAGCGTTTTGAGTTCGCCAGAGAGCGAGGGAACTGATGCGACGAGTAAGGAGCATCGCGTAGCTCAGAGGTCGAGTCAGTGAGACCGTTGACCGAAGCGCTTTTCGCAAGAAGCAAGGAGGAAGCAAGGAGGCGTACTGTGAAGGTACGCCGCACGCTGCTGACGACGCAGGCAATCCTCCACTAAAACTTTGGCGGACTAAAAAGTGCAAAGCTATCTGGATGAAATCAAAACGGTATGAGCATAGTCATAATAGGTTCGGTGGCGATTGACAGCATTAAGACGCCGTCTGGACAGGCAGACGAGATTCTGGGCGGGTCGGCCACCTACGCCTGTCTCGCAGCTTCCATTTTTTCACCCGTGCGGCTTCTAAGCGTTGCCGGGGAGGATTTCCCGCGTCAATACCTCAAAAAATTCAAACGCCGCAACATAGATATTTCGGGCTTGAAGATATCCGAAGGTACCACCTTCCGCTGGACAGGCCATTACGGGGAAAACCTTAATGAAGCACGCACGATGTCCGTATGTCCCGAAAAGCTTGCCGCGGATTCAATGGAAATACCTGCACACTACAATGAAACGGATTACCTTTTTCTGGCCAATACCGATCCCGAAGTGCAGGACTGGCTGCTGAAACGCATTCAACCGAAGAAACTGGTCGTGCTTGATACGATGAACCTCTGGATAAGGAATAAGCTCCCGGCGCTGAAGAAACTCTTGATAAAGGCGGACATTCTTTTCATAAACGAAACTGAAGCCAGGATGCTCTCCGACGAACAGAACCTCTTTTCCGCGGCAAAAAAAATAATAAGGAACGGGCCGGAGATTGTAGTGATAAAGAAAGGAGAGCACGGTGCTTTTCTAATGAGCAAAAAGGATTTTTTTGCGGTCCCGGCATACCCCATGGAAAAGGTCAAGGACCCGACCGGTGCGGGCGATAGTTTTGCGGGAGGATTCCTCGGCTATCTCGCCACCAGGAAGGGTGGTCCCACATGCGGAAACCTCCGCACCGCAACCGTCATGGGGGCGGTAACCGCCTCATTCACGGTAGAGGATTTCGGCACCAGGCGCCTTGAAAAGACGGATCGCAGTGCCGTGGAGAAGCGTTTTCATGAAATGAGGGAAATTCTCAGGTTTTGAAATTATGGAAAAGAAAAACCTTCAACTTGTAATAAAGACCGCAGTAAGCCTGGGTTTTCTATACCTGGTGCTCAAAAACGTTGATTTCGGCCTTCTGCTTGGGACGCTGCGGAATTGCCGTCTTTCGGTTGCTCTTGCTGCGATATTCATTGCAGTAATACTTTCCTTCCCCCTGACAATGCGATGGCTCATACTGCTGAAAAGCCAGTCCAGTTCAGGCAAATTGCAGTTTATGAACCTGTGGAAACTGACGATGGTTGGTATGCTCTTCAATAACTTCCTGCCCACCGGCGCCGGCGGCGACATAGCGAAGGTTTTTTACCTGGTCAAAGGGGAAGAAAACAAGCTGGTACTCGGCAGTTCGGTGCTCGTGGACAGGTTCATAGGCGCTGTTACCGTCATTACGATGGGTGTCGTCGCAGGACTGATCACGCCGGATATCTCCCCGCGGATGAAATGCATTCTTGCTCTTTTTCTCGCTTTTCTGTTTCTCATCTTCCTCTTTTTCCTGAACAGGAAGATTGCCTCCTTTTTCTATGCGGGAGCCGGCAAGCTGGTACCGCAGCGGATAAGAGAAACGCTGAAAAATACTTACGGGGTGTTCAACAGATATTTCTCGGCCAAGAAAAGCATTGCATCAGCACTGATATTGAGCTTCCTGCTCCAGAGTGTGGCGATTTTCAACAACTACCTGATGAGCGTCTCTTTGTTAAGAGGTGCGCCAGCTCCGCACATAAGTTTGTTCTTCATATACGTCCCGCTGATATGGACATCAACAATGATTCCTTCACTCGGCGGACTCGGCATAAGAGAATTTACCTATGTGTACTTCTTCTCTGGACATATGGGAAAGGAGAATGCATTTGCGCTTTCTGTTCTGGTCCTGCTGACAATAATAATTCAGAGCTTCATCGGAGCAATCATCCTGCTTTTCTTAAGAGCCCCTTTTGCAAAGAAACAGGACAATCCTGAATCCTGCATGCCTTGATGGAAGGCAGAATCCTCTTCACGTCCCCCATACCGGGCATGCGTGTGCCTTTTTGCATTGCCTTGGCGGTGCCGCATGCAACGGCCATGCAAAGGGATTTTTCAGGCGGCTGTTTTGTGGAAAAACACGACAGGAAACCGGCAAGGAATGTATCCCCGCAGCCTATGGTGCTCTGAACCTTTACGGCCGGAGGTCCGGCATATAGGAATTTATCTCCGGAAAACAGAACAGCCCCTTTATCTCCGAGGGTCAGAAGTACTATTGATATGCCTTTTTCCAGGATTTTCCCAAAAATTCTTTCCAGTGTGTCAAAGGAGGTTACTCTGGTACCGGTCGCCCTTTCCAATTCCCATAAATTCGGTTTTATTATGGAGGGCCTGCCCATGATGCCTTCCTTCAGGACATCCCCGTCCGCGTCCAGAGCGGTCAGCACGCCTTTACCGCGCACTCTTTGAATAATCTGCCTGTATGTGCTCCTCTCCATGCCCGGAGGCAGGCTGCCTGAAATGGAGAGAATGTCACCTTTCCTGAAACGTATGCCGTCCAGGAGACGGTAGAAGGCCTTCTTTTCCTCTCTTGATATCTCCGGACCCCTTTCATTAAATCTCAAAGCACTTCTTTTGCCCGTGGTGAAAAAGTTGAATATGTTTCTTACGTTACCCTTCGTATCAACGTGCCTGTACTTTACCCCTTCCACATCAAGGAGGGCTTTCAGGGTATTCCCGTTGGTACCGCCCAGAAAGGCGAGCGCCTGGCAGTCACACCCCAGTATGGTAAGCATCCTGGCGACGTTCAGTCCCTTCCCGCCCGCATCAACACGGGATTCCTCTATTCTGTTTATATCGTCATAGATAATGCGGGCAAGGTAGAATGTGTAGTCAATGCTTGAATTCAAAGAGAGGGTATAGACCATGATGGAACCCATACCAGCTTCAATTTATACATAGAATGAGGCGGCAAGGAGGAGGCGAGGAGGCATACTAAAGACGTATGTTGACGAAGCCGACGACGATGCCAACAAAATTATATGCGTAAAGTGAGCTGGTATTATCTATTCGGGGTATACCTCCGCTGTTTCCTTACCTTTCTCCTTCTGTTTTTCTGACTGGGTTTCTCGTAGAATTCCTTTTCTTTTACCTCTCGTATAATCCCTTCTCTTTCCACGTCCCTTTTAAATTGCCTGAAAATTCTCTCAAAATCAGGATTCCTTCTCATTAAAAAAACTCACCTCCTCCCGGTGAATATTCGTATGTTATATTCACAGAGATATCATGTAGTCCGCCTGATAATAGCGGCGGAAGAATCGCAAATTGAGGTTCCCGGGGGAAACGGATCATACCACGTCCAGCAGAAATATCGTCGCCCCGCAATGTTTGCACTTTTTTTCTTCAGCCGTATAGCTGTCCACCATGAAACAGTTACGACATCTTACTGTCTTTTTTTCAACTTTTGCCTTTTTCTTCTTTTCCGCAGTTTTTTTCTTAGTCATCGGTTGTCATTATAATGCTTTCCATGAGTCTTGTCAATTTTGGCTCCGCCGCATTGGCTATCCTGATTATTTCCCCGAGAGTGACCGGTACCAGCGCGTCCGGAAGGCACATGTCGGTTATAACCGAAACCCCGAAAACCTTCAGCCCGAGATGCACGGCGGCGATAACTTCAGGAACCGTGGACATGCAGACCATGTCGGCACCTGTCAGACGCAGAAATCTGTACTCGGCAGGCGTCTCAAGGCTGGGCCCCTGCAATCCCACCAGCACGCCCTTTTTTACCGGTATCCGTTCTTCAAGGGAAATTTTCTCTGCGGCTGCCATCAAACCGGCGTCGTACGGTTTGCTCATGTCCGGGAACCTGACCCCGAACCGCTGGTCATTGTGACCCGTAAGCGGATTTGCCCCCATTAGATTTATCTGGTCGCTGATTATGACGAGGTCACCTCTTGAGAACATGGGATTCAGACCGCCGGCCGCATTTGACTCAAGAAGCGTCCGCACGCCCAGGGCTTTCATCACCCTTATCGGGAAAGCTATCTGCACTGCCGCGTATCCCTCATAGAGGTGGAACCGTCCCTGCATCGCGACGACCTTTTTGTTTCCGATCCTGCCTGTGATAAGGTTGCCCGGATGCGCCTCAAGCGTAGAAACAGGGAAGTTCGGTATCTCTTCATAGTGGATAACAACGGCGTCTTTTATTCTGTCCGCAAACCTGTCCAGTCCCGTGCCGAGTATTATCCCTGTTCCCGGAGAAATCTCAGTTCTGCCCCTGATAAACTCCACCGCCGCCTGTACCTTTTCAAATTCTTTCATGTGCCTGCCTCCATCTTTTTTTAGAGGTTGCTCCTTTTATGTTCTCCCAGTCCCTGTTTTTCCTGACAAGGAGATTGGATTCCCATATTTGTCTCAACAGTTTCGGATCGTGACCCAGGATTTTTGACAGATGTACCAGTGCAAGCAAGTCTTTTGGGAGACAGTTATGCACAATAAAGGTATTTGCCAGATATGTTTCATTACCTTTGACCTCAAAGTTGCAGACAACCCCGCTATAAGGCAGTGTAGATACTTCCTTTACCGGAATAAAACATAGGTTATCCACAAAAAATCCCGGGTTCCTTACTTTTTTCACCTTTGGGGTGGGCATGTATTTTATGGTTCCGAACATAATTTTCCCAATTTTTTCTATTTCCTGGGAAGCCCTGATTCTTACTGCATAGCTCTCCCTGTGATTGCCATGAGCCTTGGTTGTATTACATGTAAAAGCAATCCCTTCGGCAAATAGCAGATACCTGACCTGTAGGTACAGCTCTTTTGAGGTAGTCGTCCAGTTATAGACATTTGACGAGATTGACCCGTCCCCTAGGAACAAGCCTTTTAATAAGTTCTTCCTGGTATTCGCGTCGTCTATGCAAGACATAAACAATTCTTTTGACATTTTCTTACTCCACGCATAATTGCCGCAATACTTATTGACAAACTCTTTAACATTCTTATCGGAGAACCTTATCACTCCGCCATTAACACTGTTGATGTTTTCCACTCTGGCTTTTTTGTTCCCCCATGTCTTATAAATATTATTTAAAATCTGGTTATTTGTGTTTTCGTCTCTTTTGTCACAAGCGATATAGATACGGTTCCTGCTATTCTTATCAATGCATCCTTCTGCCAGATAAACACCTAAAAAGAAAGCCTGGTCGCTTGTAAACAGAGATTGTCCTGTTTCACTCTTGATAATTGGCCATACGATATAATCACCCTTTCTGATATTCCCGGCAGGAATCCATTTCAGCTTATCTGTGCCGGCAGTTCCTTTATAATTCGAAAATTTGTTTCTTCCATTTATCTTTTTGTAATTTCTATTTGTCTGAACCGCCCAGACAGGATGTTCCGCTGTTAACAATGTAGGTTCAAATCCCTGGGGTTTTATTGAGACTATCTTTTCATTTATTTGCCTTTTAAAAACATTGAGTACTTTTCTGAATGTTCCATCATGGGTCAAGACAAAATCTCCTGTTTCTATTTTATCCGCTCTTTTGACTCCGATTTTTGTAAGCATACCTGTATCAGATGTCACGCACTTACCGCCGAAACCCAGATCGCCATCCGGACCCGGCACCTTCGTATTCCTGCCCATTAACGGGTCCAGTATGACCGCATTTCTGATAAACGCCCAGTCAAGATCCAGCTTTCTGCATATCTGGTAAAGTTCGTTGGCAATCATGACCTGTCCTGCCAGGGTGACGTTTGCCGCATACTTTATCATCTCCGCCGTCGTTGTATCGGTAATAATGTATCTTGCCTGCGAAAAAACCTGCCTGTATATTTCCTCAACCTTCTTGCAGTCTGCCTGCCGGCCGCCTATTATCACCCTGTCGGTTCTTTCCATGTCCGCCCGGCTGTTGCGCTCGGAAAGGAATTCAGGATTAGAGACCAGGCGCAGTGAGGGAAACTTCTCTTGCAGGTCCCGCGTCGTGCCCGGAACTATGGTTGACCGCAGAACCACGATGGGAGCTCTCTTCCTGCCGGCAGTGTTTTTCACAGCCATGGAAATACGCTTGAGCACATCTCTTACGTGAGATATGTCTATACTGCCGTCACTGTTCATTGGAGTGGGGACTGCGACAAATAGCACCGAACACCTGTCAATCACCTTCTGCAGGTCGCTGTATTCCGGAATATATCTGTCATATATCAGGAATTTCACCCTGTCTCTGAAGACGTCGGCAAAGGCCCTGCCTACGACTCCATAACCCACAATGCCTATTGTTCCTTTCATTGTATTTTCTCTCTTGATTCACGCCCCGGACAATTCCCTGCTGCGCTTTTCCGCTTTCTCTATGACCTGTTTGAGAATAAGGGGGAATTTTTTCTTTTCAAAAACGCTCAAACCGGCAAAGGTGGTTCCTCCCGAAGAGGTAACCATCGTCTTAAGTATGTCCGGGGAAAGCCCGGTCTCCATAAGCATCCGGCCGGAGCCGAATACCAGGTGGGCAGTAATCAGAGCTGACTGTTTTTCAGTGAATCCTTTCTTTCTGCAGATTTTTTTCACGTTCTCGGCTATATAGAAAACAAATCCCGGGCCGCTGCCTGCAATCGCAGTCACGGAATCAAACATTTTTTCCGGAAGCCTGAAGACCATGCCGAGTGGAGCGAATAATTTTTCAACGAGTTTCCCGTATCCTGCGGCATATTTTCCCGGGCAGTATGCCAGTATGCCTGCCTTCACTTTAGCATTAACGTTAGGCATGACCCTTATGACAGGAACCGCCTTCTTGCCGATGAATTTTTCAATCCTTGAGGTGGGTATTCCCGCAGCTATTGAAATGAGGACTTTTGACGGATTGAGATATTCTCCGATACCGGAGATAGCTTCACCTACGGATGCCGGCTTGACAGCCAGTATTATTACGTCTGCACTCTTAGCAAGTCTGTTGTTATCTACAACCCGGACGCCTGTTTTCCGGATGCTTTTCAGCTTCTTCTTGCTGACGTCGGAAACGTATATGGATGATGCCGGGCAGATACCGCTTTCAATCAGTCCGTTCACAAGGACCGAGCCCATGTTGCCGCAGCCTATCACCCCAATCCTTTTCTTAAATTTCATTAACCGGCTTCTTCTCCCTCCATCTCTCCAACCTTAATATGAATGTTTTCCCTGTCCTCCACTCTCTCAATCATTCCGTCTCTCAACCATATGACGCGGTCGGAAACGTCAAGCATCTTCAGGTCGTGCGTTGCCGTGATGATGCTCACGCTCTTGCCCTTGTTCATCTCTCTCAACAGGTTGATTATTTCCTTACCTGTCTTCAGGTCAAGGTTTCCGGTAGGCTCATCGGCAAGGATTATCGCGGGGTCGTTCGCAAGAGCCCTGGCAATGGCAACCCTTTGCTGCTGTCCGCCAGACAGCTCAAAAGGCTTGTGGTGCAGCCGGTGTCCGAGCCCGACCGTCTCAAGAAGTCCCTTGGTCTTTTCCCTTGATTCGTCGGCCGACATCCCGGCGAATATCATGGGTAGCATGACGTTTTCCAGGGCGGTCATGACCGGGATAAGATTGAACGTCTGGAAGATATAACCTATCTTCCTGCACCTCAACCAGGCAAGTTCGTACGCGTCAAGCTGGGCTATATCCACCTCGTCAATGTAGACCTTGCCTTCGGACGGCTTGTCAAGACCCCCGATCATGTTGAAGAGTGTTGTCTTGCCGCTTCCCGAAGGACCCATTATTGAGATGTACTCTCCCTTTAAGATTTCAATGTCAATCCCTTTCAGGACGTGCAAAGGCACTTTCCCGAGCATAAAGCTTTTCTTGACTCCGATTGTCCGGACGATTGCCTCCTTCGGCATTTTGAGTCCTCCTTTTTTATACTTCTCTTCTTATGGCTTCAGCCGGATCCAGCCTTGCCGAAACGTAAGACGGATAAAGCGCTCCTATGACGGCAAGAAAGGTGCCCAGCAGTGTCGTAAACAGAGCATACTGCAGGATTTTCCCCAGCGGAAAAATGTGTATTATCAGTCCGCCGTACTGGAAAAGGTATACGGCAGTCATCGTGATGACACCGATTATGCTGCCGGCTATAGAGCCGAAAACACCGTGGGCAAGAGATTCCAGCAGGAACAGTTCCACGATGAATTTATCAAGTGCGCCAAGGCATTTCATCGTGCCGATCTCCCGGGAACGCTCCGTGACGGACATCAGCATTGCATTCATGATGCCGACGATACATACCAGGAGCGAAAGGGACACAAGCCATATCTGCCTGGTTCTCACTTCCTCAAGATCGGTCATCAGGAGAATCTTGATGTTTTCCGGCCCCTTGTGTATAAGGCTCATGGTAAATGCATTATTGGCAAGAACCGACATCAGAAAAGCTATGCCCAGCAGTATGGACATTGTGATAATAATTGACCTTCCAAATCTTGCTTTAAGGCCTCTTACACTCATTTGCAGAGCGTTTTTAAGCGGCAGGGTAAGTTGCTTTTCAATCTTCTTGTCCATCACGGCCTCCCGTAGTAACTTGTTATTTTACATCAATTCGCCGCAAAACAAAAATATTTCGGGATAGTCCCGACAGAAAGAAGTGCTTTTGAAATGATGACTCAAACTGCATAGCGAACTATGTCGGCCATGATGCAGTCAATAGCAACAGATGCCGTTTTCCACAACACTTCGGGGTGGTGCCTGAACGCAGGCAGAACCTCGGATATCAACGCTCCGTCATACCCGGTTTCCGCAATCGCCCTGCATACAGCGTCCCAGTTTATATCACCCTCAAATATATCGCAGAACCCATTCAGGTTGCCGACCGCAACCTTGTAATCCTTGAGGTGAATGGCCTTGATATGCTTTCCAAGAATTCTTATCCAGTCCTCCGGTATGCCCTGGTAATAGATGCAGTTTGCCACGTCAAAATGGCATCCGACCACTTTGCTGCCTATCTCCTCTATCATCCGTTTGAATTCCAGGGGGCTCATCAGGAACTTGTTGGGGACATTCTCCAGGGCAAGTATGACTCCGGCGGATTCGGCCTTCGGCGCCAGTCCTGAAATGGCATCCTTGACCCTCTCGTATGCGTCTTCGTATGCGACAATCTCTTTCTCTTGAGAAAGAATTGAGTTATCTACCGCCCCTGGGATTGTCAAGATCGTGGGCGCCTGGAGGTACCCGGCAATTTCAATGAGGCGTTCAAGGGTCTTTATTCCACAGTCTCTTGTTTTCCTGTTCTTGCTTGATATGGGCGTCTTCCACTGCTGGCGCGAATAGACCGAGACTATCTTAATCCCGTTTTCATTCGCTGTTTTCTTCAGTTCCTTGAGAGTGACCTCCGTGCAGTCAAGATCAAACCTTCCGTCAAAATTGACTTCAACTCCTCCGTATCCTGACAGCTTTGCCTCCCTGATGCACTCTTTCCAGTCCATCGCCTGCGGGAAACATCGTAAGGATGTTGCCTTTATCATTTTTCACCCCGTATTCTTTGCACCTTCAATACATGCCGATAGTATGCCGGTATGATATTTTACCCGTTTGCCCGGAAAGATCAAAATATGGCAGGTCCTATTTTTCAATCTTGAACACGATTCCCTCACCCGGCGCGGCGACTGTCTCAAAAACGGTCTTCCCATCCCTTGCGGTGAAAGGAACAGGCATCCCTTTGCCGGTTGTGATATCGGTCACCTTCCTTGCCTGAACACCGCCGACCTCAATAACGCATTTATTGAAGTCAGCCGAATTCTGGTTCACGGCGACGACGTATTTTACTCCTTTCCCGCCATCCCTCAAGATGAGCCCTACATCCCTGCCTTCGGAGAGTCTTGCGGGGACATAACCGAGAGCATTCTTTATCCCCCTGGCTGTCTCATCAACGACAAATCCGGCAAGCTCTCCCCCTTTGCCTGCCAGGTTCTTTCCGAGACTGAAAGAAGTCATGATAAAACGCCCCTTCCCGCAGGGTACCTCAATAATGCCGGGGCCGCTGTCAAGTGTAAGCAGAACCTTTGAATTCCCGGCCGCACTCCTGTCAAGCTCTACGCCGTATGACCATCCCGCAATGGAAGTCTGCGCTGGAATGGGGAGGCCTCTTTCTTCAGTGGGACTCTCAACCTTTGCAGTTTCCCTGCCCGTGAGTTTAACCTGCACATTTCCCAGCAGACGTTTCAGAAGCATGCGGTTCTCATGTGCATACTGGTCGTATAAACCGTATGGACCTACAGATATGATCGTGCCGCCATTCTCCATCCACTTGAGCAGTTTCCCGTCAAGCCTGTCATCAACGTATGTTGCATGAGGAATAATCAGTACCCCGAATTCCTTCAGAGACTCCTTGCCGTTCACGATATATTCTTCGGGAACGATAAAAGATGTTATTCCATGATTGGCAAGGACGTTAAAAACAGCTTCCGCCTCGTTTACACAGACATTCTCCGGGAAGAATGACATTTTATCCAGGATAAGGGCGGCATACGGCTGCATTACCGCCACCCCTCCGGAAACTATTTCCGTATTGAACAGCATGTCGTTGATCCGCTCCGCTTTTTCCTTCATCAGTCTCGCCGCACCCGCGGCCCTGACCGGAAGGACAAAATTCCTGTCATGGCAACTGCCTCCGTAACCGCCGGAACTGATGGAATAAAAATAGGTGGGCCAGAAGACTATGCCCCTCATATCCCAGGAAAGGGTATTCCAGATGTTGCGCATCCCTGCATTATACAGAACTTCCCCGGTGCTGACAGGATTATTATTCTCCGGACCGAGATAGGTAAACTCCCCTTCCGCAATAATCTTGCCCAGGTATCTTTTGAACATATGATTATATGCGGCAGTGAAAAAAGTGGCATTGTGATGGGTATGGACTATGTCAAGATACGGGGATCCGAAAAGCTTAAGATAATCTATCCCGTGATAGGGACTTGCGTTAAATTTGTTCCAGGGCTCTGCCCACGTGAGCTTGTCCGGGGCAGCGGCCTTTATGCTCTTGTTCATCATGCTGATGAAGTCCGCGAAACCCTCCTTTCGGAATGTCTCAAATTCGTAGACCAGACCTGAAGGTTTTCTGTCCGGCTCCATCCTGCTGCAGGGCGCCTGCGGAATTTCCTTGAATTCCTTATAGCCGGTTCCCCAGAGCTCATTCACCCTGGATATGCTGCCGTATTTCTTCTCAAGATACTTGTGCCATTCCTCCATGCCAAGACTTCCGTAGCCTGCGGAAGCCAGCTGGTCGTAACCTTTGCTTTTTGCCCAGAAGTTTGACTCGTTTACCGTTGTGAGAGCTATCACCCCGGGATCTTTCGCATACATCTTCGCCGCATCGTATGCATACTCCTGAATATACTTTCTGTATGCCGGGTGAAAAATGTTTCCGGGGAATTGCCACATCTGGTACATGGACACTTCCATGTCCGCGGGACCGGCCGGCGTCTGCGCCAGTAGTTCATCCCCGTATTTCTCGTACAACTCCTTGAGTTTTGTACTGTGCCTCAAGGAATGATTTATCCCCTGGTGCATGTTCCAGATGCCCGGAACGGTTTCCCATCCGTGTTTTTCATCATCCTGCCTCTGCAGAAGTGAAAATTCAGGTGTGTTGGTGAGCGCAAAACGTCCCTCCATGCCGCACAGTTTCATTGAATCATAGAGGATTCCGCCGCCCGGCCCGTCACGCAGTCCTTCGTCTCCCCAGCGCGAGTTGGCAAACATGAGGAACACGGTTCTGTCAAGAAAGGGGGCTCCCCCTTTCCTGGAAAAATCCACGTCTTTTATGTCTCTTTTCAGGATGACCGAGAACCCGCTTTTCTGCGCAGATTTCTCAACGGCCGCACGGAGCTTTGCAGTCCTGTCCGCAAGGTCGGATGCAGACATTCTTATGTCATCGGTCAATTTCTCATATTCTTTCACGTTACCGCGCACAAAATAAACCGGAGACCTGTAATAATGATCATCCATGAGTCTCTCCACGCGCTCGTCGGCATCTATAACCTCGCTGTGAATTCTCCTCAATTCCTTTACATCACCATCCTGTTTCAAGTAGAACATCCCTCTCTCGTACTGGCGCAGTTCATCCTCAAGAAAGGCCAGTGCGATGACCTTCTCAATCTGTTCCATGGAAAATTTCTTGCAGTTCTCCATCCACTTTGACATAAGACTCTCAATATTCTTCTTATCCACGGTTACAAACTCAATCTTTCCAAAACTGAAATCCGTGTTGGCTGTAATACGCAGATTAATTTTTTGACTCTGCACGCCCGCAAGGGTGTCTCCTGCAATGAAAGCGGCTCTCTCCCGCCACACGGCTTCAAGAAAATCGCTCCCGGCCCCCTTCCTTCCGTTAAGAAAAAAGCTGTCTGCTTTAACATACTGCCCGCCGGACAGTACGGATATGTCTATTGATTGCCTTTCCCAGTGGTTGCTGGTTTCGTCATAGAACTCAAGAAGCAGTACGCCGGTGACGTCCTTGTTAATCTCTTTTCCCGTCACTTCCAGGTCAAAAGAGACGTTCTTGCCCATGTTGGTTCTGAAGATCTTCCCGCCATCAGGCAATTCCGAAAGCACAAATTTGCCTGATTCCAGAAGCTTCTCCATCCCGACAATCCCCACGCCCTTACCCATGATTTCTCCTGCCGCTTTGCCCAGATCCGGTCCCTTGCTGGTGAAATAGACGTCCTTTATATCAAGCGTTTTCCCTTCTTCTCCGTAGAATGTTAAATCAATCCTGTTGAGGTATTTCATTACCGCGGCAAAATTCTCCGGTTTCACGTCTTCGTCCTTAAGGCCTCTCTTCTCCAGAGCCTGACGGTATACCAGAGCAAGCTTTCCGGTGTTGAGAGGCACCCAGAAGGTGAACCACTTGTCGCTATCCTTCCTGCCCAGCAGGTGAGTGAAAGAGGGAAAGAGCAGTGCGGCATCCTCAACTCCGGACTTGGCGTTGAAACTCACCCTGAAATCGGTTACCCCCTTCATCCTTGCAAGAATGTGCAGATACGCGCAGGAAGAAAGGTCTGCCGTTTCGTTTCGCAGGCTGAATTGTATCTCGCTCAACCCGCTCCTTGTGCCTTCGGCGGAGAGATATTTCGTGCCTGTTTCAGGTTCAACCGCAGCCGTAAGTTTTGAGCCGAGATTGGCATGCCAGTCCCAGTAGAAATTCCGTCCCATGAATTTCCCTGATACGGCTTCGCTTATGACCTCTGTTTTCTCCCCAGGAAAGGCAAGAGCTGAAACAAGAAAACTGCCCATTGCAAAAATAATCCATATCCTGTTCATTTTTGTCTCTCTCCTTATTTGAAGAATTTCGGACAGTGCAGGTCTGACAAACGTCCTGCAGCTTACGGGTACACGCCGCCCCACCTTGTGGCTACGAATGGCTTGACTGCGCTGTTGTAGTCGCCTATCTTCAGATATTTCACGCTTCCGTCCCCGAAGAGGACGTTCTGCCCGCCGTTATGGGCACCCAGGCGCGTAGCGTACATTGTAATATCCATTCCGTAGCCCCACGCCCCGCCTATGGTATCAGAAACCTCCACCCCGAATCCGTTGCCCTGTCCCAGCTGCTTGTCGTAGAAAAGGATAATCTTGTCCGGCTTTCTCATCATGACAAGCTTCTTTATGTTTGCCTGTATGCCGCTTGTCCGGTGCAGGTACCCGTTGTAATAGTCATAATAGTAACTCGGCACGGTAAAACTGAACTTTGAATAAGCAAC
>CAYQXZ010000009.1:22638-25650 GCA_964421645.1 uncultured bacterium
CGCAAGAATTGCTATTATGGCAATGACAACCAGGAGCTCTATAAGGGTAAAACCAAACGAACCTCCCTTTCTTCTTCTTATGTTCTCCTCCTTGTCGTGCTTCTCTCAACTATTGAGGGAGCAATTAAAACAGTATTGTTTGTGCCCTTCTGCAAAACCTCCACGGTCGTGCGGGCAATTTCGTCCGAATGAACGTCCACGGAGGTAATGCCGTATGCCTGGCTCGTGGGCGTATTGAAATATCCGATAACACCCAGGTCCTCCGGAACGCGCCATCCGTGTTTCCTGGCGGCATTGAGAAAAACCTCACAACGGGCATCATAGTCACAGAGGACAGCCACGTTCTTCCCGATTTTCTCAAGCGTATCTGCAATCATCTCCGGATTGTTGTCGTACTGCAGGTTTTTTTCTCTTTCAAGAATAGAGAATGACTTTCTGCGCTGCTTACAAAAACTCCGTATCGCGTCAATTCTTGCCGTCTGTCCCGTGTTGGATTTGTCAAGAGGATTTGTGTAACACAGAATGTTCTCATACCCGCAGGAGTCCGCATAGTTTGCCGTCATCAATCCGCCTTTCTCGTAATCTGTGAGAACGTAAGCGGCGGGAATTTTCTCCGCATGTTCATAGTTGAGAGTGAAGATTATTGAAGCCGTATTCTTAACCTCATTATCCAGAAGGAAAAGGGGCGCCTCTTTCTGGGCATTGATTACATATGCTCCTGGTCTCGCCTTCAGCACCATTTCCCATTTCTTCTGAAGTGTCTTCTTTTCTGAAAATGGGCCGAAGGGAAAAATAAGAAGCTGGTAGTGTGTCAACTCAAAATACCGGAGCAGTTGATGGAGAAACGGCGCATAGAAGTGGCGTTCTGTACGCAGCATCAGGCAGACCGTATTAGTTACCTTCTTCTCATCCGAAGAAATGAGGATATTCCCCCTGCCCTTTTCGCGGCGCACGAAATTTTCTTTCTGGAGCTCGTTCAGTACCCGGATGGCGGTGGTGCGGCTGACGCCAAATTTTTCGCATATTTCCCGCTCGGAATAAATGGTAACGCCTTCAGACCACTGCCCGGAAAGAATTCCCTGCTTTATGGTCTCCTTTATTTCATGGTACTTTGGCGGTCTGGAAGTCATAGTGGTCATTCTTTTCCTCTACACAATACAACCTGATGTATCATGTCGCTCAATCATAGCGTATCATGTATTTTGAAATCTGTCAAGTGTTTTAATTGCTTTCGGGAATGACTTTTTATTGTTGAGGATTACTTGACCGGAGTTCATCTTCAAGTCTGTAGAGGATGCCAAGTTCTTCAGACCATTGTTTCATATAGGCAATATCAAGCTTATCCTTCTGTCTCAGTAATATTTCATGAACGTCTTCCATGTCCCTGCTTCGTCCTGCAAGAAGTTTGTAAAGTATAAGGTCCTCCGGAGAAACAACGGGTATCCTGACGTCAAGAACGTTAAGAATTCGTTTTCTTTTGAGGGCAGTCTGGAAGTATTTACCGCGAGCAAGAAAAATGTCCGTATAGATTCCCTCCTGGAAGTTCTTACCCGTGGACAACGTTAAAAAGGAGAGATTCTGGATGTGTTTGACAGGCCTGTCTGCATCATAGTCAAAACCATATTTCTTACAAAGTACGAGAAAATCGTTAATTTTCTTTTCGTTTATCAGGGCAACGGCATCAACGTCATATGTTGCCCTGGGAACAGCCCAGGCACTTACAGCAATTCCACCTATAAACATTATGTCAGTTTCTGACTCCTCCGCAAGCGATAGTATTTTCTTGATAAGTTCAGTAATCCTGTGTGAAATCATATTATCATCCGTCTCAATACGTCTTGCCTGATAGGTTGTTTTTCACGAAAATTCTGCTGCAAAAAAGAAGCCCCTTTGTGCTTGTGAACGGATAACTCATCCCCGGCTTTCAGCAGCTCAAGGGAAAGATCGCACAGTTCCAGCCATTCATAAATGCGGTTTTTGATCGAGGGATTGCGGACATGTCTCATTTCAAGACATTTTAATGAAAGCTCCTGCCTCTGTCAACAGCAGTAGAGACCTTTTCCGAGATGTCTTGCCTCCACGGCCCAGCTGAAGTGATTGATGCCCGCGGCCCTGTGTTTATAGCATGAGGTCGCCGCCGTTTATATCAAGCGATGCACCGGTGATGTATGCGGCTTCGTCAGACGCGAGGAAGAGTACAAGCGACGCAACTTCTTCAGGAGTACCCAGCCTGTGGATGGGGAAGATATCCATGTATTTTTGCAATCGTTCAGGGCTGACGTTTTGCTGGACCATCTCGGTATCAATCAACCCCGGACAGACAGCGTTAACCGTTATGTTGTACTGCGCAAACTCACGCGCACAGTGACGGCTGAACCCCAGCACCGCGGCCTTGGAAGCCGTGTAGTGGGCGCCTCCGAGGGTGCTGGTACTCCTGCCGGCAGAAGAAGACATATTGATGATACGGCCGTATTTTTTCTTCTTCATGAAAGGTAACACAGCCTTCGTGCACAGGAATACGCCCTTTACGTTGATGTCCATCATAGTGTCCCATTCGTCCTCGGAGATATTTTCCACGGCCGTGGGAAAAAGGATGCCTGCGTTATTTACGAGAATATCAACACCTCCCAGTTCGCGGATACACAGTTCCACCATGGATGTTACGTCGGTCGTTTTTCTCACGTCGCCGCCTGTTGCCATAACCTTGCCGGCTGACGCGTTTCTGATGGACTCTGCCGCCTTTTCTGCCGCCTCGGCTCTCACGTCACTCAAAAGGACACTGCAGCCCTGCGCCGCAAACGCCGCGGCAATGGACCTGCCCATCCCCTGCCCTGCGCCCGTCACGATTACACTTTTGTCTTTCTCCATTTTTCACCCCGTATCCTTTTCTTCGTTATACGTACCAGACAGCTGCCTGGTTTGCCGGCAATTTACACTCAATATGGTCTGTCGCGCTCACAGCCTGCTCTTCGCCATTGAACATAAACAATCTGCCTCTGCCCTTACCGTTCG
>CAYQXZ010000010.1:0-24719 GCA_964421645.1 uncultured bacterium
TTGCACGTGGATGAGAACATGGAGCGCGAAGAGGAGCGCTCGTTTTTTTTAGAGCATGAAATTGTCCTGGATTTGACTTATTTCCATATAATGGTAACTTGTACTATCAGGTTAAGAATATCCCCTATGACCTGATAATGGTGCAAAAAATGAAAAAAACCATATTTATTATCCTGACAGTATTTATTGCGGGCTTTGCAGCAGGGCAGAACAATGCCCCCCCGGAGACCGTTCCTCTTGAGGTTTACGGGCAACGCATATTTTCCGAATTTCCTTCCGAGATCAGGGAGACCGGATTTCATATCCCCGACACTTACGTACTCGGCATAGAAGATGAACTGATTATCAACGTGTGGGGTGCGTTTGAGGAAGAATACAGGAAAACGATTGAATACGACGGGGCAATCTTCATACCCTATATCGGCAAAGTCCATCTTGAGGGATTGAGCTTGAGCGATGCAAAGGAACTCATCCGGACGAAACTCTTCGGCAGGTACAAGAATATCTCCGTGTCGGTCACAACCGGGAAATTGAGGACCCTGGAGATATTCGTTCTCGGAGAAGTCAAAAAACCCGGCAGTTACCTGATTTCTCCGTTGACCAGCATTCTTGAGGTGCTCGCCATGGCCGGCGGCGCAACCGACAAGGGAAGCTTGAGGCATATAAAGATAACGAAGAAGTCGGACGGCAGCGCAAAATACTGCGATCTGTATCCTATGTTCATGTCCGGAGAACCGCCGCCCGAGATACAGTTTTCACAGGGCGACATGGTATTCGTCCCCCTCGCCGAATCACTCGCCGGCATCAAGGGGGCGGTGAGGAGACCCGCCATATACGAAATAGCGGGACCGGCAACACTCAAAGATCTCATGGAACTTGCTGGAGGAGCTCTGCCCAACGCTGATTTTTCCAGGGTTCAGGTGGAGAGAACCGACAAGTCAAGAGGACGCATTTTCATAGACATTGACTGTAACAAGTCCGGCAACTTTGCAATAAACAACTTTGATACCGTCAATATATTTCCCCTGCCCGAACAGCCTTTCTACAGGGTTTCCATGGAGGGAGCCGTGCGGCGTCCCGGAACCTACGGATGGAAAGAAGGATTAAAACTGAGCGACCTCCTTAGAGAAGAGGAATTACTGCCTTACGCCCTGCGTGACAAGGGAGAAGTGATAAGAACGGAACCTGACGGTGGTAAGAAAATTATTATCATGTATCCCGCAAAAATATTTGCCGGTGAAAAAGAATATGATATACCGCTTGTTCCCCAGGACAGAATCCTGGTTTATTCGCAGGAACGCCCGGAAAAAAGAGTTGTGATACAGGGACAGGTATATTACCCGGGAGAATACGTCGTGGTCAGGGGGGACAGGTTGAGCGACCTGGTCAAGAGAGCAGGCGGTTTCACGCGCCACGCCTATCTTCCCGGCATAGTATTCATGAGAGAGACAATTCGGGCCGAAAAGGAAAAACAGCTGGCGACCTTCGTGAAAGAGAAAGAAGTAATGCTGAAACAGGAGGAGACGCAGGCCGAAAGCGCCGAAGAAAAGAAACTGCTGAACCAGGGTAATATGCTCCTGCAGCAGCTTAAGGCAACTGAGATAAAAGGCAGAATTCCCCTCTATATTTCCGATGAGAAATACGCCGGCAGGGAATCCGACATATTCCTTGAAGACGGGGACAACATTTACGTGCCCGTAGAACCCGTATCGGTTGCCGTGATCGGAGAAGTGAATCTTCCGGGCAATATAGTATTCAAGAAAAACTCGGGATTTAACTATTACATAGAAAAATCGGGCGGGTTCGCCAAGAATGCCGACAGAAGAAACGTCTTTGTGGCCAAAGTGAACGGGACGGCCACAAGCGACGTCGGCAATATCGGGCCCGGAGACACGATAGTCATCCCCTTTGAGGTCAAGGAACGAAAGGGAACCCTGCTGAAAGACATCGCCCAGATGTTCTATAACATAAGCCTCGGGCTGTCCGTTTACTAATACCATGAAGAACGGTGAAAGAAAATCCGAAAGGAAGAACGGTTTCAGGTCACATCTGAAGTTCGTGTTGCTTTTTTACATACTCGGGTTCGGAATCGTCTATGGCATATACTGGCTGGCACCGAAATACTACAAGGCGAGCGCAAGCATCCTTCAGCCGCCCGAAAAGCAAACCTCCGAAACTTTTCTTTCGCAGCCGATAACCAACACGGAGCTTTTTTTCTCAATACTCACCAGCAGAAGCATCAAAGACGAAATAATAGGGAAGTTCGGGCTTATAAACGCATACAGGGTGAGAACCATTGATCGCGCAAGGGAAGAGCTGGATGAGCGGGTGACAATATACCTTACAAAAGAGAAAATCATTGAGATAAGCGTCTTAGATACGGATGCGGAACGGGCGGCCAGCATAGCAAATTTCTTCATTGAAAGGCTTGACAATGCCGTAAAGGTGCTTTCCGTCACAACGGCAAAACAGGACAGGATATTCACAGAGAAACAGCTTGCCGAGACTGAAAACACCATAGCTTCCCTTGAAAAACGGCTTGCGGCGGTCAAGGACAGGGAAAACCTTGCGGCAGATAAGGAACTTGAACAGGTCTCACAAACCGCAGGAAAGCTCATGCAGGAGCTGTTCAACAAGAAACTGGAACTCCAGAGAAAAGGAGAGATTTTGAAACCGGACAGCTTTGAGATGACCATGCTGAAAAAAGATATAGAAAACCTTGAAACTACCCTGTCCAGACTCCTGCACTCCGAAAACGAGTTAAGGAACATCATGAGAGAATTGAAGGCGCAGGAAGCAGTTTACAGCTTCCTCACCTCCAAGCTTGAGGAGGCGAAGATAACCGAGGCACGCGACACCCCGGTGGTACAGGTACTGGACAATGCCGTTGTCCCGCAGAAGATCTACAAACCCGATATAAAATTGCTCCTGATTATACAGGCCGCCGTTTTCGGCGGATTGGCAGTCCTTATATTCTTTTTTGACCTTTTGAGGTATCTCGGCAACATATAACCCCGGAGTGAATTATGTATCTGGTACTGGCAAGAAAATACAGACCCAGGAACTTTGACGAGGTGTGCGGTCAGGGCCATATTACCGACGTATTGAAAAAGGCCATAAGAGAAAACAAGGTTGCCCATGCGTACATCTTTTCCGGGCCAAGAGGAACCGGCAAGACTTCGGTTGCCAGAATTCTTGCCAGGTCGCTCAACTGTGAAACCGGACCAACATCCAATCCCTGCGGGAAGTGCGACACATGTACATCCATTTCCGCGGGAACCTGTCTTGACGTGCTTGAAATTGACGGCGCGTCCAACAGGGGTATAGACGAGATACGCAATCTGCGGGAAAATGTGAATCTCACACCCGCAAAAGCGGCGTTCAAGATCTATATAATCGACGAGGTGCATATGCTCACCACGGAGGCATGCAACGCTCTGCTCAAGACGCTGGAAGAGCCGCCTCCATACGTAAAATTCCTTTTTGCAACCACGGCCCCGGAAAAAATCATGCCCACCATACTTTCCAGGTGCCAGAGATTCAACTTTCAGCCTTTCCGCCGCGAAGAAATTGAGACAAAACTGAAGGACATCTGCGGAAAGGAAGGCTTTTCCATAGAGGACAGCGCTCTCAAACAGATCTACGGCTTTTCGGGGGGGTCATTGAGAGACGCTCTCGGAATCCTTGACCAGCTGATAGTAAATGCCGAAGGAAACAAAATCACCTATGAAGACATGAAGGACTTCCTCGGCCTGGTGGAAGAAACCAGCCTGAACGAAATACTCGCAGCGTTGAGTCAGGGAAATGTGAAAGCCGCCATTATTTTGTTTCACAGCCTCCTTGACGAGGGCAAGGATCCCGCTCTGATTCTTGACGGACTTTTGAGGAAACTCAAGAATGTCATTCTCTACGGCATGGGGCAGACGACGGACACCTCTTTTACGGAAGAGGATAAACAGCTTGCCGGCATATTCAAAAACGTTGATATTGAAACTATGCTGAACGCGGTTTCCCTGATTATTGAGTACAAGGAAAGGTTACGACGCGAGAACCTGCCGGTAGTGCTTTCGGAAATCCTGTTTTTGAGAATAAGCAGGTTATTCGGCGGCACGAAAACTGCGGCACCCCGGATTGCAGAACCCGAAAAGGGAAAGAAAGAATCCGTAAACATTTTCAACGAAACGGCAGAGAAACCCGCACCCGGGCCTGTGAAAACTGAAGAAACGTCCGCAAAGGAAGTCACGCCGGCGCCGGAGCCTTCAGACATTGCGGCAACGTGGAATATGGTACGCACTGAAATCAAGAAGAGCAAACCCACCCTGGAAGCCGCCCTGCGGGAAGGGACTCCGGTTAAGGTGGAAGACGACATCCTGGTTGTCAACTTCGGAAAGGCATATGCTTTCCATAAGTCCATGGTTGAGAAACCGGCCAATATGAAACTCATAGAGAAGACACTGTCCAGAATATCCGGAGGCCATCCCGGCAAAGTGAATTTCATACTTGAGAACAAGCCGGAGGATTCAATGCTGAACAACAATGAGGTGAAGAAAATAGTGGATTTTTTTAACGGAGAAATCGTGACACTGGAGGAATAATGGGAAATATTTTTGACAATTTGAAGCAGATCGGACAGTTGAAACAGCAGGCTGCGCAGTTTGAAAAAATCCTTCGTTCAAAAACCGTCCAGGCGGCTTCGCCCAAAGGAGAGATAAAACTCTCCCTGAACGGCAAGATGGAGCTGGTGGACATTGAGATCTCTCCGGATGTATTGAAACCGGAGAACAAGGCTTACCTGGAAAAGCTTTTCAAGAATGCGTTCTTATCCGCCCAGAAAGAGGTGGAGAGGATGATAAGCACGGAAATGCGGTCACAGATGGGGCATTTAACCTGACATTGTTCGCCTCCCCCTCGAGGGGGGAGGCAGTATTCAGCGGATGCTGAATGCGGTGGGGGTGAAAGGGTTTTCAAAAAATGGGCTACTATCCTGAAAAAGTTGAGAGACTGCTGGAAAGGCTGGTAAAATTCCCCGGCATAGGACCAAAGAGTGCGGAAAGAATCGTCAATTATATCCTTGGAGAAGACGAAGACTCCATTCTCTCGCTGGCAGAAGAGATTGTCTCGCTGAAAAAAGAGGTACAGCTCTGTCAAAGATGCTTCAATCTTTCGGACACCGGTCTCTGCAGCATATGTTCTGACGAAAAAAGAGACGGAATACTGTGCGTCGTTGAGGAAGTCAAAGACCTCATACTGATAGAGAAGACCGGGTTCAGGGGCATCTACCATGTGCTGGGTGGCAGAATCTCACCCCTGGACAGGATATTCCCTTCTCACCTGAAAATCCCTCAATTGACGGAGAGATTGAAAAGGGAACGGATAGACGAAGTCATAATTGCAACCAACCCGACGCCGGAAGGTGAGAATACCGCCGTATATATTTCCGAGATATTGAGAAAAATGGGCGTAAAACACTCAAGGCTTGCATACGGTCTTCCGGTGGGTGCGGAAATAGAGTACGTGGACGTCCAGACCCTGAAGAAATCCATAGAAGGCAGAAAGACTCTATGACAGATATCTACAATGCAGTACTATACACTTTTATGTCTTTCCTCGGAAGGCGCCTTCCTTTGTCTTTTCTATATTTTCTCGGAAAGGCGGCGGCGGTTATCAGGTATTTTGTCCAGTTCCATATGAGAAGGACGGTTAAGGAAAACCTTCGCATCGTTCTTGAATACAGGAAGAAAACTGAAGGGATAGCTTACACCGAGAAAGAGCTGCAGAAGCTTGTCATGAAAACCTTCTGCAACTTTGCGCAGTACCTTGCAGATTTCTTTTACATCCCAAAATGGACTGCCGACACGGTAAGAAAAAAGGTCCGGGTGGAAGATATTGAATTGCTGGACGAGGGGTTGTCCCACGGAAAGGGAGTTATCGCCCTCACCGCACATACGGGCAACTGGGAACTGGCAGGAATAGCGGCCTCGCTTCTCGGATATAAGGTCAGCGCCATTTCCATACCTTATTTGAATCCCGCGGTCACCCGGATCTACAGGACGAGGAGAAACATCAAGGGCCTGGAGGTTATTCTTACAGGCTCCAATCCCAAGAGCATACTCAAGGCACTGAAGGAAAACAGAATCCTCGCAGTTCTCGGAGACAGAGTATTTACGGAGAAAGGGACAAAGGTAAAATTCCTGGGCACCGAGATAATCCTGCCGCGCGGTCCGGCGACGCTTGCGGTCCGAACCGGCGCCGCTTTTGTTGCGGGATTCTTTCTGATGGAAGGACGGAACTACAAGTTCTTTTTCCGGAAAATAGACAAGGCGCCCCAGCAGCTTTCAGAAGACAAAAAGATTGACCTGCTCATACAGAAAGGAGCGGAGGTCATAGAAAAAGTTATCCTCTCCTATCCTGACCAGTGGCTCAACTTCTCCCCTCTTTCGGTAACTCAATAGCGATTCAGTTCGCCGGATAGCAAGACGGCAAGGAGGAGACAACAAGGCGTATTATACATACGCCGAGGAAGTAGACGACGCGGCCAACGAAGCTATCCGGATGAAATCAATCGCTATCACCCATCGCTGGGGTAGCCGTTAGTAGCCATCTCGAAAATCCGGAATCCCTTGTCCAGACGCTCTTCAAAGTTAGTGGGATCCAGCAGGAGCACTTCATCATCTTCGTCTTCACTATGACTATTATTGTCGCTTCTTACATTCCCGCAGCCCCTTTTCTTTCTTTCCTCGTACATCTTCTCAATCGTCTGGTTATTCGCAAACGAGATTTCTATAACCTGAATCTGGCTCATTTATCTCACCTCCCTTGTCCCGAATGCCCCCATGCATCTCTTCCATGATGAGGGATTTCGTTTTTTTTGGATAGACCAATCACGCGGATAATATATGGAATATAACGGTTTTTTTCAGAGGCTTAAAGAATGGCTATTAAATACTCTTTTGTTTTCCGGTTGTCAAAGAGCATTTTTCTCTTTCTCGTTTGCATTATACCTTATTTTTTTTCGTTTGTAAACAGTTCCGCAAAATTCTTGTCCGTACTGTAAAGATGCGCTATAATTTTGACCATGGTAACCAGGAAACAGATAGAAGAAACCTTTGCAAAAGTCTTCGGAGGAGATGCCGGTTTTATCTCGGTCACTGCACCGGGAAGGGCAAACCTCATAGGCGAGCACGTGGATTACCAGGGCGGGCACGTCCTGCCCATTGCCGTGGACAGGTTCATACACAGCGCCGGGAGAAAGACAAAAGGAAATAAAATCAGATTGTTTTCTTTCAACTACAACGAATCATTTGAGACAACTACGGAAAGCATCTCATACAGCGACAGTGCAAAATGGTCAAACTACGTAACGGGCGTGATACGTGAGTTCAAAAAACTCGGCCATTCCATACCGGGTATGGAAATTGCGTTCGGCGGCGACGTGCCCGTGGGAAGCGGGTTGAGCTCATCGGCGGCGGTGGAAGTCTGTACGGCGGTGCTGCTTGAGAGACTATGCGGGGTAAAGCTTGATCCCGTGGAATTGATAAAGCTTGCCCGGCAAGCGGAAAACGAATTCGTCGGGGTTCAATGCGGAATAATGGACCAGTTCTCCATCCATCTCTCAAAAGAAAGCAGCGCACTCCTGCTTAACTGTGATACGCTTGAATATAGATACGTTCCGCTGAAGCTGAAAGAGACGGGCCTGCTGCTGGTGGACACGAAGAAGGCAAGGAGCCTTGCTTCTTCTGTGTATAACAGGCGTGTCCGGTCAGTCACTGAAGCACTGGAAACAATAAAGAAATATGAGCAGGTGAAATTCCTGACGCAGGTCAAAGACCTGGCGGTTTACAAGGACAGGCTGTCCGAAGAAAACTACAGGAGGGCGCGCCACATAGTGGAAGAGAACAACAGGGTTCTTTCCGCCGTGAAAGACCTTGAAGACGGAAATATTGACGGTTTCGGTGGCGCGATGTACGAATCGCATGCCAGCTTAAGAGACCTTTATGAGGTAAGCTGTGATGAGCTTGATTTCATAGTGGATTTCTCAAGGGACTTTGAGGGCGTAAAGGGCGCGCGGCTTACAGGCGCGGGCATGGGCGGCTGTGCTGTCGTCCTTCTTGAAAAGAAGGTAATACCCGGATACAGTGAACGGCTGTCAGCCCTGTACGAGGAACGTTTCGGCTGGAAACCTGCCTTTCATGAAGTCTCCCCCGTCAACGGCGCTCATGTCCCAAACAATTAGGACAGAAGAGACTTTTCCATTTCAAGGAAGTTTTCAACCAGCTCGTTGTGCACGTTGGAATAAGGCAGGTATTGCTCTATGATGGGAACCCTACTGTCGGCATACTCCCCCACGCCGATCTTCTTGTTCTCCGGAGCATAGCCCCGGCTTTCATTGGTATTGGATACAAGCAGGGGGATCCTGCTTTTCGCTTTCTTCTCAAGGTCGTTTTTTATCCCCTGGAAAACCTCAAAAGGCGCACCGAAAAGGGTTACCGGACCTATCCTTACAGACTGAAGTTCAACCAGGGGATCTAATTCCTCTTTCCTGCCGGAAGCCAGTTTTTCCAGGAAGCCCCTCAAGGCGTATATATAGACAACTGCCATGCGTAGTTCATGGTCCTGGTCGGTAATGCCTTCCTTTTTCAGGATGGATTCCTTTTCAGAGAGTCCCTTTTTCAGAAACTCCGGATCAATCTTTTCCCTGCTGAAATGCACCCGCCTGGACAGAAAGTTTACGGACTCTTCCTTGACTTCTCCGGCTTCCAGTATCCCCTTCCTCACGCAGTTGGCATAGCGCGCGGCGATAACGTCAAGGGCGAGGAGTGACTCCTGCTCCGGCTTATGCACAACGCAGGAATTCACGTCGCCGGACGCCCCCTGAAGAAACAGCCCCACGCAACCCGGAGATTCTCTTTCAAGGTTGTTGGTTGCTACCCCGGCATAATCCCCGTGTATGTACCTTGTCATCTGGCAGCACACCACCGGATGGCATCCAAAACAGCTTGCAAAACCCTTGAGCTCTCCTTTCTTCCTGAACGTAATTACCCTGCATACCGTGTCGGTAAGTTCAGGCTTTGCGGGTCTCCAGTCATCCTTAAGGATTTCTTCAATTGGCGGCGCGTCTTTATCGTACACCCTGTTAAGCCCTATGCCTTCACAGGGCACTTCGGCGTATCCCATCTCCGTTTCTTCCATCCTGCCAAACGCATCCACACATGCTCTCGCAATACGGTATGGCAGTACCTCAAGATACGGGTAGTCAACCTCGCCCCAGCCGAACGAACCGAAGGTGCTCGGGCCGCTGTGGGTATGTGTGCAGGAAATCATTACGGCACTGCCGTCTATGCCTGTTTTCTCTTTGACTATCTCCCGGACTTTTGCCGTTATGGAAGGAGTTACTCCTACCAGGTCGCAGCTTACAACTATTGCGGTTTTGTTCCCGGAGCTGACAGCCATCGCTCTCGCCCACAGTCTGTCCCTTATCGCTATGGAATGCCTGTTGAGGAACGGGCCGAATCCCGTGAGCTCAACCCCTACCCTGGGAGTTATGTCCGACTTTGCAAATCCCGTCTTCATTTCCTGGCTGCAGCTTCTCTGACCTCTTTGAGATTATCGTTCACCTTCTTGTATGCCGTAAGCAGTTGATTGATGTATTCCTCGCTGCCCAGAAGCGGTACCTGCCCGAGGAGAGCCCCCTCTTCCGTGACAACCTTTTCCGTAACCGGAAGCTTCAGCCCCGCATAATCCTGTATGACTTTTTTATCTCTGAACGGGATCGGACTTGTGTTGTCGTAGAGATTCAGGATCGGGCTCCTGTAGACCGGAAGGTATGTCCCGCCTACCCAGAAACCCTCCGCGGAGAGCGCCCTGCAGTAATCATCTCTCTCTATTCCCGTTGCGGCGGATTTGTCATAGTGCATGGTCATCGCGTAATAAGACTGGCGGGTCACCCTCTTATCCCTTTTCGCAGCCCTCAACGGTCCGCCCGCGCGCTTCAGTCCTTCGGTCAGCATCTCCACGCTTCTCTCGCGTATCATCAGCTGTTCCGGAAGTCTTTTCAGACCCCCCCTTAAGAGAACCGCCTGCATCTCTGTAATCCGGTAGTTATGCCCGTAACGGTTGCCCGGCTCTGCCAGGTTCGGTTTCCATCCCACGTGTTTCAGGCAGTAGAGGGTTTCATAAACCGCTTCGTCACTGCAGGTAATCGCACCACCCTCACCGGAGGTAAGCACCTTTGACTGCTGGAAGCTGAAACTGCCTGCGTTCCCCAGGGCGCCCGCCCCGACATTTCTCCACCGGCTTCCCTGCTGGTGGGCAGCATCCTCAACAACCTTCAGGTTGTGCTTCTTCGCTATGTCGTTTATCGCGTCCATGTCGCACATACATCCGTACAGGTGCACCGGGACAATCGCCTTCGTCCGGGGAGTTATGGCTTTCTCTATCGCCTTTGGCGAAATGCAGTAGGTCTCCGGATCAATGTCAACCACCACCGCGTTTGCGCCTACGTCCAGGGCCGCCTGCAGTGTCGCCACCCAGGTCAACCCCGGCACGATTACTTCGTCACCCGGCTTAACCCCCACGGCCTGCAGGGCACACTGGATGGTCACGGTACCGTTGGCAAGCAAAGCGCAGTATTTACTGCCTGTGAACGCCGCATATTCCTTGCAGAAAGCGGTTTCATGCGGACCTGCCCAGCTCCATTTTCCGCTCCTGACAACGCCTTCCATCCAGGAAGCTTCCAGGTCGCCTGACACAGGCCATTCAGGAACAGGAATCTGTACCGCGGGACTGCCCCCGTTTATCGCAAGCGTGGATATTTTCTTCATTGGTGTCACTCCTTCACCCCCACCGTGCCAGGCATTCGCCTGGTCACTGCCTCCCCCCTCCAGGGAGGAGGCGAACAAGGTGTAAATTTCTTATCCGATTTTTATTCCCCAGGAAAGCATGCTATCCAGACTGATCTTCAGCGCCTTGAAAGGATCTATCGTCGGCGTATCCATCTCCACGAGACAGTATTTGACGCCTGCCCCGGCGGCCGCCTGGACTATCCTTTTCCAGTTCAGGTTGCCTGTTCCGATGGGCGGCATCACCTGCTTGTTGTCAATGATGCCCATGTCCTTGAAATGGAGCTGGCTGCACCTGCCGCTGAATTTCTCAATGTATGCCGCCGGATCTCCTCCTCCGTATTGTACCCAGTAGGTGTCAACCTCCGCGTGAAGCCCGGCACAATTCTCAAGCAGTATCTCCAGGCCGGTCTTGCCGCCGTACCGCTCAAGTTCAATACCGTGGTTGTGATAGCCGAGAACAAGGTTATTGTTTTTCAACTTACCCATCACCTTTGAGAAATCCTTCGCAACATTGAGATATCCTTCCTTGTTATGCAATTCTCCCGGAAGTCCCGGGCACATGACCGCCTCGCAGCCGAGTATCCTGTGCTCCTCAATCACCTTGTCGGTTTCCTCCATTATTCTCTGGTAGGCCGTATGCGTTGAGCAGGCGGAAAGTCCGCTGTCATCAAGAATCTTTCTCATCTCCTTCATATCCTTTGGTTCGGCCATGCCCGACACCTGGACAATCCTGTATCCCAGATCCCTCACCTTCTTCAAAGCCTTCGCTGAATCCGAAGGCGTCTTGCAGTAATCCCTCAACGTGTACATCTGAACACCCGCAATCATCCCTCCCATCGTGTTTTTCCCCCTTTTATTGTAACCACTCCATAGAAATCTCTGATCCTCACGGCGGTGAAGAAAGCAGTTTGAGCACAATTAGCGGAAGGACAGGAACAAAACTTGTGTTTGGGAAAGAGGGAAAGCCACCCCGTTTTTCAGAGGGTGGAAGGGGCATCGCATCCCCATGTTTTGCATGGGGTTTCCCCTTTCCTCAAATACTTAGTTTTGTCTGGCCTGTAGCGTCGTGCGAAAACTGGCTTTGTTCATCAGCCGGAAGTCTGTTCTCTGTCAGATGCCAATTTTTTTTGACAGGTTTCTCAAGAAATCCCTTGCCTTAATGATGTCCGCCTCGGGTTTATCCCCGACTTCTCTTTCAATCGTGAAAAATCCCTTATATCCTATATCCTTCATTGCCTTCAGGTATTCCGGGAAATTCACGTTACCTTCGCCCAGAGGCATCTCTTTCCACCTCTTCTGTCCGTTCTCTTCCGGCAGTTTAATTCCGTCTTTCGCGTGCGTGTGAACTATGTAATCCTTCAGGGTATAGACGCCCTTAACCGGATCATCCCCCATTACCATGACAAGGTTGGCGGGATCATAGTTGGCGCGCAGGCCGGGATTGCTTATGGTATCAAGAAGTTTCTTCAGCAGCACGGCCGTCTCCGGACCGGTCTCGGTTGCAAGGAAAACACCCCTGTCATAGGCGTAAGTTCCGACTTCCGGAAGAGAGGCAACCATTACCTTCCACGCAGAAGCGTTCTCGTCTTCGGGAACGGTGCCTATGTGGGTAGTTACCACGTTGACCCCCAGGTCAACCGCAAGGTCCACCACCTCTTTTGTCCTGCCTACGACAAAGTCAACCTTCTCCGGGTTTGCAAACCCGATACCGAAATCTCCCACCAGCGCGGAGATTGTCAACCCGAGTCTCTTTACCATGTTTTTCAAATCATCCCTGCCCGTTTTCGTAAGGTTCTTCGGGTCAAGATCCCCGTGTGTGGCATAAGGCTGTATGCCGTCCATCTTCAACTCTGCCGCTTTCTTAATCCCTTCCTTTACAGGCATCCTGAAACAATCAGGAATAACTCCTATCTTCATTTTGGTTTTTCCTCCTTTTTGTAGATGGAGATCGCAACGTCGGGACACATGATAACACACTTCTGGCAGCCCGAACAAGAATCCTTGCCTTCCCCTTCCGGCTCCACGTAATGATAGCCCATCCTGTTGAAGTTCTTGGACGGCTTGAATGTTTTCCTGGGACAGACATCTATGCACAATCCACAGGATTTGCACCTTTCCTTATCCACTCTTATTATGAACATTTCTCAGGTACCCCACTTGAGCTTTGACTCAAGTTTGCCGAAAAAAGAACTGTCCTCCATGATTATCTTTACGCTTCTTGAAGACTTTTTCACGGTTAAGGTATCAGACGCACCCAGTTCAAATTCCCTCTGGCCGTCAACCGACAGGACTGCCTCCGGAGAAACAGTGACAGAAATCTTCTCGCCGGAAGACAGAATTGCCGGTCTCCATGAAACAGTATGCGGACAGACAGGCACGATAAGCAGGCAGTCCACATCCGGAGAAATCACCGGTCCCAGAGCGGAAAGGGAATGCGCCGTAGAGCCGGTAGGCGTGGAAATCAGAAGCCCGTCGCACCTTAACCGCCTGTAAACCGGTTCACTGCCCGTAACTGACAGGTCAATAATACGTATGCCTTTCCTGAAAATTGCCACTTCATTAAGACACATGTCCCGGAGGGTTTTTCCTTCCTTCTTTATTACTACGTCCAGCAGCATTCTCTCCTGCAGCCTGAACTCTCCCTCCATGACCTTCTTAAGCTTTGATTCAATATCATTTACGGGGTTTGCAAGGAAGCCCACGTTTCCGTATTTTATCCCGTAAAGAATGGCTCCGGAACCCTTTATCAGATGTACCCCTTTCAAGAAGGTTCCATCACCCCCCATGGTTACAACCAAATCCACACCTTCAGGGGAGTTTTGCACATCTTTTCCACACCTTTTAAACAGCTTCTCAATCCTGTTTTTTTCTTTTTCTATGCCTGCTATTTTTTTGTTAGCCAGGACAAACACCTTTTTTATCATGTGACAATCCTTTTTATCTGCTGGGCGATCCCCCCGGCAGTCAACCCGTATTTTTCCAGAAGAGTACCCCTATTCCCCTGTTCTATAAAGGTGTCAGGAAGTCCTATTCTGAAAACCTTCCTGTTATTGTCAAAATATTCCAGGATTGATGAACCAAACCCGCCGATGATACTATTTTCCTCCACAGTCACGATTATGTCAAAAGAATTTATCTTCCCTTCCATCAGCTTTGCATCAACCGGCTTGACGGCGTCAACAGGAAAGAATGAAACCGGCATTCCCTCACCTTTAAGTTTCCTGCAGGCTTCCAGGGAAGCTCCTGCCGTACTGCCGCATGCAAGTACCGCAACCTTGCTTCCGGGAACGGTCTCCGGCTGGATTCTCTCCGGCAAGTCGCCCTTCGGGTACCTTATGAAACATGGCATTTTCTCATTTACGGCCTTCGCTATGAGATCTTCAAGATTCTGGATGCTGTAAGGAGCAAAAATCTTGAGTCCCGGCAGGGTACGCAGGAAAGAGATATCAAAAATCCCGTGGTGCGTGGGACCGTCTTCCCCCACAATGCCCGCCCTGTCTATCAGGAAAACCACAGGCAGCCTCTGAAGGCAGATGTCGTGGAAGATCTGGTCATACCCTCTCTGCAGGAACGTGGAATACATGGCAACCACAACCTTCATTCCCGCTTTTGCAAGCCCTGACGCAAACACGATGCAGTGACCTTCCGCAATCCCCACGTCATAAAACCTGTCCGGGAACCTTCCGGCGAAATCCTCAAGACCGAGTCCTTTTTCCATCGCGGCGGTCAGCACGATAAGCTTCTCGTCTTTCTCGGCAATCCTTTCCAGAGCCCTGCCTGCGCAACTGCCCGGAGACGGAGCCCTGCCGGAATTCCTGACGGGTTGTCCCGTGTCAATTACAAAAGGGCCTGTGCCGTGGAAATCATCCGGCCGTTCCTCGGCAAACCTGTATCCCTTGCCTTTCTTCGTCCGCACATGCAGCAGAACCGGTTCCTTTATATCCCTGATGTTGACGAGTATCTCCATGATCTGGCTTATGTCATGGCCGTCTATGGGCCCGAAATACGTCAGCCCCATCTTCTCAAAGAAGACCCCCGGAACGAGCAGGTATTTTGTTTTCTTTTCAAGATTCTGCGCGAAATGCACTATATCGTCACCTATTGAAGGTATCTTTTTCATCACCTCCACGAATTCTTCCCTTGGCCTGTGCAGGAAAGGCGAGGAGATGAACCTTGTAAGGTAATAGGAAAGCGCCCCCTTGGTTGAGGATATGGACATCTTGTTGTCGTTAAGAATTATCAGGACGTTTTTCTTCTGCGAACCGATGAAATTCAGTCCTTCAAAGGTAAGCCCGTTTGTAAGAGAACCGTCGCCTATTACTGCAATTACCTTGCCGGTCTCCCGGTTAAAATCCTGGCCGGTCTTAATTCCGCTTGCGGATGAAACAGCGGTTCCGGCATGTCCGGTCTTGAATATATCCGTTATGCTTTCCTCGGGACTGGGGAACCCGGACAGCCCCTCGTATTTTCTCAAACGCGCAAAGTCCCTGTACCTGCCGGTCAGGAGTTTATGGGCATAGCACTGGTGTCCCACGTCCCATATGATTTTGTCCGGCGGGATATTGAACGTCCTGTGAAGTGCGACCGTAAGTTCAACAATGCCGAGATTTGAGGAAAGATGCCCTCCGGTTTCGGAAACCGTTTCTATTATTGTCCGGCGGATTTCTTCAGAGAGCTCGTCCAGTTCTTTCAAGGAAAAATCCTTGAGCAGTCCGGGTTTTTCCGAAACCCTTTCAATTAAACTCATTTTAGATTCTTCTGTTTCACTTCCTCAATTATTTTCAGCAGGTCCGCGTCGCCGCCGATTTCATAAGACCTGACGAACCAGTAAAGCGCCCTGGCGTAATCTTCCAGCTTTGTATATAGATATCCCAGGTGCTCAAAGATCTCCGCATCCTTCTCCATTTCGGCCGCTCTTTCAAGATATTCCCTGGCAGTATCATACTTTCCCATCTTATAGTATGCCCATCCCAGACTATCAAGGTAAGCGCCGTTGTCCGGCTCTATACTGCATGCCTTCTTTATCATGCGGTAGGCTTCCTCAATGTTCCTGTCTTGCGTGAGATAGGTATACCCGAGGTAATTGAGCACCAGCGCATCGTCCGGGTCAATCTCCAGGGCCCGTCTCATTTCAGTCTCCATCTTTTCTTTATCGCCGGTCTTCTCGTAAAGCGTCCCGAGGTAGAACCGTCCGGTGGACGTATCCTTTATCTTAATTCCTTCCCTCAAGAATTCTTCCGCTTTTGCATAATCTTCCTCTTCCGTGGCGATTATCCCGAGGAAATTATAGAATTCCGAAGTCTTAAATCCGTTGTCTATCGCCTTGTTGAGGTAATACTTCGCCTTTTCGTTATTGCCTTCCCTGTAATATATGCCTGTCAGAAGGGAATACGAAATGCTGTCCTTGGGATTTATCTCAATCGCCCTGACAAAATGCCTTATTGCATCCTCGTTTCTTCCCTGTTTACTGTAGAGCAGGCCGAGAGAGAAGTGCCCTTTCCAGAAAAAATCAGCAAGTTCAACGGTCTTCAGGTAGGATTTTTCCGCAGACCTGACATCACCGAGGCGCTCAAGGATATTCCCGTTGTTGTAGTGAAGGACGTAGTTACCGGGGTATGCGTCCAGCAGAATCCTGTAGTGGGCCAGCGCTTCCTTCAGCATGTTCATGCCCACGTATATGTCGCACAGGAGCATTCTGACGGACTGGTTCTCCGGGTCCAGGGCAAGGCCTTTTTCCATGTACTTTGCGGCAAGCCTGTTGTTTTTCTCCACAAGGTATGCAACGCCCAGCCCGAAAAATGCCTCGCTCTTTCCGGCATCAATCTTCACCGCCCTGAAGAAACAGTCTTTCGCATTTACGGTATCCTGCTTCTTCAGATACAGGTTGCCAAGTTTTACGTAGACATGACTGCTCTCCCCGGCTTCACGCAGGGCCCTCTTGTAATACTCAATCGCCTCATCCTGCTTTTCAGCTTGTTCATAGATGAGACCCTGCGCATACGCTTTCAGCCCGGACTCCCGGTCCTGCTTTACCTCTACGTGCGCGCAGCCGCTGAAAAAAAGCAGGCATACAGCCGCCACCCACAAGAATTTCATTATCTTTTTCTCTTCTTATGTCTCAAAGCCGCCTGTCTTTTTTTTCTCTTGTGCGTCTTAATTTTTCTTCTTTTTCTCTTTCTGCCGCATGGCATGATTCTGCTCCTTTACCGCTCTCCCCTTCCTTCGCCCCCTGGGGGAGAAGGTCAGGATGAGGGGTGCTTTTGACTTTTTTCACCCCCACCGCACCCAGCCTTCCGCTGTGTACTGCCTCCCCCCTCGAGGAGGAGGCGAACAAAGTGCAATTCTATATCGAGGGGTTAATGATTTTATTCCTATATTACCTTGTTGAGCGGGTATTCCACAATCCCTTGAGCGCCGAGTTTCTTAAGCTGCGGAATAAGAGTCTTTGCCGTTTTCCTGTCAATTATGGTCTCCACGGCAACCCAGGACTTATCGGTAAGCGGAGAAACGGTAGGATTCTTCATCGCAGGCAGAATCTTAAGTATATTATCCAGATTCTTCACCCTTACGTTCATCTTTATACCCACCTTGCCTTCAGCTTCAAGCGCTCCCTTCAGCAGAAGTGCAATATTCTCTATCTTCTCCCTCTTCCATTTATCCTGCCATGCCTTCTTGTTGGCAATGAGTTTTGGCGCGGACTCCATTATGGTATCTATGATTTTCAGGTTGTGCGAGAAAAGGGTACTCCCGGTCTCCGTTATCTCAACGATGGCATCAACGAGTTTTCCGGCCTTTATCTCCGTTGCCCCGTAAGAGAATTCAACCCTTGCATCAACCCGGTTCTTTTTCAGGTAGTCTTTCGTCAGGTTGACCAGTTCTGTCGCGATAAGCTTATCCTCCAGATCCGAAACCTTCCTTATGCCGGAACCTTCGGGAACGGCAAGAACAATCTTCACGGGCCTGAATCCCTGTTTTGAGTACACAAGGTCACAGACTTCAACCACCTTCACCCTGTTTTCGGTTATCCAGTCCATTCCGGAAATACCCACGTCAAAAGCTCCCATCTCAACATATCTCGGTATCTCCTGCGCCCTTAACAGAACCCCTTCAACTTCAGGGTCGTCCGTTGCAAGGTAATAACTCCGCGCGCCTGCATATACCTGGAAGCCCGCATGCTCAAAAAGCGTCAGCGTTGATTCCTGCAGAGATCCCTTGGGCAAAGCAATCTTCAGTTTATTCATTTTCTGCCTTTTCCTCTTCTTCCTTCCATATCCCCATCTTCCTGTACTTCTGATATCTCAACTCAACCAGCTCATCCGTCTTTATGGTCTTCAGCTCCCTTATGTGCCTGTCAACGGAATCCGCAAGCAGCTGGAAAGATTTGCCCCAGTCCCTGTGCGCTCCGCCCGGAGGTTCCGGTATGATTCCGTCAATAATCCCCAGGTCAAGGAGCGACATTGCCGTAATCTTCAGCGCTTTTGCTGCCTCCGCCGCCGCTGCCTGGCTCTTCCACAGGATGGAAGCGCACCCTTCCGGAGAGATGACGGAATATATTGAATACTCCTGCATCAGAACCCTGTCGCCTATTCCTATCCCCAGCGCACCTCCGCTGCCGCCTTCCCCGATTATGATGGACAGGACCGGAGCCTGAAGCATAGACATCTCGTACAGGTTTTCCGCTATTACCAGTGCCTGACCTTCCTCCTCCGCCTTGATATCCGGGTTGGCTCCCGGGGTATCTATCAGGGTAATGACCGGGATGTGCAGTTTCTCCGCCAGTTTCATCACCCTTATGGCTTTCCTGTAGCCCGCGGGATGTGCCATCCCGAATTTCCTGAACAGGTTTTCTTTAGTATCCCGTCCCTTCTGGTGTCCCACAATTGCCACGGGGATTCCGCGGAACTTCCCTATTCCAGCAACCATGGCGTGGTCGTCTTCACCGCACCTGTCCCCGTGCAGTTCCACGAAATCCTCAAAGACATTCTCAACGTAGTCAAGCGTATGCGGCCTGTTGGGATGTCTCGCAAGCTGCACAATCTGCCAGTCGGTCAGGTTTGCAAAAAGCTCTTTCGTTTTCTCCGCCAGCTGCTGCTTTATGCCGGCGTTGTTCTCGCCTGTATCGGTAGTGCCCTTTTTCCTGCTTAACGCTCCCTCCAGTTTCTTGTCCAGCGCCTCAAGAGGTTTCTCAAAATCAAGGTATTTTCTTTCCATCAGATTATTTTCGGCACCCTGAAAAACCTGTCGTCGCGTTCAGGTGCGTTGCTCAAGATCTCCTCTCTGTCCGTATTCTTCTTCACCTCGTCATCCCTGAATACGTTGGTCACCGGCAAAACGTGCCAGGTCGGCGAAACCTTGTCCGTCGCCACCCTGGAAAGCTGGGAAACGTAATAGATTATCTTCTCCAGCTCCTTCTCAAACTGCGTCTTCTCATCTTCGGTAAGACTTATCCTTGCAAGGTTGCCCAGGTACTCAACGTCCTTGCCTGTTATAATCTTCTGTTTTTGCATCCGTACAGTTTATTCCATAAAAAGTCAAAAGTCAATTTTCCCGTCAGCTTTTTTGCCTTTTTACCCGATGCGGGTTAACATAGAACCTGCCATGAATAACGACAGTTCCTCATACAGCCTGATACCTGACTGGAGCCGCTTGAGAAAGAGGTACGCCGCCCTGTGGAAAAAGAAGGTGCTTGACGGCGGTTTCATAGCGCAGATACAGAATCCGGTGCCGGTCGCAGACGGTATTGTACGAGCCGAAGGTTTCTCCGAAAACGATTACCTCAATCCTGAAAAGCTCCTGCAGATGAAACAGGACCGGCGCAGCGGATGGCAGTGGCATTACGACCTCTTCCTGTATGAAATTCCCTCCTATGGACCCAACGTGTTTATCGGTTTCTGCGGGGCAAAGGTCTCCTTCGGCAATAATACCGCGTGGCACGAACCAGCCATCTCATCCTTGGATGAGGCCGATAAGGTACATTTCGAAGAGAACAACTTCTACTGGAAAAGAACCCTTGAGATAGTGGACTACTTCATTGAAAAATGCAAGGGCAGAAAACAGATCGGCATGTCTGACTTCGGGGGACCTGCAGACTGGATTGCCTCCGTCATGGGTACGGAAAATTTCCTGGTAGAATCCATTCAGCAACCTGACAGAATGAGGGATTTTGCTTTGAGGCTTGCCAGGGAATCCAGGAAGGCATTTGACACCGTGTACGGCAGGATACGCAGGCAGAATGACGGCGTGGTAAACTGGATGCCCGTGTGGAATGAAATATCGTTAAGCACCGCACAGGACGATATAGCGGTCAACCTGTCACCTGACCTGTATAAAAAGGTCTTCCTTCCCGCACTGAAAGAGATGGCACTGCAAGGCAAGAGTTGCGTCCTTCACTGGCATGACGCATGCCGACACCATCTTGACAACCTGCTGGAGATAAAAGAGCTGGAGGTAATACAGTACGGGCACGACCCCACAACAGGGGACTTCAAAGAGCACATAGGTTCCATGCAGAAGATACAGAAGGCCGGGAAGATACTTTTCATCACCTGCGTGGAGGCGAAAGACGTTGAGTTTTTCGTGAACAACCTTGACCCGCGCGGACTGGCGATGATCATCAATACCGCCGACGCAGAAGGGTCAAAGAGAATGGCAGACCGCATACCCCGACTGACAGAAACACGGCTGGGAAATATTTGTTAACCTGCGTTCGGGAAACAAAATCCTTACCTGGACACTGCTTCAAGCTGGTGTGGAACTCCTCTTATTGCAGGCAGGAGATGGTGCAGGTGCCGGCCTTATTGAGATACAGGCACCCATCCTTCAGTTCAGATATCCTTTTCTTTTTCCCGTTGACCTGCAGTTCCCGGCACCGGGGAACAACCACCTTAACTTCCTCTATCCCCTTCGGAACAGAAAAAATGCATTCAATCATCCCATCCTTCTTCTTGATGCTGACGGGCACAAGCCCCAACGGCGTCGGGACAACTCCTTTTGCCCACTCAAGCCCACCCAGCTGCGGGGATATCTCCATACTGCGGAAGCCAGGAGTCAGCGGCCTTACACCCAGGACATATGCCGGCAGAAGAAATGCCGGACCGCCGGACCACGCATGCGCGGGTATCGGCCAGCGCGAATCCGGGTCGTTCCACGTGAACTCCCAGAAGGTCTTTGCGCCTTTTTTCAGCATCGTTCCCCAGCAGCGCCTTACAAGCGTCAGCGCCTCTGACGGCTGGCCGTTCTCAAACCTTGCCTGTGCCTCGTAGGCGCACATCACCGGGGAGATAACCCTCTTACCGGCAAGGTTGCCGTCCCTTGGCATGTCTATGTCAAACATCGCCGAGCCGTAGGAAGACCAGTGGCGGTTCTCCAGGACGTCAAGGATCCTTTCCGCCCTTTCCTTCCCTGCTATTCCGAAGATAATTGCCAGCACGTTCCCGTCCTGCGGTATATAGCCGTACAGACTATCCACGTATGTGCTTTTACGTTCGTTCCAGAGAATAGAGTTGATAGATTTCTTTATTTTCTGACACAGACTGCCATAGTATTTCTCATCCCTGCGGTTTCCCAGTACGCCTGCAAGAAAAGCCATCTCTTCAGAGGTCTTAAAGAAGAGACTGTTAAGAAAGATTTTATATCCCAGGCGGTTTCTTCCGCATGTCCATTCATTTATGCCGAGCTGGGTGAATATAGGGCGCTGGTAAATCAGGAAGTTTTCATCAATGTTCTCCATGTACCAGTCAACTATGCCCCGCAAAGCCCGGTAATGCCTTTTCACAAAATCCCGGTCGTCGGAATAACGGTAGTAATCCGCTATGCAGATAACGCGCCATGCAGGATAGTCCCAGAGCCCCGTCTCCTGGTGTATGTCCTGTATGAGTCCGAAAGCGTCCGGAGGATGCTGCAGGTTCATGGATGCCTTCATCAGGCTTCCGTCCCCGAAGCAGTAGTAGTCCATCAGCCCGTCCACCCTTCCGTCGCCGGTGAAAAAGAGCATCTCGTTCCTTGGACAGCTCTCGTACTCCTGGTGCATGTTCACCAACAGTGTATATCTTGAGGTCTCCCATATACGGTTGAGCAGAGTGTCGGAACAGCTGAACCATCCCTTATTGAGAACCGGAAGAACGCTCGTCTTCAAACTTATCTTCTTTATCTTCACGGGTGAAGAGAGTCCGCGCATCTCAACCTTGAGGAATCGGAACGCCCTGCGCCTGAAGCTGAACCACCTGCGTGATTTTGCAAGCGCCGTCTCTATTGAGAGCTTTTCAATAATCTCTCTTCCGACCGGCGCATTCTCCAGGAAATCGGCTATACTTTCAACGTAATCAAATTCGCAGCGAAGCGTACCGGTAACTTCGCCGTCAAATTCCAGCTCAAGATATCCCACCACGAGCCGGCCGAAGTCAAGGATACAGGACGGCTTGCCACTATCAAGGACTATTGACGAATCCCTGTAAGTCTGTTTATCAAAAACGACATCTCCCTCTTTCATCCGCAGGCTGAATATATAGTCGGGCACATCCCTGTCCCTGTCCGGCTTGCCTGCCCTGGCGTTCTCAATGACAAGCTCCGGCATAACGGTCCTTGAAAGTGACCCGCTGACCTGTTTTCCGTAGTCCTTGCCCGCTATCTTCTCCGCGCGTACTGCCTCCACAGTCTCCAGGCGCGGAGTTTCTTTCCAGAGCGCCGGGGTGCTCCAGAAATCCTGAAATTCCTTCTGTGTCACCTTCTGCAGTGCCCTGGCATTCGTCCATCTGCTGTCGTTGAACCTGTTCTTTTCCCATCCCTCTGTTTTATCCAGCGCATACTTCCACGTGCCGTCGGTAACGCTGTAAACGTCCTTCCTGCCGCACCGGCAGTGAAAAACCAGTGCGAACCTGTAAAACCGTATCCCCCTCTGGCGGTACTCTTCCTCGGCGATCTTATAAAAATAAGAGTCCCCCAGCAGTATCGCGACAGTATTCACGCCCTTTCTTATCCTGCCTGTGATTTCATGACGGTTGATCCTGTATGGATAACGGCCTGTTGCACACTCAACAAATTCTCCGTTGATGTACAGCGCGCTTATGCCGGACGAGCTGAAACATACCTCGGAAAAATCAGGTATACAATCAACGCGCACGTTCTTGCGCAGGTAAATCCATTCGTCTCCGCTCCTTTTTTCAAACGTGAGCCAGTAAGGGCGCTCCATTGAATTCCCGGCCATCATCTTCCCTCCTTTGCAGTATGCGAAATCTTAACACGTAACAGCATGACTTGCAAAAGCAGGCTCTGTGGTCCCGCCCGGAAGTTTGCTCACGCATTTACGGATATGATATATTTAGAAAGTGATTATCATAAAGCCGCATCATTTCGTGGATATCATAACGCAGTACGGAGCAGGAGAGCCCTTTGAGCCGCATCTGTACGGACATGCCGTGCACACCGTTGCGCGTGAAATCCTGGGCGATATAAACGTTGAACTTAAAATGGAGCTGGGCGCCGACGACATATGCCGGCCGTGCATTCACAATATCAACGGACTGTGCGATGACACGATAGACATTTCCGACAGGCCGCTTGCACCGGTATCAAAGCGGGAATGGAACCTTATCATAGACAAGCGATGGGCGCCACTTCTTGGAGCAAAGCAGGGCGATATTCTAACGGCTGCCGAGATGTGCCGCCGAATAGCCGGGCACCTGGACGACATGCCGGACATCTACAGGGAAGAAACAGCTGAAAAAACCGCCCGGAGACGCTCCAACCTTGAAAAAGGTCTTTCAAAACTCAGACCGGGAACCTGATAACAACGAAAGATAAAGTTACCGAGGAGGTTTCAATGAGCTTAAAGGTGAGGGATAGGCTGTGGCTGTGGGGGCATGACAGGGGCATACAGAACAAGCGGTGGGGATTGCAGGAAGAATCAAGCATAACCCCGGCGGATGCCTGCAGGAACATGTCCATTGAGAATCTCATAATGGTCAGGGAATTCGGGAAACCCGAGCCGCCGTATGAACCGTACATGGAATCGTTCAAAACACTGAAAAATGTTGTATGGTCCCTGGTGGGAGCGGGCGGTACGTTCCAGGAAGGAGAACTGGAAAGAATTGTTGAACTGAAAAGAAAGTATCCCAATCTCACAGGCGCAATGATGGACGACTTTTTCGGTCATGAAAAAGGAGCGGTGTTTGCCCCGCAGGCGATCCGGAATACCAGAGAGACTCTTCATTCTCACAACCTGAATCTCTGGGTCGTTCTCTACCAGCACCAGTTGAACCTGGATGTTGCATCCCACCTGAAAGAGTGCGACACGGCAACCTTCTGGACGTGGAAGGCTGAAGACTTGAACAACCTGGAAGAAAATTTTGAGAAATTTGTTGCTATTGCCCCGTCAGTCCGCAGGATACTCGGATGCTACATGTGGGATTATGGAAATTCCAAACCCATGCCGGTATCCCTCATGGAAAAACAATGCAACCTCGGCTTGCAGTGGCTCAAGGAAGGCCGGGTAGACGGGATGATTTTTCTCGCCAGCTGTATCTGCGACCTTAACATTGATGCCGTCAACTGGACCCGCCGCTGGATATCAACTGCCGGGGGAATGAGATGAAAAAGATAATCGCTTGTTTTGCTCTATGCATGGCTCTGTCAAATCCGCTGTGTGCACGACCTGTTGCGAAAAATCAAGACACTATGTCCTGGAGGGATATTCTCATTTCGCAGGACAAACCGTACGTGGCAAATTACGGCTGGACCGGAGGGCTTAATGAACAGCTTACCGGGGAGCTCTACAGGGAATACCGCAGGGCAGGATTCAACGCCATCTACCGCGACGACCATGACCACGGGGCGCGCCTCTTCCTGAAGGACGGTTATGGTTTCGTGAAACAGACCTACTTC
>CAYQXZ010000011.1:0-8020 GCA_964421645.1 uncultured bacterium
AATGTATTGATAGTTTATTATTCGCTCGGAGGAAACACGAAAGAGGCGGCATCCATCGTCAAGCAGGCGGTGACGGATGCGGGACATAAGGCGGTCATGAAGACCGGGCTGGAAGCAGGACTGGATGACCTTGTCGGCTGTGACGGCATTGTCATAGGGACTCCGGACTATTTCAGCTACATGGCCGGAGGGCTGAAGGACTTTTTTGACCGGACGTACTATCCCTCCAGGGACAAGGTTGAGGGCAAGCCCTACTTCGCCTTCGTGACACACGGCGGGGGCGGGAAAGCGGTTGACAGCGTGGAGAAAGTCGCCGGAAGTTTCAAGTTCAAGAAGGCGGCGGAGTGTGTTTCAATACAGAACCGCCCTGACGAGAAGGCGCGCAAGCTCCTGCAGGATACCGTGAAGAAATTCCTTGCATCACTGTAAACTTTTTGCATGGCAGATATACGAGGGGGAACATGAAAAGGCACAGGGGGGACTTATGAAGAAATTGAAGGCGGCGGTTGTCGGAACGGGATGGGTTTCAGGGGAACACATGGCGGCATACAAGGTGAATCCCAATACCGAACTTGCAGCGGTGTGCGCAAGGAGAAAGGAGTCGGCCGAGGCCAAACTCAAGGAATACGGGTATTCGGCAAGAATCTACACGGACTACGAGAAGATGTTGAAGGAGGAGGAAATAGACATAGTATCCGTGTGCACGCCCAACCACCTGCATGCCGAACAGACACTCATCGCCGCCGGGCATAAAAAGCACGTCCTGATAGAAAAACCGGTGGCCCTGAAAGAGAAAGACCTGGACGACATGCTGAAAGTGATAAGGGAAAACAGGGTCAAGACGCTTGTGAGCTTTGTCCTGCACTGGAACCCGCTGCTAATGATGATAGACAACCTGCTTAAGGACGATGCAATCGGGGACATATATTACGGGGAGGTTGACTACTACCACGGGATAGGCCCGTGGTACAAGCAGTACCTCTGGAACGTGAAGAAGGAGATCGGAGTGAGCAGTCTACTCACCGCAGGATGCCACGCGGTTGACGCCCTTTTGTGGTTTGTCAACAGCAAGCCCGTTGAGGTATTCTCCTACAGCACGAGATGCTCTTCTCCCGATTATAAGGAGTACGAATACGATCCCACCAGCGTGACGATGGTGCGCTTTGAAAACGGGACGATAGGCAAGGTCACTTCTTCCGTTGACTGCAAGACACCTTACATATTCAACATAGGGCTTTTCGGGTCAAAGGGAACAATAAGGAACAACAAGCTCTTCTCCCACAAGCTTTCGGGCCAGACAGGCTTTGCGGAGATACCGACCATACTGCCGGACAGCGGAGACGTCAGGCACCATCCATTTGAGGGAGAGATAAATCATCTCGTGGATTGCATTTTGAACAACAAGAAACCTTTCCCGGACATTGAGGACGCCGCAGTTGTGCACAGGGTGGTTTTTGCGGCAGACCTGTCCGCAAAGGAAGGCAAACCTGTAAAGCTATAAGAGAATCCGACGGAAATAGTAAACAAAACGGGGGAACTATGAAGATCTACATTATGACGGACATAGAAGGAACGGCGGGGGTTGTGGATTTTGAGTCGCAGTCGTACGGCACGGGAAAATATTACGAAAAAGCAAAAGAACTTCTTACCGAAGAGGTTAATGCCGCGGCGCGGGGAGCGACAGAGGCGGGGGCGGACGAGATACTGGTCGTTGACGGGCACGGGGCAGGAGGGATTGTCTTTGAAAATCTCCATCCCGGGATAAAGCTCCTGCACGGCAGGCCTGTACCTTCCCACTGGGGAATGGACCTGCAGAAATGGGATGCGATGTTCCTCCTTGCCCACCACGCGATGAACGGGGTGGACGACGGGAATCTCAACCATTCCTACTCAAGCCTTTCAATCGTGAAGATGCTCCTGAACGGTAAACCGATAGGCGAGATCGGAATGAACATATACCTCGCCGGCTGTTACGGCATCCCATGCGTATTGATTACAGGCGATGAAGCGGCCTGCAGGGAAGGGAAGTCTTATGTGCCGGGAGTTGAAAAAGCCGTGGTGAAGTGGGGGATGAACAGAACCTGCGCAATATCCCTTTCCCCGGCCAAGGCAAGGGAGCTCATACAGGAGAGCGCCTGCAGGGCGGTAAAGAGAGTAAAGGATATCAAGCCGGTGACAATTAAGGGGAAATGCGAGTTTGTGATTGAGTATCTCTCGTCAGCCGATGCTTTTGGACATGGCCGGCAGCCCGGCGTTGAGCGCGTGGACAGCAGAACGGTGCGGATACGGGCCAAAAACTTCCTTGAATTATTCTCAAAATGGATGGGGTAAGAAAGGATAGTCAGAGGGTTGGCATCTCCATAGAAGGAAGGGTGCAGGGGGTGGGTTTCAGGCCGACCGTTTACAGGTATGCCCGCGAGAATAACCTTTCAGGTTTTGTGACAAATACTGCGGAAGGCGTTTACATTGAAGCGGAAGGACCCTCTTCCGGCATCAAGAAATTCCTGGACAGCATAAAGTACCACCCTCCCAGGCAGTCCGTCATAAAGAATATCTCCATTGTTTATTCCATTCCGCTGAAAAAAGAGAAGGGCTTCCGGATAGAAAAGAGCCGTACGGGCATGACCCCGGCTGCCAGGACGGAGGTTTCTCCGGACATCGCCACCTGCAGCAAGTGCCTGAAGGAGCTCTTTGACGCTTCCGATAGAAGGTACCTTTTTCCGTTTATCAACTGCACCGACTGCGGGCCGCGGTTCACAATCACGAGAAATCTTCCCTATGACCGGAAAAATACCACGATGGACAGGTTCATGCTGTGTCCGGACTGCTACGCGGAATATATCAATCCCCTGGACAGGCGGTTTCATGCCCAGCCGGACTGCTGTTTTACCTGCGGGCCTGAATTCATCCTTTTCCGAGGGAAAGAAAAGACCGCTTCGGGCCATGACGCCGTAAAGAACGCGGCAGACCTTATATCAAGAGGAGAAATTGCCGCAGTCAAGGGAACCGGCGGTTACCATCTTGTTTGCGATGCCGGGAACGCCCGGGCGGTAAAAATATTGAGGGAAAGAAAAAAAAGGGGGGACAAGCCCTTTGCTCTCATGGCAAAGGACGTCTCCGTGATAGAAAAGTATTGCACTGTCAACGAAGCGGAGAAACAAGCCCTCAAATCCTGGCAGACACCGGTTGTGCTGTTGAGAAAGAGAAACGGCTGCTCACTGCCGGAAGAGGTTGCCCCTTTCAACAGGTACCTCGGGTTTTTCCTGCCATATGCACCGGTGCATTACCTGCTTTTCTTCTACGGAGCGCCGGAAATCATCGTTGCCACGAGCGCAAACGTTGCGGATGAACCCATTATTTTCAAGGACGATGCCGCTTCTTTTGAGAAACTCTGCACAATTGCGGATTGCGTCCTTGCCAACAACCGCGGCATACATGCCGGATGTGACGATTCCGTCGTGAAGATTTTCAAGCCGGGAAACAGGTTCTTTTTCCTGCGCAAGGCAAGGGGATATACGCCCGACCCTCTCGCAACGCCGGACGACTTCAAGAAAGAGGTCTTTGCCGCCGGCCCGCACGAGAAAAACACGTTTGCCTTCGGCAGAAAAAGGGAGATAATCACCAGTCAGCATGTGGGAACGCTGGAGAGCATGGAATCTTTCAGCTTTTACAGGTACCTTTACGGGCATTTCAGGAACCTGTTCGGTTTCAATCCGCGGGTGATTGCACACGACCTGCATCCTGACTACATGTCAACCCGGTTTGCGCTTGAAACCGCGGAAAAAGAGCAACTGCCTGTCCTCGGTGTACAGCACCACCATGCGCATATCGCCTCCTGCATGCTTGACAACGGCCTGCCCAACCGCAGGGTCATAGGCGTTGCGATGGACGGTACGGGTTACGGGGAAGAGGGGGATATACGCGGCGCGGAGATCATGATAGTCGACTACAGTGGCTATCAGCGGTTTGCATACCTTGATTATTTTCCCCTTCCCGGCGGCGAAAAGGCGATAGAGGAGGTCTGGAGAACAGGCATTTCTTATCTTTACAGGACCTTCGGGGAAGAGGCGTTCAAGCTGGACATTCCCCTCCTGCGGAACGTTGACGGCAGGGAAATTGCGGTCGTCAGGGGAATGCTGGAAAACAGCATAAACTGCCCGCCCGCCTCAAGCATGGGACGGCTCTTTGACGCGGTGGCCGCCATAACCGGCATCAGGACGTCCATAACCTATGACGCGCAGGCGGCGGTTGAAACCGAGATGGCTGCCGAAACCCCCGGCAAAAAACTTTCACCTTACAGGTTCGGTATCAGCCCGGCATCCGGAAGGCTGGTAATTGACCCTGCTCCAGTAATAACGGAAATTGTGAATGATACGTTGAAGGGAATATCCCCTGCCGCCGTCTCGTACAGGTTCCATGCCGGGGTCGCCGGGACAATTACAGAAATCTGTAAAAGAATAAAGGAAGAAAAGAATATCTCTGATGTTGCCCTGTCCGGAGGAGTATTTCAGAACGCGGTTCTGCTTAAAATGGTTTGCAGGGAATTGAAGAAAAACGGCTTGAAGGTGTACGTTCACAGGCGCCTGCCGGCAAATGACGGGTGCATCTCCGCCGGCCAGGCAGCGGTCGCTCTCTATGAATGAATTGAGACAGGCATCATTCCGGTGCGGTTGAACCGGCGGAGGAAAAAGCAGATTCTATCTCCTGCTCTATCGTGTTGAATTCCTCTTCCATATTTCCGGAATCAACGATATAACGCATATTCACAATCCTGCTTCTGACGGGCATTCTCATCACGTCTTCAAGAGACATGCCCTTGTCCACGGCCGCGGATGCGAGCTTATGGAAGGAAAGCACGGTCTTAAGCATCCTGTACTGCTGTTTCAGGGTGGTATAGGCATCCCTGTCGTCAAATGCGCTCTGGTGGAGGAAATCCTCCCTGATTGAACGCGCGGTTTCAAGCAGGAGCCGGTCCTGCAACGACAGCGTCTCCATCCCCACAAGCCGCACTATCTCGTTAAGCTCGGATTCCTTCTCCAGCATCTCAAGCGCCTGCTGTTTTATCTCGGGAAAGTCTCTCGCAATTTCCTCGCGCAGGTACGTTCTAACATTGTCTTCATAAAGGGAATAGCTCGTTAGCCAGTTTATTGCCGGGAAATGACGCTGGTATGCAAGGCGGTCGTCAAGTCCCCAGAACACCTTCACGACCCGGAGAGTCATCTGCACCACGGGATCGGTCAGGTCGCCACCGGGAGGGCTTACGGCGCCTATGACGGAAAGAGACCCTTCCCTTGACTGCGCCGGCTTGCCGTCAGTGCCTCTGCCTTCCAGGCAGACAACCCTTCCCGCCCTCTCGTAAAAAGAGGCAACGCTTGTCCCGAGGTATGCGGGATACCCCTCTTCCCCTGGCATCTCCTCCATCCTGCCGGAAATCTCTCTCAATGCCTCGGCCCACCTGCTTGTGGAGTCCGCCATGAGGGCGACGGAATACCCCATGTCCCTGAAATACTCGCCGATGGTAATGCCCGTGTATATGGACGCCTCTCTCGCGGCAACCGGCATATTTGATGTATTGGCGATGAGCACGGTCCTTTCCATGAGAGGCCTGCCTGAAGCCGGATCTTTCAGCTCCGGAAATTCAATCAGCACGTCCGCCATCTCGTTGCCCCTTTCCCCGCAGCCGATGTACACTACTACCTGCGAATCCGCCCACTTCGCCACTGCCTGCATGACAACGGTATTATGCAGCAATGAAGGCATGTTCCCACCTATAAAATTATGGTACCGCTCAACCTGCAGGTCATAAACAGGTTTTTTATACTCCTCAACCTCTATACGGGTTATTTTATCCTGATACACATGTGACAAACAGTTAAATGCAACTTTCTGTAGAAAAGGGTCTTCCATTATCCTAACGAAGGTCTTGAAACGCGATAGGGTTATCTTTTCTCCTGCAAGAAGATTGAAAATTTCTACGCCTTCGTCTTTCAATTTCTGATAGGGCCTCCCGCACCGGTTGTAGACCTCTTCACAGAAGACAGGAGAGATATGCAGGGCATCGCATCTTTGATACCTTTTCATGTCCTGCGACAGGTATTTTTTCATTAATGCGTATTTTTCAAAAGTATCGTCTCCGGTAAGAGCATAAAATTTACCTATCTCTTCGCTTCCTCTGATATAAACCCTGAAATATACTGTGCCATTTACCGTTTTCTCCCTTATCTTACATACTATGCCGAGGCGACTCAATAGGTAAGACAACTGAGAAGCAAGCATCCTGCTTGCCGTTGCAATTTCAATCTCCCCCTTATTGTGTGCAAAATAGCCGTCGCATAAAAAATACCCTTTAAGAAAACTGCTTAAAACTTTTCTTGAACTTTGCAGCAACACCGAAGGTAAAACCAGATTTCTTGATTTCTTTACCTCTGGAAACTGTAAAAATCTCAGCAGTTCAGACACCACGCGGGATTCAAGCCATTGACAATTCACGGTCCTTGCATATCGTTCTATAGGTTTTATACCAAACAGTTCCTCTACGAGAGAAGAATAAAGTTGCAGTATTCGTTCATCATTGTTATAGAACCTTATGGACCGCCCTTTGAGCATTCCGTCCGACATGAGGAGCCCGAGAAACAAGGAAACCTTCTCATCAAGAAACGCAGGTATTTTACAGGATAAACTGTTGGCTTGTCCTTTGATTCTTTCCGGAACAGGCACATCCATACAGTTTTTCCGATAAAGCTTTTCTACAAATTTAAGAGTCGGATTGTTATTCCCATTATAATATTTTCTTAACATCCCCCAGGAAATATTCAGTTCATCGGCAACTTTCTGCAAAGTACCTCTTTCCTCCTTCATCTTATGTATCAGGCCGCTTACTTTCCGGTTCAACGTTTTATCAGAACTCCTGTAGTTCTGAAAAATTCCATAGACAGAGAATTTATGCCTTTTGCTTCCGCACAGAACTGTTCGCGGAGCAGTAAGATATTCTCCTTCCTTCAGAGTTGCCGCAGGAGTTTCTTCTATCTTCATATCTTCCCTGAACTTGAAAAGTTTGTGTGCCGGCGTAACCTCCAGAATCCTGCCTGCATCCGTGTAAATCCTGACAATCTTATCCGTATATCCTTTGTACGCAAGAGTGGCCACCCCTTCAACTATTTTGCCGTCAGAAAAGGAACGAACCTCTACGGGATTTTTTAACTCTATGTATTCTTCATTATTTTTTACAGTTTTCTCTCCGCATTTTTCAGCATTTCGGTATATCTCTTCTATGGGTTTTACGGTTCCGTCTGCAAGCAAAATAGGAGTATTTCCGGTTACACACTTTCCAGAGCCAAAAGGTCCGGGGATACAGGCGGTTCCGCCCTTGAGGACGGGGAACAGGGTATCTATGACGCGCTGGCCGGTAACGAGCGGCTCCCTTGGCGGCTTTTTGCCAAGAACCGGGCGGCGTCTGCGGACAGGCCATTTCTGCATGAGATAAAGCGGCTGTTCTTCACCGCTGTCCGTCCTTATCTTTCCCACCGCTTCTTCCACCCTGAAGCTTCCTTCCTTTATTTCCGTTATCTCCCCCTTCAATCCGGGCGGTACCATTATCTTGTGAAGAAGAATAGGCGTCTCCTGCACCTCACCGATTATATCCCCTCCCTCAACGCTGTCTCTCTTCTTGACCGACGGCTTGAACTCCCACTTCTTCTCCCTGTCAAGGGAAGGCATCTGTATACCCCTTAAGATAAAATCGCCCTTTTCCTCCAGGCGGGAAAGAGGTCTCTGTATGCCGTCAAATATGTTGGAAAGGAGTCCGGGGCCCAGTTCAACGACAAGGGGTTCGCCGGTGTCCACGACAGGGTCGCCGACCTTCAGCCCCTCCGTCTCCTCGTACACCTGTATGGAAGCGATGTCTTCTTCCATCCGGATTATCTCGCCCACCAGCCTGTCGCCGCCAACCCGCACGACGTCATACATCCTGGACGACTTCATCCCCTCTGCCTGCACCAACGGGCCGCTCACCTTGACAATT
>CAYQXZ010000011.1:8120-20123 GCA_964421645.1 uncultured bacterium
TACTCCTTCATGCCTGTTGCTTTCCTGATTAACTCTTCTACGAGGCGGTATCCCTTCCCCCTGTCTGATTTCAAGCTCGGGATAACCAGCAGTTTCTTGTTCAGCAGGTATTTCTGGAACCTCTCCCTGTCAAAAACTTCTTCGGTAATGAAAACCACTGCATAGTCCGCCATATTCATACCCTTCATTACCGTGTCGGCCTCTTCAACCGTGTGCGCACCGAAAATCTCCGCACCGAATACCCGGAAAAATTCCACGCTTGTTTCATCTCCCACAAACCCTATTTTCTTCTCTTCCGCCATAGGAACTTTTTTCAAATTTTCCACACAATTCTGTTCTCTGCAGGCCTTATTGATGAGGAGATTTTCTGTAATTCCACAAGTATCGCTATTTTTTCCTCAAAAGGCATTTTGGCCTGATTTTTATGAAACTCCTCTTTTGCACTGAACAACTCCTTGCGAGTTATGACCCTGTTTTTCCCTGTCGCGATTTTCATGTTCTTCATAACAGTCTCAAACGCTCAATTTTGTCCATCAGATTGTATTTTCTTAGAATATCTATTAATTTCTCTCTGTCTATCTTTATCTCTTCCAGAATCTTTTCAATTTTCTCCACGTCTTTTCTTCTGCCCGCCCTCAAGAGAATCGCAATCAGGTACTCGGGATTTATCACTTTTGTTTGTACTTCTTCATACATGACTTTTTTTGCGTCTCTTATGGCTTCCGACTCAAGCTCATCCGCAGGAATGAACTGGACAGGGATTCCCTCCACAATTATGTGTTCGCCTTTCCACTTATAACCTTTCTTTTCCAGATATTCATAAACCGGAGTGAGCAATACCACTTTTTCTTCTTTTCTCCGTTCTATCAGAATAAAAATATCTATGTCATACGTGAGAAACGGCTCTATGTAAAACATGGCCGCAATACCGCCTCCGACAGCATAATCGTTGATTAATCCTTCCTTAACCATGCCTTTGATTACTTTTATCGCCTCTTTCATAGTAACTGTCGGTTGCCAAAAAGACCTATACAATTTACAATAGAATGCCCAAAATTGCAAGGGAGAGCGCATTGGAGATATATACGGGGATAGATATCGTTGACCTGAAGCGGTTCCGGCAGGTGACGGAGAAATACGGCTTCAGGTTCATCAACAGAATTTTCACGGACAGGGAGCTCTCGCACATGCCGGAGAGCGATGAGTCCCTCCGCCTGCTGTGCATATCATTCTCTTTCAAGGAAGCCGTGTGGAAGGCCATGCCCGAAGAGATGCAGAAGTCTTTCTACTTCAAAGACATAGAGATACTCTGGCGCCGAGGAAAACCTTCCGTCGCTCTCAAGGGAAAAACAAATCCTCCGGGGTTGACTTTCAACTTCTACACCACGGACAGGCATGCTGTCACAACCGCGGTCGTAATTTTCCCCGTTTTCAATACTCAAGTATGACCATCACGGCCTCTTCCGGTCTCTTTTCAAGCAGGTCATAGGCCTTTCCCGCATCCTTGAAGGGGATTCTGTGGGTGATCATTTCCTTGAGTTTGAGACGCGGCAGGACTTCCAGCGCCTCCTGTATCTTGCGGTCCTGTGTCCATGCAGAACCGACTTCCGGATTGGTGCCTCCTGACTGCGAAGAAATCAACCTTATCCGGTTATGGTGGAATTCTTCGCCCAGCAGTATATCCGCTTTCTGCCCGCCGTAGAAAGATGCCACTATCACCCTGCCGTTGAAGACCGCCGACCGTATTGCCTCACCGAGCGCCCTGGCCGAACCGCTGATCTCAACCACCGCATCCGCTCCCCTGTTTCCGGTATGCTCTTTTACAAGGAAAGCGACGTCTTTTGTCGTTTTCGGGTTGATGAGCAGGTCTGCTCCGTATTTTTTTGCAAGATTCAGCCGGTTCTCACACAAGTCAACTGCAATTAATTCCCTGGCACCTGACAATTTCGCCAGCTGGAGAGATAGAAGCCCCGCAACCCCCATGCCGAAAACAGCCACGATCTCTCCCGGAACAATGCGCGCGTCAAGGATGACAGTATAGGCCACCACAGACAGAGGAAGAAACAGTCCTTCTTCCGGTTTCAGGCCGGGCGGAAGTTTGTACACGTATTGCGCTTCAACCGCCACTTCGGACTGGTGGTTTGAGTAGGTAACGGCAATATCCCCCTTGCGAAGGTTCTCCACCTTGCTTCCTATCTCAATAATTCTTCCCACGCTTTCGTATCCGAGCCGGACAGGATAGTGCTCTTGTTCCTCCTTCTGCCTGTCAAGGAACAGCCTCTTTTCCGGATCCCAAGCCTTCTTCAGGAAGGGATTGTCGCCCCGGTAAAAGGTCATTTCCGTGCCTGAACTTATCCCGGAAAAGAGAGTTTTTATCCTGACTTGAGTCGGCTTTATCCGGGGAAGCTTTACCTCCCCAAATTCAATCTTCCGCGGCCCGGTAACAGTTAGAAATTCAGCCATAAGAGACTTCCTCCTTTTGATATTCCCGGTTACGTCTTCTATTTATGGAAAGTCCTTCTTATCAATCAGGTGTTCTTTACAAACCATTCCAGCAGCATCTCCACTTCTTCCGGAGAGTCCATATTAAAAGTGAAATATGCAACCTTTTCAGGATCAAGAAACCTGTGCATGTATTTCATTTCCTCAATGGTCCCGGTTACGTGGACGGCTTTTCCGTGTTTCTGGATTTCCAGCAGAAGGTCCAGGTAATCAATATGCCTGCCGCCGCCTGCCCCGGGCGCGAACGCGAGAGTATACAGATTACGGCTTCCCATCAGCGCTTCTCTGTGCGTCAGCGCCCCGGGCCCGTCCCAGTGGTAAACCGCATTCTTCACGTAAGAGGCTTCTTCCTCCAGCGCCGGCAGAACCCATCTCCTGAACATTTCCCGTGAAATCATGCAGCTGAAATCGCACTCCAGCGCCGCGGCTCCTTCCATTGAATACAGGTACTGGCAGTAGCCAAGTTCGTCCATCTTTCCGACTTCCGTCATTTTCCCCCATATTTTGGGGAAAAGAGCTCTTGCAGACTCCATGGCCTCATTAATTAAATCAGGGCAGTCTATCAGGTCAAGACAAAGCCGTTCGCTTCCGCGAATTGCGGCCAGAAGGCCCATGTTCGTATGAAGATCCGGTGGAGACATGGCCATTTTTCCTGCCAGTCTTTCAGCGCCGCGCCGGTAAATTTCAAGTTTGCGTTTCCAGTAGAAATTATCATCTTTTATGTCAAGAGGCAATACGTCTTTCCAGTCATTGACATACGGCTTAATCCAGTCAGTTTCAGGGGAATCTTCATTCCAGTAAAGCTGGCTGCCGGTATATACTCCCACCTCGTCGCACCCGAAAGAAGGGAAGAAGGAAGGCACGGCTTCGCCGCCCCAGAAAATTGCCCGGGCGGCCTTGAGAGTTTTGTCAATGTTTTCGTCAATATCCCCGTAAATCCAGTCATGGTACGTGATTTTTTCAACCGGTTCCGCTTTCGCCTGCTTTGCCGTTGCCCATACAAGCGGCCGGTCAATGATCTCCCCGGCAAAATAGGCATTCCAGCGCCTGGCGGCATCTTCAATCCCGGGTTTCAACTCCAGAGACATCGGTCGTTTCATAATTGGATCCTTTTGCGTTTCTCTAATGGGGCAGAAAGCCAAGCATGCTGACAAGTATAATCACCGCCAGTATCGCATAGCGGAATCTGGCTTCTCCGGTTTTGTTTTTCAGCAGGATACCCAGCCCTGCACATAACAGCGTCGGCACCGCCGCAGACACAAAAATGGTCATGGTCCGTGGAGAAAACAGGCAGAAGGACAGAAAAAAAATGTTCGCGGTCAGGGACAGGAAAAAGAAATAGGAGAGCAGGGAGGCGCGGAAGACATCCTTTCCCCAGCCGTTGGCAAGTCCGAAGATAACCACCGGCGGGCCGGATTCGGAGATGCTTCCGCCGAGGATTCCGCTAAGGAAGCCGACGCCCGCGCTGGTTGCTGCATCCTCCTTCAGCCGCACCCTGACCCTGAAAAGGAAAAGCAGTGCAAAGACCAGCGTCACCACGCTTATGCTGATGCGGATTCTATGCGCGGGCAGGCTGGCGAGAAGATATACGCCGATAGGAACTCCGGGTACCCCGCCCAGCAGGAGCCTGCCGGCCCTTTTCCAGTCTATGTGCCGCCGCGCTTCATACAGCAGGAAGACGTTCACAAACAACATCACGAGATTGTATATGGGAACAGCTTCTTTCGGCGACAGGAAGAGAGAGAAAAGAGGTATCGCAAAGAGTGAGCCTGCAAAGCCCGCAAAGGACTGGATAAACATGCCCATACAGGAAATTGTGGTGAACAACAGGACATCGTTCATTTGAAGTTTTCGCTCTCAATCTGCTGTATCTTCCCGTATGCCTGTTTAAGAAACGCCTGCCAGTCCGGCTCAAATCCCTCGGTAAACTCCGCGGAAAGCCAGGACTTGACGATTTCAACCGCATGCTTGGCCGGGGTAATCCATTCGCCGAGAGCCAGCACGTTGGCGTTGTTGATGACCTTTGCCTGCCGTGCCTCGTACTCGCTGCTTGCCTGCACGGCATAGACCCCCCTGAACTTGTTGGCCACAACGGCACTGCCGGCACCCGTGCCGCATATGATTATCGCCTTCTGGTATTCCCCGCGGCTTACCGCACCGGCGATTCTTGCGGCGACCTGATAGTAGGGAATGAACTCTCCGCCTTCCTGCATACCGAGGTCTTCAACCGCATATCCGGCACTCTCAAGATAATTCCGGACGTCTTTTTTCAACGAAAGCCCCGCTCTCGTGGAACCTATCGCGATTTTCACTTTGTTCCCCCTTCCGCAGCCGCCACAATGTCCGCAACCCCGAAATGATGTTTCGCAAACAGGTATTCTTCGGAGCCGATCTCCCCGAACCTGTCCGGGATACCAAGACGCTTGATCTTCACCGGGCAGTATTCCGAGAGGGTCTCGCAGACCGCACCCCCCAGTCCGCCCAGGATACTCTGGTTTTCCACCGTTATGACAAACCCGGTTTTCCCGGCAGAATTCACCAGCGTATCAACGTCAAACGGCTTGATGCACGGGTAATGCAGGTGGTCTGATGAAATGCCTTTGGTTTTGAGTATCCTTACGGCCTCCGCCGCGAACCTTGTGAGATACCCGGTTGATACGATAGTAACGTCCTTTCCCTCCGAAAGCGCCACAGCTTTGCCCGGAGAAAACATGTAGCCGTCTCCGAACATCTTCGGTTCCCTTCCGCGGATCAGCTGCATATAGACAGGCCCGTCATGCCGTGCCATCCAGTTCAGGACAGATTTCAGTTCATACGCATCCGACGGGGAAAGAACCGTCATGTTCGGCATCACCCGCATGATGGCAAGGTCCTGGAAGCACATGTGCGTGCCGCCGTTGGCGCCGGTGGTTATCCCGGGTGCGGTGCCCACGATTTTCACGTTGCGTCCGGCATACGCAACCGAGATAGTGACCTGGTCGTAAACCCGCCTGCTCGCAAACGGAGTGAAACTGGCGCAGAACGGTACCTTGCCCAGGGTGGAAAGCCCGGCGGCTACGCCTATCATGTTTGCCTCCGAGACTCCCACGTCAACAAACCTTTCCGGGAAGGCCTGCTTGAAGACCGTGGTGCCGGATGCCTTCATCAGGTCTGCCTCCAGGACAACTATGTCCGGGTTTTCCTTCGCCATCTCAACAAGCGTTTCCCCGTACACCTGCCGCATCTCTTTTTCGTGAAGTTCCATTTCAGTAGGGCCAGTCAAAATCCTCCACCTTCATCTTTTCAACAAACTCCCTGTACGTCTTTTCGTCAGAAACCTTTATGTTGTGCGATTCCGCTTTGTTCTCAAATACACAGTGTCCCTTGGCCTTTACCGTGTGCGCGATGATCATCTTCGGTTTTCCCTTCATCTCAACCGCCCTGCCGAGAGTCTCATATATGTTTTCCCAGTTGTGCCCATCCATTTCCAGGACATCCCAGTTGAATGCGCGCCACTTGTCCGCAAGCGGTTCCAGGTCAAGGATATCCTTCGTGGCGCCGTCAATCTGCAACTTGTTGTAGTCGGTAATGGCAATTAGGTTATCCAGCTTGCGGTGTCCGGCGAAAAGACCCGCCTCCCATATCTGTCCCTCGTCCGACTCCCCGTCGCCGACGATGGAGAAAACCCTGAAGTCTTTCCGGTCCATCCTTCCGCCCAGCGCCATCCCCGCGGCAGCGGAAAGTCCCTGTCCCAGTGAGCCTGCGGTCATGTCTATCCCCGGAGTGCGCAGCATGTCGCAGTGGCTGGGCAGTCTCGTACCGTCGGCATTAAGCGTAACCAGTTCCCTGACGGGAAAATATCCCTTGTATGCCAGCGCAGTGTAGAGAACCGGGCCCGCATGCCCCTTTGATATCACCAATCGGTCGCGGTCAGGCCATCCCGGATTCTCCGGGTTGATGCGCATGACACGCCAGTAAAGGGTAATTATGATTTCCACCAGGGAGAGCGCTCCCCCCAGGTGCCCGCTTCCCGAACGGCATATGATATCCGTGATTATGTAACGGAATTCTGCCGCCAGGCGGTCAAATTCTTCCCTGTTGAATGTTTTCTCTACCATAGTCTTTCATATATGCCGAGAAGGTCTTTGCGGCTGACCTCCCTCGGATTGTTAAGTATGTTCGGATGGAAACTCTCGTCCGCCAGTTTCTCAATGTCCTCTCTCGCGATGCCGCATTCCGACAGCTTCGCCGGCAGGCCGATTTCTTTCTGAAGCGAAGCCACGACACTGCTGAACTCCTTAAGCGACCCGTACCCGGCGCACCTGAAAAGGTAATCCATCTTTTCTTTCATTACATCATAATTGAATTCAAGAAAAGGCACAAGCGTCAGCGCGCACGCGGTGCCGTGGGGGATGCCGAATATATGCGTCAGGGGAAATGAACATGCGTGCACGGCCGCGGTTTTCGGCAGGGCAAAAGACATGCCGCCCAGAAGAGAAGCGAGAGACATTTCGCGGCGCGCCTCCCTGTCGTTTCCGTTCAGCACGCTGCGTTTCAGATACCGAAGAACCTTCACCATGCAGGCAATTGCCAGGGTGTCCGTAACCGGGAGGGCGTTTCTTGACCAGTAGGCCTCCATCCCGTGCGAAAGAGCGTCCATGCCCGTAGAGGCGGTAACCGCCGCGGGCATAGACCAGGTTAATTCAGGGTCAACCACCGCGATATCCGGGAAAAGATATTCGGAGCCGAGCGGCTGTTTCCTGTCTTTCTCTTCATTGGTAATCACGGCTACCGGCGTAACCTCGCTTCCTGTTCCGGCGGTAGTCGGAACTGCCACCACCGGCAGGCCGCGCCCCTCAATCTTCCTTGCGCCGCCGAGAAACTCTTCAATCCGGGCCCCTGTCCGTGCAACGAGCGCGGCCGCTTTTGCGGCATCAATACAGCTTCCGCCTCCAAGCCCGACAACGGTTTCCGCCCTGCCCTCTCCCGCAAGTCTCCCGCATTCATTCACGCTCCCGGAAGAAGGATTCGGCTGTATCTTGTCATAAAGAATAACCTCTTTATCCTTCAGAATGTCCTGCACCCTCCCCGCCAACCCGGAAGAAGACAAGCGGCTGTCCGTCACCAGGAGAATACGCTGCCCCTTGAGACATCCTTCAAGTTCGGACAGCGCCCCCTCGCCAAAGACTATCTTCACCGGATTGAAGTATTTCCATGACATGTGGGTTTCCCTCCCCTCCAACCAATAAATTATACAGCAGAATTCCCTGTATACCTTAATTTATTTGTTCTGCAACCTGTACAATCTTGCTGTTGCGGCAGGATGAAATCCGGAACATGCGGAGGGCAAACATTCTTTCCTCTTGACAAGTTTTCATCTTGCTGTAAAATATACTGTATAATTTACATCAAGATAACGATAAAACAGGGGGTTGTATGGCAAAATCTTTTCCGCGCATTATTGAAACATCCTTCAAGGGGAAGACTTCCGACAAGAAGGTCCGCCTGCTTTTTGGAGCGCGACAAACAGGTAAATCCACCTTGCTGACGTCCATGTCATCATCCCGCACGCTGTTTATCAATCTCCAAAACAGGCAGGAACGGCTTCGCTTCGAGAGGAATCCCGGGGAACTTGTGCAGATGCTCCGCGCCGAGTCTTCAATAAAAACTGTGCTCATTGATGAAATCCAGAAAGTCCCCGATATTCTTGATGATGTGCAGTTGCTTTATGACGAAAATCCCGGTAAATTCTCATTTATTCTCACCGGCAGTTCCTCACGAAAACTGCGGGCTTCATCCGCAAACCTTCTGCCGGGCAGGGCTCATCAATACCATCTTTTTCCTCTCGTGCTTGGAGAAAGAAAAGGTGCAAAAACTTCAAAGATCCTTCCCCTCCCGCAAACAAAAGGATTCCATCCCGCATTCCCGGCCGCGGTAATAGAAGATATTCTCCTATACGGCAATCTGCCGGGGATTGTGCAAGAAAAAGAAGATGCCCGCAGGGCAACTCTTGAATCCTATGCCGAAATATATCTGGAGGAAGAAATCCGCAGGGAAGCGCTGGTGCGCAATATCGGGTATTTCAGCAGATTTCTTGAGTTAGCCGCGCTGGAAGCAGGACAACTAATGAACCTCACCAATATTTCCAATCAGACACATATACCGGTTGCTACAATCAGGTCTTTTTACGAGCTCTTGGTGGATACCTACACTGGTTACTGGTTAACCCCATATGCAAAAAGAGCGAGAAAACGACTGCTCACGACTCCCATGTTCTTCTTTTTTGACACTGGCGTGCGTAATTCGTTAGCCAGAATCCCGATTGACAAACAGATATTATCCGTACAGGCCGGCACGCTTTTCCAGCAATGGGCAACCACGGAATTATGGCACCGCTGCGGGTATCTTGGAAGAACATACAAGCTGTATTTCTGGCGTACCGTTTCCGGCGCAGAAGTGGACATAGTTCTTGAAACGCCTCGTGAGACAATCCCCATAGAAGTGAAGTGGACGGACAGTCCGCGGGAAGCAGATGCACGCCACCTCGTTACTTTTATCAACACGTATCCGGAACGAGCAAGGCGTGGATTCATCGTCTGCAGAGTCCCCCGGCGCCTGCAAATGACCGAAAAAGTTACCGCCATTCCCTGGCAGGAGTTATAGAGACGCAGAGTAGGTATCAAAGGCGATGCGGAGCTCTTCGTTAGTGGGGATTACGTACACCTTCACTTTTGAATCCGGAGCGTTAATCTCGCCTTCGTTGGAGAAGTTCTTGTAATTCTTTTCGTTATCCAGGATGATCCCGAACTCTTCCATGCCGGAGAGGGCTTTTTCACGCACTTCAGGGGTCTTTTCGCCTGCGCCGGCCGTGAACACGATTGCGTCCGTCCTTCCCAGTACCGCCATGTAGGCACCGATGTATTTTTTCACCCTGTAACTGTAAACGTCAACGGATAGGGCGACCCTTCTGTTTTCTATGTTCTCCAGGAGGTTGCGGAAGTCATTTGAGACCCCGGAAAGGCCGAGCAGCCCGCTCTTCTTGTTCAGCAGGTTGTTGACCTCCTGACTGCTCAATCCGAGGCTTTCCATGAGGTGGAATATAATACCCGGGTCTATGTCTCCCGACCGGGTACCCATCATCAGGCCTTCCAGCGGGGTAAGCCCCATGCTGGTATCAACCGAATGTCCGTTTTTTACAGCGGTTATGCTGCACCCGTTTCCAAGATGACAGGTTATAACGTTGATATCGTACTTGTCTTTGCCCATAAGCTCCGCGGCGCGGCGGGCAACGTACCGGTGCGAGGTCCCGTGAAAACCGTATCTTCGGATGCGGTACTTTTCATAGAACTCGTAGGGTATGGGATAAAGGTATGCGACTTCCGGGATCGTGGTATGAAAAGCCGTATCAAAGGATGCCACCTGCATGCTTTCCGGGAAGTATTTCATTGATGCCCTGATACCCGACAGGTTATGCGGGTTGTGCAGGGGCGCCAGCGAAACATAGTCTTCTATTTTCTTGATGATTTCCTCGTTCAGCGGGACGCTTTTATCAAAACCCTCGCCCCCGTGCACGACCCTATGACCGACGCCGGTTATCTCCCTGACATCTTTTACAATGCCGGTCTCCCTGTCAACCAGGGTCTTTGCGATAACCTGCAGGCTTTCCTCGTGATTCTTCACCTGCACGGGCTTCTTCTTGCAGACTTCCCTTCCTCCCCTTCTGTATGAAAAAAGGGATTCTTCCTCTCCTATCTTTTCCACGCTGCCGTCCGCAAGAATTGTCTCTTCCGGCATCTCAAAAACCTTGAATTTGACCGAGGAGCTCCCGCAGTTTATCACCAGTATTTTCACTTGTCCCGTTTACCCCGAATTCCCCCGTTTACGCTTGCATATGAGGGGAGTTCTATTTGTCTGTTTTCACCCCCACCGCACCCACCTTTCGGTGGATGCCTGCCTCCCCCCTCAAGGGGGAGGCGAACAGGGTCTACACATCTATTTTTCTTCCAGGTGCTTCTGTATAAACTCCACCGCTTTTCCGACCGTCTGGACCTTAAGCGCCGCATCCTCCTCCATCTCAATGTCAAACTCGTCCTCAAACGCGGCAACAAGCTCCAGGCTCTGCACGCTCTCGGCTCCAAGATCGTCAACGAACCTGCTTTCCGTCTTTATCTCCGACTCATCAACGCCAAGCACCTCTGCCGTCACCTTCTTCACCCTGTTTTCAACCTCTACTCTCTCCATGGTTTTCCCCCGGATTGTTTACTTGCTCAACTTGCGGCTCTTCCTTATGCTTTCTTTTCTCTCTTCCGCCGTCACCTCGTACACGTGTCTTATCGCTTCTTCCTCCTCAACGGGCATCTCTCTCTTCCTTCTCCCCATGACGGTCTTTGCGGTATTAATCATCATCTCCAGACCGTAGCCCTTCATGAACTTGTCGTTTACGTACCATGTGAAGGACGGGAAGGCCTTCGGGAGAATAGCCGCCGCCGTTATGTTGCACATCATCCCGGCAACCGTGCCCGTATTGAAAAGCGTGCCTATACTGGTCTTGGTGTGGTCTCCGATGAAAGAGCCGACCTTCAGGTCTCCGGTATCCGTCAGCACGCCGTTCATGTACACGCTGACAGTGCTGTAATCGTTCTTCAGGTCGCTGTTGGTCGTCAGTGCGCCGAGGTTGACAAACTCTCCGATATAGCTGTGCCCGATGAAACCGTCGTGGTACTTGTTGGCATAGGAGTAGAAAATGGACTCCTCAACCTCCCCTCCCACCCTGCACACGTCCCCGAAGCTGCTTCCTTCCCTTATGTTTGCGCCGGGCATGATCATCGTCTTCTTTCCAACGTAGCACGGACCTTCTATCCTTGCCGAAGGGAAAACTTCCGCGCCATCGTCTATGTAGATGGGCCCGTGGGTGGTGTCAAGGGTAACGAAGGGGTGAACCGCAGCGCCTTCCGCAATATATATGGCTTTCTGGTCACCGACGACTGCAGACATTGAATGAAATATCCCCTTCACGCCTTTCTTTCCGAACCTTGCGAAATCCTGTTTCAGAACCGAAGGATTCCATGTTATCAAGTTCCACGGGTAATCCACGCACTTCAGGGTTTTTTCCTCGGACGGAACCGTCTCTTTGATTTTCTGCAGGAATTCGTCAAAATTCCCATTCCAAAATTTTGACGCGGTCTCTTTCTTAACGAAGCCGTATACCATGTTATCTCCGCTCTTTATAATTTTCTCCCCGGAGAGTGCTATCTTGTCCTGCGCCGCGGCAAGCCACCTGCCGTTTACTATCAGCAGGTCGTTGCTGAAGAACGATTCATCGTTGACCGGCAGTCCGAATTTCTTTCCTGCAAGGCCCTTCATGTAGTCACGCACCCAGAACCCCTTATCTCCGGCCGGCAGTATGGCTGAAATCTTGTCCAGAAGCGAGTCAAACCCGCAGCGGAGCTCAAAAACGCACTTGATAAAACACATCGGAGTAAGATTGCTCCATTTCCCGTCTTCATAAATCAGTATTTTCAT
>CAYQXZ010000011.1:20223-23871 GCA_964421645.1 uncultured bacterium
CTGGTGATGGCGGCTATTCCCACGATATCCTCAACCTTCGCACCCCTTGAAAGGTCGCTTACCGGCTTCGCAAACCCCTGAAGTACCGGTCCGAACGCACCGGCTCCGGCAAGATACTGGGTCAGCTTGTACGCTATGTTGCCCGAGTTAAGGTCCGGGAATATCAATACGTTCGCCTGCCCGGCAACAGAGGAAGGTTCCTTGAGTTTCTTCTTCGCCACCGCTTCAACCAGTGCGGTATCCGCCTGGAACTCGCCGTCCAGCATCACGGTATCGCCTGCCATCTCTTTTGCCGCGGCAACAGCTTTCTGCACCTTCTCAACAAACGGATGGGAGGCGGAACCCTTGCTGGAAAAAGAGAGGAATGCCACCCTTGGCTGCTGCCCCATAATCTTTGCGTAACTTTCCGCGGTGGTAATGCCTGTTTCCGCAATCTGTTTGGAGTCAGGATCTATGTTCACCGCGCAGTCAGCGTAGAAAAGTATTTTCCCGCCGGGCAGAGCCATTATAAAGAAACTGGAAGGAGTTGAAATCCCCTGCTTGTAACCAACCGTAAGGGCCGCCGCCTGGATAACGCTTGCGGTTGTGCTGGCAGCCCCTGCTATCATAACGTCCACCATGCCTGCGGAAAGCATCATGCCACCGAAAACAAGTTCTTTCTTGAGGAGTCTTTCCGCCACCCCTGTCTTAACCTTCCTTTTCTCGCTGTACAGATTCACCAGGCGCTGAAAATCCGGAGAAGTTAAAGGATCAACAATCTCAACGCCGGAGCAGTCTATACCGTTTTTTCCTGCGGCGGACAGTATCTCCTCTTTCTTTCCGAGCAGTACAGGCCTGGCAATTCCCTCCCTGACCAGTCTCTCGGCGGTCCGCTGTATCCGCTCATCCATACCTTCCGGCAACACAATTTTCTTGTTTAACTTCTTCGCCTTCTCTGCGAATCCGCCTATTAAATCCATCTTGAATCCTTTACCCCCTCACCCTACCTCTCCCCTAAGGGAGAGGATGTAAGGAGAATATTTTAGAAGAGTTTGGTGCCCGACTGCTTTTCCGCGTCTGCTGCAAACCTGTAAAAAGCAACCCTTTCGAGCGAATCGGACGCGTCTTCATCCAGTATGGCGGTTACCCTCGGATGGAGCTGAAGGGCAGAGGCGGTGATCATGCTTGTAACCGGACCCTCAAGAGCCTCTGCAACGACCCCGGCCTTCTTTGCGCCTGTCGCCAGGAAAATAATCTCTCTTGCCTCAAGAATTGTGCCAACCCCCATTGACAGCGCAAATTTTGGTACGTCATCCGAACTGTCAAAGAACCTGGAGTTGTCTTCAATCGTCTTTTCGTCCAGGGCAACAACACGGGTCCGGGATCCGAGGGAAGAACCCGGCTCGTTGAAAGCAATGTGCCCGTCCCCTCCTATGCCCAGCACCTGCAGGTCTATTCCTCCTGCCTGCTTGATAAGTTCTTCATACCTTCTGCAGTACTGCTCCACTTCCTGCATCTTTACGCTTCCGTCCGGAACCTTTGTGTTCTCGGGCTTTATGTTGATCCCCTTGAAAAGGTTCTCATTCATGAAATACCTGTAGCTCTGCGGATGTTCAGGAGACAGTCCGTAATACTCATCCAGGTTAAATGTCTTTACACCTGAAAAATCCAGACCGTCTTCCTTGTGCATCCTTATCATTTCCTTGTATAGACCCAGCGGAGTACTGCCTGTGGCAAGACCCAGCACGCAGTTCGGCTTTCTCCTTACCAGTTCATAGACAATCTGCGCCGCCTCTTTAGACATCTTTTCATAGTTTTTCGCTATCAGCACTCTCATCGTTTCCCTCCTTTACCCCGAACTCTCACACTCTAAGCTCTCTCGTGAGGGGCAAATGATTTTGCCTTCAAGATTCGGGATTCTGTTCTTCCTGTTGTTCTTCGGCATCCGGCCCGGCCGTGTCTTGAGACTTCTCATGCTCAGCAAGTTGTTTCATCCCGAGAGAAATTCTCTTGTTCCCGGCGTCTATCTCAAGGACTTTCACGTCTATCTTCTGCCCTTTTCTCAAGACCTCCGAAGGATGTTTTATGGTTTCATCGGTAATGTTGGATATATGCAGCAATCCGTCAATACCGGGCTCTATCTCCACGAATGCGCCGAAATCGGTTATATTGTAGATCTTGCCTTTGACTATGCTCCCCACCGGATACCTTTCCACTATCTCGGGCCAGGGATTCGGCTCCAGTTCCCTCAAGCTGAAAGAGATTCTCTGTTCATCTTTCTTTATATCTATGACCTGAACCGTCACGTTATCACCCATTGCAACGATTTCCGACGGCCGTTTTACCCTTCCGGTCCACGAGAGCTCGGAGATGTGCAGAAGACCCTCCACTCCCTCTTCAATCTTGATGAAAGCGCCGTAGTCCGTGATGTTTACGACTTTGCCTTCCACCGTGGAGCCCACCGGATATTTTTCTTCAACGTTTTCCCACGGATTCGCGGTTTTCTGCTTCAGTCCGAAAGAGACGGTCTGCTTATCAACGTCCACGTCCAGGATTACAACCTCTATTTTCTGCCCGAGGCTCACAACCTGGGACGGGTAGCTTATCTTTCCCCAGCTCATATCGTTCAGGTGCAGAAGTCCCACGATTCCGTAGTCCAGCTCTATGAAGGCGCCGTAGTCCACAATGTTCTTGACCGTTCCGGTGACCAGCTGGTTCTTCTGCATCGCGGCAAGACAGTCCTTCCTGCTGACTTCCTTCTCTTCTTCAAGGAACTTCCGCCTTGAAACCACGATGTTTCTTCTCAACGTATCCAGGCTGATTATCTTGAACTGCGCCTTCTTGCCGACAAGCGCCGAAGGATTGGTTAAGGGTGCTGTATCCGCCTGCGAGGCAGGAAGGAAAGCAATAACGCCTATGTCCACCCTGAACCCTCCCTTGACGCTCCTGAAGATAAACCCGTCTATGACGTTGTCCTCCTCGTAGGATTTTTCAACCTTCTCCCAGTTAAGAATCACGTCCGCCTTCTCCTTTGAAAGAGGAATCAGCCCGTGCACGTCCGGGTCAAGGGACTCAACTATTACGTTCACCTCTTCCCCGGGAACAATCTCGTCAATCTCCCGCTTGAATTCCTCCTTTGCCGCCACGCCTTCAGACTTGTAGTCTATGTCTACGATGACCTCCTCCCCTACAACCCTCACAATCTTTCCCCTGATCAGAGATCCGGGTTTGAAACCCGCTATTTTCTCCTCAAGAAGTTTTCCTACGTCCTGTGTGCTCATTATGCCGCACCTCCCCATATCCCTTTTTTTTCATATATTCTTTTACTTCAAATATAAAATCCTCCGGAGTTGAAGTTCCGGAAATCAATCCCACGGACTCAACGCCGGCTAAAGAAATCCCTTCCAGCTCATCCGGCGTTTCAATGTGCATAACCCTCTTGTTGAAGCGGCTGCAGGTCTGATGGAGTTTTGCCGTGTTTGAACTGGTCTTACCTCCCAGGACAAACACCATGTCCGCCGTCCTGCTTATCTCCGCGGACTCATCCTGCCGTTCGCCCGTGACCCGGCATATCGTGTTATAGACCACCGTTGCCTTGAAATCCGTACAGCGCACAAGAGAACATGCGGTCTTGAAATAATCTTTGAATGAGAGGGTAGTCTGCCCTAT
>CAYQXZ010000012.1:0-23452 GCA_964421645.1 uncultured bacterium
CGAATCCCTTATCCTCCACAACAAGCTTCTTTGAGAAGGGATTCGAAGGGAGCGAAGATGTCTGGCTCCGATGAGTAAGAGGAGCCATGCGGGTGGCCTACCCGAGCCGTATCGGGAGGCGAGGGAGCCGAATCCCTTATCCTCCACAACAAGGCAGTGATAAGTGATTAGTGGTCAGTAAAAACATAAAGTAGTGAGAGAGCAAATCTACATTGCCAAATCCCAAGAAATTTCTAAACAGGAGATTGTCATGGACGAGAAAGTAAGAAAGACCGAAGGAGACACAAGCTGGTTCGCAAAAAGCAGGTTCGGACTATTCATCCACTGGGGACTTTACGCCCTCGGCGCAAGACATGAGTGGCTCATGCACCACGAGGAAATCCCCGTCGGAGAGTACGAACGCAGGTATTTCAAACACTTTGACCCTGACCTCTACGACCCCGCGCTGTGGGCAAGAACGGCAAGGAATGCCGGAATGAAATATTTTGCCATCACCACCAAGCACCACGAGGGATTCTGCCTCTGGGATTCAAAACTGACGGATTATAAGGCACCGAACACTCCTGCAAAAAGAGATCTTTTAAGACCGATGGTTGAGGCATTCCGCAAGGAAGGACTTCACGTAGGACTCTACCATTCACTTATTGACTGGCACCATCCACAGTATGTCATAGACCCGTATGTCGGGCCTTACAGGAACAACCCTGATAAAGACACGCTCAACATGAAGCGCAACCAGTCCAAATACGCACAGTATCTCCGGGGACAGATAACGGAACTGCTGACGGAATTCGGGAAGATTGACCTGATGTTCCTGGATTTTTCCTATGTTAAGCCTGACGGAACCGGCAAGGGAAGAAAAGACTGGGAAAGCGAAAAACTCTACGAGACAATCAGGAAGCTGATGCCGAAAATAGTTCTCAACGACAGGCTGGACCTTGACGAAGGCTGGGACATAAAAACTCCGGAACAGTTCCAGCCGAGAGAATGGGTTAAGGTGAACGGACAGCCGGTGGTATGGGAGGCATGCCAGACATTCAGCGGCTCCTGGGGATATCACAGGGACGAAATGACGTGGCGCAGTGTTGACGAGCTGGTAAGGACGCTTGTAGACTGCGTGAGCAAGGGCGGCAACCTGCTTTTAAACGTCGGGCCTACAGGCAGGGGAGAGTTTGACGCAAGAGCCGTTGAGCGACTCAACGGTATGGGCGAGTGGATGAAACGGCACGACCGCTCAATATACGGGTGCACGCAGGCGCCTGCAGGATTCACGGCTCCGGAGAACTGCAAACTGACCTACAATCCGGAAACCAACCGCCTTTATGTCCACGTGCTCGCATGGCCCTACAGGCACCTTTACCTTGACGGCAAGGCGTATAAAGACAGGGTGGAATATGCGCAACTGCTGAACGATGCGAGCGAAGTGAAGATGATGATGGAAGAGTGGTACCAGGAACAGCAGAAGAGAACCGGCACAGACAGAGAAGGACTGGCTCTCACGCTTCCCATGGTAAAACCAGATGTCACCGTACCTGTCATAGAGCTCTTCCTGAAGCCCTGATCGGCTGCTGGTCCGCCATTTTTACCGGACAAACCGGACCGACCATACGGAGACTTTGTTGCTTCCGGGGAAATCCCATTATGAATTTCATTTTCATACAGATAGTAGGACTGATCGGGCTGTTGTTTGTCATCATTTCATTCCAGAAAAACAGGAAGTCATTCACGCTGGCAGTTCTGGTGCTCGCAGCGCTGTTTTTTACCATACATTTCATACTTCTTAAAGCCTGGACCGGTGCGGCCATGAACGGTCTCGCCGCTGTAAGAACGTACATTTTCAATCTTAGAGACAGGAAAAAGTATCTCAACAACAGGGCCACACTGTACATTTTCATTTTCCTGTTCTGGATTGCCGGATTGTTCACGTGGGAAGGTTACGTCAGTCTATTCCCTGTAACAGGGATGTCACTGGAGTGCATGTCGTTATGGAGCAAGGAAACAAAACGCATGAGATGGCTGTTCCTGTCAGTAACTCCTTTATGGCTTGTCTACAATAGCGTGGTGAGGTCATATGCCGGTGTTGCGACGGAAATCTTCATAATGAGCTCTGTGGTCGTGGCAATAATCCGCTTTGATCTTAGAAGAACCTCCGCCAAAAAAACTGCAGATCCTTGAAATTCCTGTCAGGCCTCAATATTGTTTCATTTCTCAAACACAAACAGGTGCTCGTGCATTATGAGCAGGAAATTGAACCTCTTTGACATGGTTGACCAGTAAGGTGTTGTCTTGCAGTTCCATTGATGTTTGATAACATCTTCTTTTAGACTGAAACCGACATCCAGAAAAACCTGCATCACTCTGAATGCCAGCGGGATATAATACTTCTTTCTGCGGGTGTCACCAATCAAGATGGTACAACGTTTGCCTTTTTTTAGGACTCTGTAACTCTCTACCGCCACCTTTTTGATTTCCTCACAGAAATCATCAACACTGTGTATATTGGACAGGTCGCCCGGTATTTCGCCATTGCTGTATTTTATGATGTCAGAATATGGAGGATGCGTAGCGATAAGATCTATACTGTTATCCTCAATTCCAACTAATTCACGGGCGTCTCCCTGTTTTACTGAAATGCTTGAGCAGGCATGCTCGGCGCACACGGGAAGATTCAAATTACTTTCAGTCAACTTGACCATTTCCGGATTTATGTCAATGCCAATTGCATTACGCTCCAGCAGTTTACATTCTATAAGGGTAGTTCCGCTACCGCACATCTGGTCTAAAACGACGTCTCCCTTTTCGGAATACCGCAAAATAAGATTGCGGGGAATCTGCGGTGCCCAGTTGCCGCGAAACCTGGCATTATTGGAATGCGTCGCCCACGTCCCTCTTTGAGGAAATGACCAGACAGTAGTCGTTTCCAGCTCAAAATCTCTGCTTGTCTTATTTTCAGGCATGATTTCCTATAGAGCTCCGGCAAGAATACTTTCCAGCAGTCCCCTGGATACCATCTCCAGATTGAGTATTGTATCTATATGATTGAATGTCTCCCGGAGCGGCAGATGTGTTGCTTTCCACCCCAATCCATCCGTAATCCAGACGAACTTGTGGCCGTCTTGCTTCCAGTAATCAAACATGGTTCTGTATTCACCTGCCGTTGACTTCAATTTTGAACCTGTACCTCCGTAGAAATTCGCCTCAATAAGATACAGATTCTTCTTTGTATTGACTGCAAAATCCATTTTCCGCGAGGATTTGTCCACCGTAAGATGCAATCCCCATGCAGAATCTATCTTTGCGGAATCAGCTTGGGTTATATATTCAAAGTTATTTCTCGCGCATATATCCCTGATAAAAAATCCAACTATGTCCTCCATCATTTTCCCTGTGCGGTTCTTGCGGCCATTGGAATCCAGTCCGACTTCAACACCTATGACATAGTCAACGACATTCTTTATCTTCTTTGACCCCAGCAAGTCAAGAAATCCCGATTCTCTGGCAAAAATGACGATTCTTTTCATTTCTTTTTCTGACAGGGAGGCTCTTTTCTGAAATGAAAAATTTTCATAGACAAATTTATCATAGCCGAAACTGCTCAAAATTTTGAAACTGTTTTCCCGGGATGCAACCAGGGCAGGTATAATCCCCGCAACTGCCGGATACTTTTTCAGCAAGTCCAGGAATTCGGATTCAATATTATCTTTGCCAACCAGATAATTGATGATGTTAAGCTCCACTTCTATGTTCTTCAACCTGGAAAAAACTTTAGCCCAATTGACGAAATAATCCCACTTGGTGATTGTCTCCTTCAAGTTCGCAATGAGATATTGAAAAACCTCTTCATCAGTTTTGCACTTGATTTTGTCCAGGTATATCTTGTTGTATCGCATTTTAATAGTTCGCAATCAGCAGTTCCTGAATTCTGCCCCGCTTCTGGCCGTTGCAGTTGATCATCCGGTTCGCAAGCACCCTTTCAATATTGAATCCGCTGTATATCTTATCAAAAAACTTGTCCTTCCTGCCTTCGTTTGCAGAATCGGAATTGCTCAACAGAACATATACGCCTCTATCGGCAAGTTCCCTGCAAAGAGCGGCCAGTCTCAACTGCTCGCTATCGGGAAATCCTGTTTTTGTATATCCTGTGAAATTTGACGTTATGCTTATGGGTCTGTAGGGTGGGTCAAAGTATACCAGACTATCTTTCTGCACGTAATCCCTGCATTTTGAAAAGTCCGCACATATGAGGTGGGTATTGGCAAGCGCTTCGCTGACGGCACGGATATTTTCCGCATTACAAATCCCGGGATTTTTATACCTGCCGTGCGGAACATTAAAATCGCCTCTTGCGTTCAGCCGGTATAGACCGTTAAAACAGGTCTTGTTGAGAAATATAAGATAAGCGGCTCTTTCAATCCATTTTCCGGAGAACGTGTCGTAGTCAAAGTTCAGCCGCTGACCGTTATACTTCTCCCTTATTTCATAGTAAAAACTGGTGCGCGCCTGCTCTTTCTGCTTCGTGTATTTCTTCTCAAAATGCAAAAGTCTCTCAATGAGTTTTTCAGGTTCCCGTTTTACGACATTATACGCCAAAATCAAATCCGGATTATTGTCTATCAGATAGGCCTTTGGGACTTTGTAACGGCTCTTGAGATAAAAAAAGAAAGCCCCGCCTCCAACGAAGGGCTCCAGATAACAATCAATTACCCCTGCCCTTCTTATCTTTTCCGGCAGGTGCGACTCAAGCTCACTCAATAACTGGGTTTTCCCGCCCGCCCACTTCAAAAACGGTTTTGGCTTATCTTTCTTCTTCATCTCCCCTATTATATCAAATTCTTGCCTCTTAAGAAATTTCGCCCACTATTCTTAATCTAATGAAGAGATGCCTCTTGGGTTAATAAACATTTTCCTTGCAATTCTTGAAAATATATCCTGCCTTTTGCTTTGGTGAAATAATTTTCATCATCCTTGTGAAAAAGAGGTACAATTTGATTAATAGAAATTATTGATGATAATTCCGATATATCAATTTGAGTAAAAGGAGGTATTTAAAATGCAAAAAACTAGATTGTATGTGGACTTGAGACAGTTTCATACCATATATAAACCTCTTTCAAAAGAGTGGAAGATCTCTGTTTACGAGAAGGGAGCCACAGAACCGCTTGACGAGATTACCGGAGAGAGAGAGCAATTTGTGTGGCCAACAAAAATTAGTGAACCCGGAACCTATGTGATAAGAATTGAAAACTCCCCTTTCTTGAAGAGAATGAAAGAAACGATAGAGAAAGAAGTGATTTTGACGGAAGGCAAGGAACTTGAAGTGCTGTTTGAAAGGAAGGACATTAAGAGAACATTTCCTTCTTTTAGAGCGGATGCTCCGTACAGAATAGAACCAGACCAAGAATATATTCCTTTACTGGTTGAAATTGTTGATTTGCCCCCACAAGAAAAAAGAATCAAGATTCAAAGCATACATATTTATGATTGGATGTCTATAAAGAATCCAGGAGCAAGAATCAAGTTTTATGACTATGCAACAGCGAGGATAGAAAATGAAGATGGAAAGGAAATTGTTGATAAAAATAACAAGCCTTATTATTTTCTCGAGGAAGAGGATAAAGATGGAATATACAATAGGAATGGAAAGAACTCTTGGTATAGGATTGCCTTTTTAAGACGCTCGGATATCAAGACCGAGGATAAAGACTTTTTACATATTGGTGTAAGATTCGTTTTTGCTTGCATAGATGAACAGGAGTATAACTTTGAAATGAATTTAAAAATTCATCTCGCCAAAGAATCTCTTCCAAAAATCAGCGAAACTTGGCGGTATGGTGATATTCATTATCATTCAGAATTTACAAATAACTTGACCGAATTCGGCGGTCCGATGAGAATGGCAAAGGCTGCTGGCATAGCTTCTGGTTTACAATGGGTAGCCATAACAGACCACTCTTGCGACTTGGATCCAAAGACTTTTGTGGATATGCAACAGCAAGCACAAGACGTGTCAGAAGATGGAAAATTTATCTTGATTCCTTCAGAAGAAGTTACTGTAGAAAAGAATAAAGAGAGATTCAAACAGATAGATTACTTGCATCTGCTTGTCCATGGGGCAGACTTTATTCGAGGAACATTCTCCGGAACTCATCCTTTACCAGGGGTCTTTAATTCCTTAAAACGCCATTCTTTAGCATTTGCTTTTGCCGCACACCCTACAGCATTCAAAATCAATTGGGAGGACGATAATGGTGATTATGATCAAGGCTTCCGCTTTCCGCAGTTCTATGGACTGCAAATTCTCAACGCAAAGTTTAGAGAAGTGTGTCGTATTCATAGCGTAGATTCAATAGATCCTTTTGAGAAGAATGGCGAATTCCGGCGAGATAGAACCCTTCTTCAAAAAATGATCGCCTCCTCCAATTATGAGACGCAATGGAAAAATGGAATAAAAATGTGGGATAAGTATCTCTTGAAGGGCCTTAGCCTAAATCCTGTTAGAAAATTATATATCGTCGCGGGTTCAGATGCACACGGGGATTTCAACTATAGCATAGTAGTAAACCCTTTGACCGGCAATTTTATAACTGACAATGCTTTCGGCAAAGTAAGAACGTTAGTTTCTCGTGAAGAACTGACAGAAGCAGGTCTAAGTGAAAGCCTGAAGAGCGGAAGATACATTGTCACTGATGGGCCAGTTGTAGATTTTGGGATATATGGTATGAGAAAGGGGAAACTGCTGAAAGGCAGTATAGGAGAAGATATAGAATTTCAACTTTCTTGCTTCAGTTTCAAAGTGGAGTGGAAGAACACAAAGGAATTTGGCAAATTGCAGGATATCAAAATTATAAAAAACGGTAAACCCCTAGAAAATCCAGCATTGGCATTAAAAGAAAATGAAAGACTTCAGGGTTTGAGAAAAAATATTCCGATTGAGCAGAGAGAACTAATTGCTTATTACAGAATTGAGGCCTGCTCCCAAAAAGGAGAAGAGAAATTCTTCTGTTACACAAACCCGATTTGGGTGAGAATAGTCGGTTAGAGGAATTACGGAGCTATGCCTTCTTCTATGATGGTTTCGCTGGTGGTTTCGGTGATGAGCTCTATCTCCTCGGTAATCCTTCTTCGTTTCCATGTTCCCCTGGAAAACCATGCACCCGTTATCCCGGCGGTGAGAACGTTGGTTGCGGGAAACGCTATCCATATGCCTGTCTCCTCAAGTCCGCTGTGGCGCGACAGGAAGTAGGCCAGTGGAAACCTTAAACCCCACAGGGAGATGATGGATAAAATCATTGAAATCAGAGTATTGCCTGAACCGACAAGTGCGCCGTTCAAGACGCGCTGAATACCTATGAATCCGAACGATAAAGCCATTATTCTTATGAACCTGGCACTCATCCTTATTGTCTCATATTCCCCAGGTATAAACACCGTTGCGAGCCGTCCGGCAAACAAAAACATAAAGACGCCCATCAAAGTGAGGATAACAAAACCGGCTGAACCTGCAACCCGCACTATTTCCTCCGCTCTCTCTATCTTGCCTGCACCTATGTTCTGTCCCACCAGCGTTGACGTAGCCATTGACAGTCCGAGCGAAGGGATAATGACAAAGCCGAGTATCCTCTGCCCTATCCCGTACGAAGCAAGGGCAACGGTGCCAAAACCCGTCACAAGGAATATCAGGAGGTTCATTCCCAGAGCCACCGTTGACTGCTCCACCGATGAAGGCATCCCCAGGGCCAGCATCTTTCTGATGAGAGAAAAATCCGGCTTAAGGCTGCTCATGTGAAGATGTATCTGATACTTTCTTTTCAGCATAAGGTATAGACCGATAATCGCCGAGATGCCCTGCGTGAAAACTGTGGTAATAGCTGCACCTGCAACCCCAAAAGCCGGGATGAAACCAAAACCGAATATGAACAGGGGATCGAGAACAAGGTTCATCAGAACCGTTCCGAGAATAATATACATCGGTATTTTTACGTCTCCAACTCCCCTCATCAGCGACTGGAAAACCATGAAAGCAAACATGAATATCACGCCCGTAAAAGAGATTCTCATGTAGGAGACCGCGTTTGTGAACACGTCTTTTCCGGCACCCAGAAGCTTGACGAAATACGGGGATAAAAAGTAACCCGTGCAGGAAAGAATTGCAGAAATCACGAGAACCGTTAACAGAGTCTGGGCGGTAATATGGTCCACGGCTTTCTCGTCATTTTTGCCCTTGTACTGGGCAACCAGTATTGTACCGGCAATGGATAACCCTCCCCCCAGAGAGACTATAAGGAAGATAACCGGGAAACTCAAAGAGACCGAGGCGATGGCGGCGGTTCCCAGCCTGCCGACCCAGAAGGTATCCGTCAACTGGTATGCCGTCTGCAAAAAACTGGCAAGAATAATAGGCATGGATATCGCAATGATGGACTGTAACACAGGCCCGTGTATCAGGTTATTTTTCTCATCAATCATGGTGATTATATCAACATCTCAAACCTTCTTCAGTGAAGGGAATCGGTAGAGACGCCGCGTCTTTCAAGGAGAGAACCCTCCAGACGGAACAGGTCAACCAGAGAATTCAGGTAGTTTACCAATGCCTGCACTTCCGTTATTTGAGAATCCAGAAAGTCTCTTTGCGCCTGGGCTACAAGCAGTGCAGTTGACCTGCCGACACTGAACTTTTCAGTTTCCGCGCGAAGTTTTTCCTCCTCCAGACTCCGGGTGGCGGCAGTTGCCGTTATTTGCTGGGACGCGCGGTTGACCTCTATGTAGGCAAGCCTCACGTCAAGCTCTGCCAGCTGTGTAAGGTTTTCCAGCGCTTCTCCTGCCTGCTGACGACCGAGAACAGCCCGGCGGTGGCGCGATTCCGCATCCCTGTTGCCTATGGGCCACTCAAAAGCAATCCCGCCGGAAATGTCATAACCCTTTCCGCCGATATCCTCCGCTGAACCGCCAAACGAATCCGCATATCCCGTCTTTCCAAGATTGATGAAAAGGTCCATTTTGGGAAGCAGTCCATTTTTTGTCTTGACTATCTCTATATCGCCGCGATTTATGGCGAGCCGCGCCTGGTTAAGGTCGGGCCGCATGCGCAGCGCAACTGCCGAATGAGACTCCACATCGTCAAGTTTCACGTCCGGCACTGCAGGCAGGTTCTTGAGCGTTATCCCGCGATTCCACAATCCGTTATTTGACGGATTCAGAAGTCGCAGCAGCCGCAGGCGAATACTTTCAAGGTTGCTTTGCGCATTTATCATGGCTTCCTTCCGGAGCGCCAGTTCTGCCCGGGCCGCCGCAAGCTCTATCTCCCCGATCGTTCCCACGCTGATCCTTTCTTCGGTCTCCTTGAGCTGATGCTCTGCCAGGTCTACGGACTGCCGGTAGATTTCTATCTGACGAATGGCAAGCGCATAATTCCAGTACGTCATCTCAACCTCTGCAACCAGGTTCTCCGCGAAACCGCGCAGTTCGTACTGTGAAGAGAGTGTGTCAAGCCTTGCCTGACGGACACTGGCAAGGTTGAAATCAATGCCCCCGCCCCGCAGGAGAGATTGAGTAACAGTGAGCCCGAGCCGGGTGCCGTACCTGTCGCTGTAAAGGTCGGACCAGTCCCTGTATGCAGTTATTCCTGCTGACAGTTCCGTGCCTGTGGGCAGGAACTTGGTGATTTCCACGCCTCCGTCCGTGATACCGCCTGTGGTGTCAGTTGTTTCCAATGACCTCTCGCGGGAGGCGGAAACCTCCGCTGAAACGGCCGGGTCAAAAACGGCGCTCTCCTGATTCTCATAGGTCTTTCTTATGGATGGATTCAGACGTTCAACGCGCAAGGCGCGGTTATTCTTGAGAGCCATAACAATGGCGTCCCCCAGCGTTATCGCCAGCGGAACGTTTTCCGCAGATGAAGAAACTCCTGTTTGCACGGTCTGTTTTTCCGCGCCTTCTGATATGCATGGAAACTCAAGAACCCATAACGCGCAAAAAACCGGGATAATTAAGAAACGGGTAAGTAAATCTGCTGGAAATATTCTCTTCTTCCTCATGCTATGGTCCTCCTTCTTTCTGTTGACCTATGCCTCTGTCCGGCCGGAAGAAATCAGTTTTTCCTCCTTCTTTTCCAGACGGCTCTCAAAGATGAAATAGACAACCGGAACAATGAAAAGTGTAATCAGGCTTGCCAGGAGCAGGCCCCCTATTACCGCGCGTGCCAGCGGAGCCTGGAACTCTCCGCCCTCCCCTAAACCCAGAGCCATGGGTAACAAGCCGAGCATGGTGGTAAGAGATGTCATCAGGATCGGTCGCAAGCGCCGCCGCCCGGCTTCTTCTATGGCTTCACGCAAAGGCAGTTTGTCCCGGCGCCGCATGAGATTAATATAGTCAACAAGAACTATGGCGTTGTTGACCACGATGCCGCCCAGCATAACACAACCTATGAATGACTGCATGTTGAATGTCGTTCCGGTGAGAAAGAGCATCCATATGACGCCGATAACCGCAGGAGGAACGGAAAACATTACCACAAACGGATCGCGCAGAGACTCGTAGAGTGAAACCATGACCATGTAAACAAGGAGCAGGGAAAGAATAAAAACACCTGTCAGTTCTCTGAAAGCCTTCTGTTGTTCCTCGTATTCGCCGGTTAAACTCACGGTGAAATCCCTGGGCACCGGAATTGCCCCCAATTTGCTCTTTACATCACTCAGGATGGAACCCAGGTCCCTGTCGCTTGTATTTGCCGATACGCTAACGATGCGCTCCTGATCCTTCCTTTCTATGCTGACCGGCCCGCTGTATGGCTGCACTTCAACAACGCTCCGCAGCATCACGGACTGTCCCGCGGAATTGGTCAGCGTGAGGTCCAGCATCTCATCCATGGACATCGTGTCGGCATCCTTGAAACGGACCAGTATGGCGTATTCATCCCCTCCCTCTCTGTAGTAACTGGCCGTACTGCCTCCTATAGCAGTCTGAAGTATCTGGGCTATATAAGATACAGTCAGCTTGAGATCGGCAGCCTTCTGCCTGTCCACAATGACAAGCTCTTCGGGACTTCCGGATTCACGGCTGATTTTCGCATCGGTAATACCTTCCACCTTTTCCACTGCATTTTTCACCTGAAGGGCAAGAGCGTCGGCAGTATCCATGTTATAGCCCCGTATCTCCACCTGCACCCTGTCGGAACTTCCGCCGCCCCGCAACAGCATTCTCGTAAACATTCCGGTTCCCGCACGCGTGCGAACGGTCATCCCGGGAATATGCGACAATTTGCGCCGCAGGACGGACGCAATCTGCTCGCTGGATCGTTTCCGTTCAGCTTGAGGTTTGAGCGCAATACGAATCTGTCCGGTATGTCCGCCTGAAGACATAAAGCCTGTGCCGCCCACGGCATCAACCATACTTTTTATTTCCGGAACTTCTCTCCTGACTATGGAGTCTATTGTCTGGAACTTTTCATCAACCACGGCAAGCTTTGTTCCCACGTCCATTTCGCCGTCCACGCGCACTTCTCCCTCGTCGCTCTGCGGCATGAGTTCCACACCTACAAGGGGAATCAGGAGAAGACTTCCCATGAAAACTGCAATTATCAGCGTCAAGACTCTTCTCCTGTGCAAGAGTGCCTGGTGCAGGATTCTCTTGTAAGCATTGTCCAACCCGTTAAGCATCCTGCCGCTGGTTCTGACCAACCTGTGCGCAAGCGTCTCACCGGCAAAATAGGCCGGCTTTATGGGATGGAGATATTTTGAAGCCAGCATGGGAACCACCGTCAGGGCAACGGCAAGAGAGCACAACAATGCAAAACTTACCACCAGAGCCAGTTGTTTGAACATGACTCCCGCCATGCCCTGCAGAAATATGAGAGGAAGAAAAACCACTACCGTTGTAAGCGTGCTTGCAATAACCGCGGCCGCAACTTCATGCGTACCGTTTATGGCAGACTGCTCGGCATCCAGGCCTCCTTCCCGTATACGATAGATATTCTCCAGTACCACAATTGAGTTATCCACAAGCATCCCGATCCCCAGCGCAAGGCCGCCCATGGTCATTATGTTCAGTGTGAACCCGGAAAAATACATCAAAGCAAAAGCGGCAATTATTGAGATTGGTATGGCGATAGAAATTATTGCCGTGCTGCTGATGCTCCGCAGGAAGAAGAGCAATACAAGGATGGCAAACAACCCGCCGTAGAAAACCGAAGAGCCGACTGAAGATATTGAACGTCTGATATAGTCCGAAGAATCTATTATGGGAATAATCTTTATCTGCTTGATATCCCGGTTTATGTTTTCAACCTCCTTCAGAACTGCCCGTGCTACCGCAACCGTATTCTTCCCGGATTGCTTTGTAACCGACAGGTTTACGCCGGGACGGCCGTTCACCCTGACAATGCGGGTAACCTTCTGATAGGAATCCTCAACGGAAGCGATATCCCTTATCCTGACGGGCGCTCCGTCAATCGTGGCCACGACCGTGTCGCGTAGCTGTTCCAGGTTTGTATATTCTCCCGGGGTGCGGACGACGGCTTCGTAGTTACCGCGTTCCACCGTTCCGGCCGGCTGGGTGATGTTGCTCGCTTTGATAGAAGTCAGGATCTGATCAAGCGGGAGGCGGAGCCCCTTAATTTTGTCCAGGTAGAGGTCAACGTGTATTTCCCTCTCAAGGCCGCCTCTCACGTCCAGAGACGCCACGCCGGGCACCCGTTCAACACGGTATTTGACCTGTTCATCTATGATCCTGCGCAATTCAATGGGATCCATGTTGCCGGAAGCGCCCATGATAAGGATCGGCATGCTGGACGGGTCAAATTTGAAAAGTGAGGGTCTGTCCATGTCTTCCGGCAGTTGCCGCATCACCCGGTCAAGGCGGTCCCGCACGTCGTTTGCCGCGGTATCCAGGTCTGTTCCCCATGAAAAGGATACCGTTACCCGGCTTGTTCCTTCCGACGATACCGATGCAACCTCCTCAACACCCGGGACTGCACTCATGGCTTCCTCTATGGGACGGGTCACAAGCTCTTCTATCTCCTCCGGACTTGCATTTTCATATGTCGCCGATACGTTGAGAGCCGGGTAGGAGATATCCGGCATGAGATCAATTGGAAGCTGGCGCAGGGACACGACGCCTATGATTATGACCATGAGCACCACCATGGTGGTGAGCTTGGGGTGGTGAATTGAGAACTCGGACATTTTCATGGTCTGCTTCCTTTATCCCGAATTCTTCCTGGTACGCCTGAATTATGAGGGACTGCCGATTTTTCTTTTTCCTCTTCCGGCAGGACAACGCTTGACCCGTCATCAAGAAGATGCTGTCCGAGAGTCACAACATATCCTTCAATGGCCGGCTGGACAATTTCAGCCAGGTCCGCGGTGACAATTCCCGTCTTAACCGGAACAAAACTGACCTTCATTTCTCCTCTGTTGAGAAGAAAGACCCCCTGTTTTTCGTCACGCTTTACCAGGGCGGCGAACGGCACAACCGTTACTCCCTCGCGGCGCGCCATCTCAATTTCCGCCCTCACAAACATGCCGGGCTTGAGCAGATGCTTCGGGTTGGAGATGGCGACCTCAATGTCTGCCGCGCGTGAGGATTCCTTCAATGCAGGAGCCATGCGTACGATCGTTCCCGTGAACTCTCTGCCAACATAAGCATCGGTGGTCAGGACAACGGACTGTCCTATGTACACCCTGGAATAGTCCTCCTCGGCAACATATATTTTGGCTTTTATGGAGTCAATGTCCAGGATGGAAACGATGGAGTCATTGGCACGGAGCATTGTGCCCTCATCCACGTATTTCTCTCCGACTACCCTTGTCCCGCTTCCGTCCTCCCACGATGCGCGTATCTGCGTGAAGGACAGCCGCACCTCCGCCGCTTTCAGAGCGGCCTGCTTCTGTTCTACCTGCGCCCCGGCAACCTTCAATCTGGCATCGTTCACCTTGTAAGAAGCTTCAGCCTGGTCAAGTTCAGATTCTGACGCGATTTTCTTATCACGCAGAACCCTGATTCTCTCAAACTCCCGTTTCGCGACATCCAGTGCGCTCATGGATTCCGCCACACTCGCCCTGGCCACTTCCAGTTCCGCGCGTGCCTGTTCAACTTCCTGCACGTATTCCTGGCTGTCCAGTTCTGCAATAAGCTGGCCCCGTTTCACGCTGTCTCCCATGTCAACAAAGATCTTTTCAAGGCGGCCTGCCACCTTCGGAGCCACGATAAACTGCGAGTGCGGCTGCAGCGAACCGGTGAATTGCTTCACGTCCCGTATGGTGCTTTTGACGACAGGAGTCACTTCAACCGCGACTCCTGCCTGCGAAGGCCCGCCTGTGTGCCGTGCCTTGACTATTCTGCCATATACCCGCCAGCCGAACAGTCCCGCAAATACAAGAACGACCGCCATAATGATTTTCTTTCGCAGAACGGACATTTTTTCTCCCGTTGTAGAACCTGCTCATGTATCTTTACAGGTTATTTTGGCGTCTTTGAAACCGCCCTTTTCATATCAGTGATGTGTTCTTCAAAAAACTTAAGAAACTTTCTGAACTCATCCTCCGGAAGAATGTTTAACATTCTCTTCCTGTGCGACGGCCCGGACATGATGATCAGATTATCCCCCGGTTTGATATCCATCATTTTTCTTGCTTCAGCCGGGATGACAATCTGTCCCTTGCTGCCTACGGAGACTTTCCCGAAGAACTTGGGCGACTTTTTCATTTTAGCGCTCCTTCAGACCTTTTTTTAAGATGAAATCCGTATTTTGTATAACTTGTATGAAATGTATGAAATGTTCAACTGCTTAAGGCAATTGTACCGGAGAGCCTTCTCATTGTCAAGACCAATTCCGTATCTATTGCGGCGTCAGTCAGTACTCGGATCCACTTTCTCATTGTGCAGCTGCACTTTGTAGACCTCCCTCAAACGCATGAAAAAATCAAGATACTCCTTACTCTTGTAGTCAGGGAAAGTCCATGGCAGGAACACGAACCTGTTTTTTTTAAAATAAAGCGTCACCTCCGCAAAAATTCCTTTCCCAAGATATATCCTGTGATAGAAATCCTTGGCCGAAAAAAGAATCACCCTTGACAGGTTCATGTAGCCGGGATCAAGGTTCACCCTTCTCGGAAATTCACCGGTTCCGTAAAATTCTTTCTCAATATTGTTGGTAAGTATCTTCCACGAGCAAGAATTTTCCGGCGATACTATCTTTTTGAATGAAACAAAGCGCCTCTTGAGGCTATCACCCATCTCATCCCGGTAGTATCCTGTGAAATCAAAATTGAACGGACCGGCGGAAAGGTCAACCTCGTTTCCGAATTTCAGGACAAGTTTCCTTAAAGCGGCATTGAAGATATCCTCATCCCTGTAGAGGATGCCGCAGAAGAGTTTCACGTTTTCGTACTTCTTTCTCGCTTCCATCAGAAAATATTATATATGTTAGAATAGAGAGATGCAAAACGATACAATCTGCGCAATTTCAACACCCCTGGGAATAAGCGGCATCGGGATAGTGCGTATCAGCGGGCCAGATACATATAGAATTATTGAAAGAATATTCCGGCCTGCAGGAAAAACCGGCCTCCGGAGACTGCCCTCCCACAGCGTACGCTACGGGTACGTCGTGGACGGGAAAAAAACACTTGACGAGGTACTCGTAACCATAATGCGGAAACCCCGCAGCTACACGAGGGAGGACATGGCGGAAATCGGGTGCCACGGGGGTATTGTTCCCCTTAAAGAAGTCTTGTCGGCGTGTATCAGGAACGGCGCAAGGCAGGCACTGCCCGGGGAATTCACTAAAAGAGCTTTTGTCAACGGCAGGATAGACCTTGCGCAGGCGGAGAGCATACTGGAGGTCATCTACAGCAAGACAGACAGGTCTCTGGACATGGCTGTAAACAAACTGAAGGGAAATTTTTCAAAAGAACTTGCGGTTATAAGGGATTCACTGCTGGAAGCCCTGTCGGTAATGGAAGCACGGATCAATTTTCCTGACGAGGAAGATGTTGAGTCCTCCGGGTTTGACACGGCACGGAGAATACGGGAAGTACTGTCCTTTACCGAAAAAACCATTTCACGCGCGGGCAAAGGAAAGCTCATTCAGCAGGGCATAAATGCAGCAATAACCGGACGCGCAAACGCAGGCAAATCAAGCCTGCTCAACTCACTGCTGAAGGAAGACAGAGCAATAGTCACGGAAGTTCCGGGGACAACGAGAGACGCAATACAGGAAACGATAAACATAAGGGGTATCCCCGTAAACATCATAGACACGGCGGGCATACGGAATGTCCGTGGACGGATAGAAAGAATGGGGGTGGAAATAGCCCTCAGGTGGATGGATAAAGCGGAGGTAAATCTAATAATGCTTGACGGCAGCAAGAAAATGAACGAGTATGACCGTCAGCTGCTGGCGCACATAAAGGGGAAAAACTATCTGATAATCATTAACAAGAACGACCTGCCCGAGAAAATTGAGAAAGAACAACTGGAAAAAGAGTTCCCGCGGAAAAGGATTGTCTCCATATCTGCAAGAACCGGGGCGGGGATAGAGAGGCTGGAAAATGAAATATATGCTCTCATACTGGAAGGTTACGGGGAAATGAAAGGCGACGAAATGTTTCTTAATCTCCGGCAGGAGGGTAAAATAGTGGAGATAAGAGAAATACTGCTGCTGACGGAAAAGACCATACTGGACAATGCGGAGATTGAGATAGCAGCCGAAAACCTGAAAACCTGCATAAGAAAGATAGACGAACTTACGGGAAGAGACGTCTCGGCAGACGTTATGGACAGGATTTTCTCGCAGTTCTGCATAGGCAAATAAGGGGGAAAACATGCTGAAGAAGATAATCGCTGTTTTGTTTCTTGCGCTACTCGCCGGTTGTACCACCTACTACAACCCGGTCACACAGAAGACGGAATACACCATGTATTCCGAGCAGGATGAGATTGATATGGGCGTCGCCGCGGACAACAAGATGCAGAAGGAAAACAAGATATTGGAGACCCCCGCAAGAATCAAGGAGATCATACAGAAAATAGGAAAGTCTTCGGACAGACCCAACCTGACATACACGGTAAGGGTTATGGAGAACGATGAAGTGAACGCATTCGCATTGCCCGGCGGCTACATATACCTTTACAGCGGGCTCCTCAAGGAAACACCGTCCTCCGACGAACTGGCAAACATAATGGGACATGAAGTCGCTCATGTTTGCGCAAGAGACGGAGTAAACCAGATGCAGAAATCCATCATGTACTCAATCCCGGCACAGATATTGCTCCAGAACAGGAGCGCGGCAATCCAGAACGCGGTTGATGCGGCATTTACCCTGGGCATGCTGAAATACAGCAGGTCCCAGGAACTGCGTGCAGACACGTACGGCGTAACCTACGCCTACCGCGCCGGATACAATCCCGAAGGGATGATAACGTTTTTCAACAAATTAAAGGATATTGAGAGCAAATCCCCGTCCTTAAATCTAAGCTTTTTGAGAAGCCATCCGGACATAGCGGAAAGGATAGAAAACGTGAGAAACGTAATAGGTACTCTGAAGCCCGGCTCCGTTTCAACGTGGCAGAAGAATACCCCTTGAAGACTGGTACTTGCCTGCAAGATCCTTATAGGACTTATCACAGACCTCATCCGCCTGGAGAAACAGTATCTGCGCGATACCTTCTCCGGCATAAACCTCGCCGGGAACAGGGGTAAGATTTGCAACCTGCACCGTTATATTTCCTTCCCATTCCGGTTCAAGCGGGGTGACGTTTACTATTATGCCGCATCTCGCATAGGTTGACTTGCCGAAACATATTCCCGTAATTTCGCGAGGTATCCTGAAATATTCCGCGCTCCTGCCAAGGATGAAACTGTTGGGAGGTATTGTGCACACCTTCCCGGAAAACTTTTCAAAATCCGAGTCCCTTATTTTCTTTGGCGAGACCGGACCGGTTCCCCTGAATATGAAAAACTCGTCGGCAAGCGTAAAATCATAACCGTAAGAGGACACCCCGAAAGAGATCCCCTGTTTAACTTTCTCCGGATGGAAAGGGCTTATCATCTTCTCTCCCATCCTTCTTATCCATGTATCGGGTTTTACCATTGAATACCTCCGAACTTTTACACACCTTTTATTATAGCACACACGGTCAGCCTGCAATAGACTTGACAAAAATAATTTAATGTGGTATAAAGGTATATAAGTGCATTTATTGCGAGGTAAATATGCAGCAGGACAACCTGAAAGATATCAAGAACAGGATTCGCAGAGACGACCCCATACCGCTCTATTACCAGCTGGAAAAAGAGCTTGAGAAGTTGATTGTCAGCGGCGTTCTTACGCCGGGAACAAGACTCCCCGGGGACATGGAGTTGAGCAGGTTCATGGAATTGAACACCCGCACCGTGGCCAATGCCATGAACGGGTTGAAGAAGAAAGGGCTCATTGTGAGAAAGCGAAGAGCAGGGACCTTCATAAAGGATAATGCCGGCGAGAACTCTCCCACAATCGGGTTCTTCTATTTCAAGGAAGCCGAAGAACGCATAAGAAGAATATCCGAACACATATATCAGTTTCTCCACCCGCTCGGATTTGACCTCAAGATAATCCCTTTTGAAAAAGATTTCTACGAAACGGTGAACCTGTACCAGAAGATACGGCAGATGAATCTTTCGGGAGCAATCATCGTAACTCTGGATACACCGAACTGCAAGAAGTCGCTTACAGTCCTGGAAAAAGACAAATTTCCCTATATAAGATGGGGAAATGCCCTATTTGTGGGAGAGCTTAAAGCCGCCCTTGTCAGGGGGGACGATATGCAGGCTGTCCGGTCTGCCATGGAACATCTCTGGAAACTGGGACACCGGAGAATAGGACTGGTGTGCGCCAGCAAGGAAAATGAGACCGAGAACGCCTATAAGTCCTTCTACGCAAAGCGCGGCGGTCTTCTACCGAGATGGGTTGTGAGCGTGGAGTTTACCGGACCGCTGGAACAGTGGGAAGAACTCCCCGGTGACCAGATTATGCGCGGCTATCTTGAAATGAATCCGGATGTAACCGCCATTGTCACAGAACCGGCCGCCGCATGTGTGAACCTGCTGAGACAAATGTCCTTCATGGGGAAGAATGTGCCCCAGGATATTTCCATTATTGCTTTGCGGGACTGGGAGGGGCTTAAGGCGCTGACTCCTCCGGTATCCTGTTTTGAGATTCCTTACGGCAGTATGGCAAAGACCTCTGTTGACAAACTCTTGCAGGCGATAAGAAACGGACTGCCTGAAGAGGAAGAAATCATCAAAGAGGAATTCACCTTCATAAAAAGGAAGTCAGTCTCTTCATTGCTGAAAAAGGAAACAGTTAACGCCGGGTAAAAACGGCAGGAGGTGCAAGATGTGCAAACTATCCGGGGAAGCGGGTAGAAAAGTGTTGCAGGCATCCACATTGTATGCGGTTCAGACGGACAGTGGTACAGCTACCTGTGGTATCAGTGGGACTACTCCGACGGCACTTCCGCGGCATTCCGTGATTGGCTGCGCAAGACCTACAGGAATAACGTTGCTGACCTGAAAAAAGCATGGGGTGACCCGAAGGTGACCTTTGAAACGGCGTCCATACCGAAGCGTACGGACGAAAGTTATTTCCGTATCACGGCCAGTGGCGCAGATCGCCGCGAAATAGACGCCGGACGGTTTCACTCCGAGGGTACGGCTGAAACCATAAATCTTTTTGCCCGCTCTTTCAAGGAAGCGATAGGCCGTCCGGTAGTTGCAAGCGCGTATTATGCGGATTTTATCCACGGCCACGGAATCAACCATTCCGCGTTGAAAACTCTCGTGAGCCAGCCGTATCTGGATGGCGTAGTAAGTGTGCCGGAATACGGGCTTTTCCGCACTCTCGGGCGCCCAGGTTGTCTGAATTCTCTTACCGGTTCGTTGAGACTGCACAACAAGTTCTACCTCATTGAGCTTGACCACCGTTCGGACTATTCCTACCTTGCAGAAAACCTGCGCAATGATTACGGAGTCCCGAAAGGTGACGTTGGCCTGATGAACCAGGTACGCAGGGACCTTGGCATGTCACTCTGTCAGTCCGGCGGTGCATGGGTCTACGGACTCGGTGGTAACAACTGGTGGTCGGCAAATGCAATTGCAAGCCTGCAGGAAGCTCGCAAGGCGGCCGAGGAATCTGCGAGGCAACCGTTGCCATCGGATCACGGACAGCTGGCCGTCTTTTGCGATGAAGAACTGCCTGTTTTCATTACGAGCAAAGAGAACTACGGCTTCTATGCGTCCGTGGCAGGACATTACAGTGCCAGAAATGCCCTGAATCTGTCCGGATTGTCATGGGATGGCTATTTGTTATCCGATGTGGACAATCCTGCAAGACCGAGATACAAGATAAACTTGTTTCTTTCGGCTGCAAGTATGTCACCCGAACAGATTGAATGGATTGAAAAAAACATGCAGAAAAATGGTAACATTCTTGTCTTTGTTCACGCTGCCGGATACAGCTGCGGAGAGAATTTTTCAAGAAATATCCGAAGGCTAACAGGAATGAACATCGTGGAAAAAGCAGGAAAAGAGTACAGGTTTGACTCTCTGAACGCTTTGTTTGAACGGACCAAAGGCCCTCTCTTCGTTGTGGAAGATGAAACTGCCACGCCAATCACTCGCTTGTCAGGGACTGATGACGTTGTTATAGCAGTTAAACGTTTTCCTGACTGGATTTCGGTATATATTTCCCTGCCCGGAGGATTCACCCCTTCCATGTTGCGGCAGATCGCAGGACTGGCAGGTATCATACCCGTCGGACCGGAAGGAGACGCCACTTACGCAGGGAACGGTTTCATGGTAATACACGCCCGCACTTCGGGAGAAAAGACGCTCCGATGGAAAGGCAAGAGTACCCTGGTAGATATTGAAACCGGGGCGGTGGCTGCAAGAAATGCCGAAGAATACATCTTTTCCATGCCGGCTCAAACCACAAAATGGTTCAGGCGCCTGCCTGTAAAATAACACTGACAAAAGGAAGGAAAATGGAGATTAGAAAGACTTCGCAAAGACTGACGCTGGAAGGTGCATTTTTCCGCATGGAATGGGATATGTCCGGCAACGGGGAAATCAGCCGGATATGCCTGAACGACATGGAAGCAGATTTCATCCTGACAGCCCCTGAAACAGGCACAATCCCGTCGTTTTCCATTGAAGGAGAGAGCTGGAAGCGCACACTGAAGGATTCCCGGAAATCCGACTTCGCTTTCAAGAAGAAAACCAAAACGTGCGCGGCCTTCACTTTCACCAATACGCTGACGGTTCCGGGCGGCCCCATAGGTATCATCCTGGATTATACCGTCTATGAAACCGGCGTGTTATTCTGCGACATTGACATAAGCTACGGCAAAGACGCAACCCCGGTAACCATAAGAAAGTGTGGACTCGGCATGACCGTGCCATTCAAGCCGTTTCAGTGGTTCAGGTGGTGGTGTTTCAAGCGGCCGGAGCTTGACGCGATTGAGCACGACGAAGCGGGCAGCCTGATGACCGTAAGCGTCGGGGAAACAGGCCTTGACAGGTTCAAGACACGACGGGATTCGCGCCGGATAAACGGATGCCTTGACCCGTATATCGGGATTGATTTCGGGAGGAAGGAGCGGTTCTCCAACCACGTGGAATTTTTCCTTGAAAAATGGGAGGCGTTGGGGACTGACGACAGAAGGAAAACCGGTAATTTTTTTGGTCCCAGAGACGGTAAAATGTCCTGCAGGTGGGAGATTTTAAATTCGCCTGCAACTATTTTGCCGGGTACAGTTTACAGGAATACATGGGGAATTGCCGTCTCCCGGTCACCGCAAAAGAGCCGTGCCGTGGGCCAGCGCATATACCACTGGTTTGAAACGGGAAAATCACCGTCTATTGATCTTGCGGACAAAATGGCGAAATACGGTGCTTCGGTATTATGCCTGCACGAAAGCTCATGGCCCACCCATCAGGTACGGTGCGACGAGGTAAGGGATAAACCGTACATGAGGAAACTGGTAGCCAGGTGCCACGCGCATGACATAAGGGTTATGTTTTATTCCCGCCTGTACGAAGACGGACTGAAGAAAAACTGGTTTCGCGGGATTTTGAAACGTAACTACGACGGTATCTATGTTGATGGTGGAAGTCCGTGGTGCATAGTGGAGAAAGACTACAGGTTTCCCGTCAAACGTTTCTACCGCATAATGCTGCTGGTCAGACGCATCGTGGGGCCGCGCGGGCTTTTTATCAGCCACACAGGCCCGTGGATTACGGCTGCCGGACAGGATCTTGTTGACGGGTACTTAAGCGGCGAACAGGAACGCGGACACCTGATGGATGACATTGAGAGCAATTTCTTCTATACATCCCAGTCCATCGGTATCCCCATGATATGGACTGGCGCTTTTGCGCAGTACCGAAGTCCCCGCGCCGTTGCCTTCTATGCAGGTGTGGGTGAATTCCCGCACGTGAACCTTGGCACGCAACTGCCCGGACCTCTTTCGCATCCCAAGGACCCCACATTTCGTCAATACATCGTGCCATTATGGTTGATGTGGAAGAGCCTTCCCATGGAAAAAGCCGTTCTGTTCTCAATCAACAATCACCCTCCTGTGGTCAGTCATTCCGACGATACATTCCTTGCGGCAGTCTACAGAATTTCCCCGGAGTATCTCCTGGTCACCGTGGGGCATATCGGGGAGAAATCCTCGGAAGGTGATGTACTGACACTGGACAGGAAAAGACTCGGGATGAAGGGGAAATATGACCTGTACCGCCTCAGGGGAACGGACTACTGGGACTTCACAATAAGTCCTATGCCGGAAAAGACCGACGGAAAGATTTCCACCGGACCTGTGGAACCGTACGGTATCAGGGGATATCTCCTTGTACGGGGAAAGACTCCCGTATACCTGCGTCGGTATCTCAAGCTGATACAGAAAAAAGAAGGCCGTCCTCCACGCTATTACCTTGAATTCGTAGCCGGCAAGAAGGATGAAGCCGGGAATGTGCGCCATGTGCCGAAGGGATGGAAAACAATGCACCTGCGTTTTGACATTCCCGCCACGATATTCGGACGGTTCAGGGGATATTACAGGATTAATGTGTGGAATACGGAATTTGCCATGACAGCTAAAACTGCCGGGTACCTGTCCGGTAAAGGCATAGAAGATTCCCCGCCGCAGCCGTCCGGCTACATAGACAAAATGCCCGGAGAATACAACAGCGGATGGATTGACTTTGGCGGATTTCTTACGCCGGGTAACAACGTGGTGACATTCACCTGCTATTCCGAAATGACGCCCGGCAGCGGGTTCGTGCCGATATATTTTGTCGGACGCGTCCGTTTGAGCGCCGACGCAGGAAAGACGGTACTGCGGGAATTCACGTTTGATAATGAACTGGACAGCGATTCAACAAGCCTCGTTTTTTCAGTTGACAGGTAAC
>CAYQXZ010000013.1:0-22781 GCA_964421645.1 uncultured bacterium
CCCGTGTCAAATTGGCGGGCTGGTGGAGATTAGAAATCAAGGCGGTGGTAGACGTCTTTCCGGTGCCTGACGGGAACAATTCTGATTCTTCTTCCGTGTAAGCTATATCCAGAAGACGGAGTTGTTTGTCATTCCAGTGAAGTAGTCAATAATGAACCAGAGGGCTGCCGCCACGTATTGTCCCAGGATAAGTCCCAGGAAGAAAGGTTTCAATGCCGCATACACTTTCACCCCGCCGTACCTCATTATCAGGGTTTTCAAAAACCATGCGATGAATATGGAAAACCACAGCATCTGAACCCATACGCTTGAGCCGACAATCCAGCCGAGCGGATGCAGGTGCCACCACAGGAATTTTGCCCTCATCAGCAGGAATGTTCCCATGACCGCGGCACCTATGAGTTTATTTATCCAGCCTGCGAGATTGGGCGCAACGGGATTGATAATATGTTCCTTTGCAAGGTTGAATCCGACCTGGGGACCTGCAACGTAATACCAGTTGTTAAGGTTAATGCCTCCGTAGCGGTAGCTGATGAACAGGCTTACAGAGAGAGTTGTGATCAGTGCCGCAACGACCGCAATCAGCATCGCCCAGAAGATCCTGTTGCGCCGGTCCCTGATACGTTCTGAAATTTTCAGGGAATTGGAGGCCGCGGACATGACAAAAGTCCGTATATCCGCCGAGTATGCAAAAGTGAATCCGAGGGAGGTAAGCGTTGAAGGTCCGACCGCATTTGACCCGACTGACGAAATCAGCTGTGCCGAGGCTATTCCAGGCGCGATAAGCGTGGGCACCCCTCCTTCTATCACCACCCGCGTCACTCCCAGGAATATGACCAGCATCAGGAATATGAAAAGTGCCGCTATCAGCGGAGAGAATCCTGCCGCCGACAGCCAGATAACCATGAAGAGGAGAGAGGACAGCAGTACTGTTGTTGCGGTTCTGAAAGGCAGTATCTCCCTGCTGTCGTCAACAGGCGCGTTAAAGAACGTCTTCCTGAAGATATCCTGCAGGTGTCTGCGTGCAACCCAGAATATGTAGAAGACATATGCAAACAACGCCCCCGTGCCGATATGATTGAAGATAACGTTCGGACTGCCGTAGACACCCATGTTCTCCGTTGAGCTCAACCCGATAATATTTATCCAGCCGGTAAGGCACACGGTCAGCAAAGCAAAGAACCACAGGCTGAATGAAACATCCTTGCTTGCGAAAAACAGGAATCCGATTACGGGAAAGCTTATCCTGAACGAAAGACTCTGCGTATTACGGAATATCTTCACTGCGTTGACAAGGTTGGGCGCGGGAATCAACCCGTTATATTTGTGCAGGGCTACCAGAGTACTTATGATAAAGGGGATGATGAACCCCAGCCACATCAGTCTGCTTCTGAAAAGGATAAAGCCACGTTCGTCCTCCTTTGCCATCTCAACGGGTATCTCCGCAAGCGGAAACAGCAGCCGTTCTCTCTCCACCCACTGCTTCCTCATAAGGATGGGTATGCATATCATCGCAAGGTACAGGGAAATGAGGAAAGGGAACCATGCAAGAAGCGGTCCAATCCACGCATTCCATGGTATCGCCTGTGTTTTCGGAATGCCCTCAAAGAATCCTGCGACGGAAGCCTTATCCTGTGGCATCATCCAGTGTTTCAGGTACGGCCCGATCGTCTCGTTCCACCGGTTCTGGTCCGTGGCATAGTACTGGGGGGCGGCGATCGTCGGCAGGATGTAAGAGCCCAGTCCCATCGTGACAACGGTGCATCCCACAAACCCCATTATATAGACACCAAGAAGTTCCGCCTCGCTGAAACTGAATCTCTTGAGGAATTTCAGGAACACCTGGAGGAAAAGGAGCAGTACGAAAAAAAGAAACACCGCCGCTACCGCCATATGGTCAATAGCGAGGGTGGATGCATGCACAACGTTGGTTGAGTACTGGTCCATGACTGCCGAGATAACGGCAAAGGCGGCGCCGGCGATGAAGCTGCGGACGGTCAATATGCTGTCATTTCTGTTTTTCATACGGGTCATCCCTTTTTGAAGCTGATCTTGTACTTACTGCAGAATCTGCATTCCCTGTCGTCGCACAGCAAAAGGCGCGGGTCTTCTTTGAGAGCCTCTATCCCCAGGTCGTGCATCTGTTTCGCGTCAATGACCTTTATCTCTCCGAAGCCCAGGCCTGCTTTCGTGATAACCAGTCCTTTCTTCAGCAGTCTCCGGTACATCTTGGATTCTTCCGCCGGTGTGCGGTAGAAGTCGCGGTGACCCGGCAGGTGTTTCTCAATAAGAACGGTTTTTATGCTGCCGTCTTCCTTTTTCATCCTGCAGACGGCTTCTCCGAGATACGGCATGTCAAGCTCGTCCTCCAGGAAATGGAAGAATGTTGTGGATGCAAGGTCCGCCCCGAACCAGACCATCTTCCCGTTGTTTTCCAGCAGTTTGCCGAAGGGGCTCCTGCGGCAGGTCGGCGGGTCGGAAGGCAGGTGTCCGGTCAGGCATTCCCCCGCAAGGGGTCCTGTGCCGGCAACCGAATGCGTGGGATGCAGGCTCCTGATGACGCCTTTTCTTTTCAGGAATACCGAGGGGATTCTTCCCACGTTTACAGTGGTATTGTTCCTGTCAAAGGGGCGGCATTTCATTGACGGGATACAGTCCCCGTTGAAATATATGTAAGAACTTGTGAACGTGGGGAGCAACAGGGTTCCTTCTTTTCCGAGAATTTCAAGGAATGCGTCAATTACCGTGTCCGCTCCGCCCTCAATATGCCCCAGGTGCGAGAGTCCGCTGTGCACCATGAGCAGGTTGCCGGGCTCAATCCCTGTTTTCTCCAGTGAAGCGATAATGTCTTTTTTCTTTATGGTAAGGGTATACCGGTTCTTTAAATACCCGTATTCCGAAAGGAATTCCACCGCTCCGAGGTATTCCCTGGCCTTTGACTCGGTTATCTCCTGCATTGCTTCTCTCTCTGCCTCAAGCATGAGAGACTTGAGATTTTTCTTGCCGTCCATGTTCGCCAGGACTCTGGCGAACTGCCCGTATATGCCGTTTTCAGGCAGTTTTCTTCTTTCTTCCTTCGGGACTTCTGTCAGGTCATGAGGAAGTCCTCTTGTCATCCTCTGCGGCGTGATGGTTTCCGCTATCTTCCACCAGGCTCCGGTTCTGCCGGCGTATTCTGCCGCAAGGGGCGGAGACTCCCGCACAGAGGACTTTTTCAGCGATTGCATCCCGTCGGGCCCTGCGGCAAGAATCCGGGCGGTGAATGCTGACTGAAAAGTCACGTACTGCCTGACAACCGGGATCTGTATCATATCCATTGTCTGGCAGGAATTGTGGTGCAGGGTGTGTTGCGTAAGCGGCCAGATTACAGGGACGCCTACCGTGGAATCAGCCGGAGTCATGTCATCAAAATATCCGCCTTCTTTTTTTATTTCAAGGTTGATGTCGGGAAGAATTTTTGCAGGAATATCTTTCGCCATCTCCTCAAAAATGGAGTTGCCGAAGAAAGGAGACCCCTGTGGACTCAACCAGCACTTCACGGGTTCTTTTTTCCTGCAGCCGAAACCGTCCAGATTTGTCGCACCTGTCACTTCGTCTTTAAGGTTCTTGCCGCGTCTATCCGTGTAAGCGGCAAAACCGTACATTTCAAGTCCGGAGACAAGGCGGAGCGTAAACCTGGGTTCCGGCAGAACGCCCGAATCAAATAGCGTCTTCAATGTTTTTGCGATACATATGCCTGCGACAACTCCGAGGGAATTATCGTCGGGCATCGGTTCATAGAGATGGCTCATCAGCCAGAACTCTTTCTTTTCCCTCCCCGGGACTATGCCTGTAACCACGTCCACCGTTCCCCTGTGGCGTCTGCCGTCGCACTCAACGTGCGCCTTCACTTCGCCTTTTCTCGCGGCTGACAGGAGGGCATCTCCCGTCCGCGGGCTGACGCAGAAGCCGATGAAAGGACGGTCCTTCAGGTGAACGTGCCAGTGGTTGCCTTCGGTACAGGCGTTCATCCAGCATATCCCGTCGGGCGTCAGGTGCCGTCCCGTAAGCGAGGTGTTCACCCATCCGAGAGCGCCGGCATCCAGTATGTACCTGACTGTCTCGTCTCTCGGCGGGGTATCCGGATCCAGGATTACCATGGTGTTGCACGCGTCCTGACCGTGGGTAACCTGTCCCCATGTAATGAGCCGGACGTTCATTCCTCCGGGAGGAGTGCTCACGGAACCTTTTATGAGATGGAAGGGGTGCCTTTTGTAGTCTGCGACAACGTTATCTTCCAGCGCAACCGGGGACTTGATGACGGTCAGCTTCCCGTGTGAGGCATCCCATGCAAGCGGGGATATTTTATCCTGGTAGCCTGTCTTGCCGTCTGCGGGGAAAGGGATTTTTTCAACGCTTTCAAGCCCCGCTTCCTTCATCAGGCGGGCGGTAAATTCCGCCGCGTTATGGTAGTCGGTGAAAGTCTGTCCGAGTTCTGTCTTCCACAGCTTTTCAATGCTGCCGGAGAGCCATTTTTCATCAATAAGCTCAAATATACTCCGGTATAATGTGTGATTGTCCAAGAAAGCCCCTTTCGTCATTATCCTGACTCCGACAGCAGTTATAATAAACCATCACTCTTTCATTTGTCAATCCGGGCGAAATATTCGCAAACAGTCAACTTTGTAAATACTTGCAGAACCGGGAGGAATGAAATATAATTCTTGGGATGAAAAGAGTATTTTATTACGGATTCAGCTTGCTGGAAATGCTGATAGTTCTCCTTGTCCTTTCTCTCCTTGCGCTTCCCACAATGTCCTATTTCCACAAATACCACCGTGCGTTGCTTCTTGATTCAACCGCGGAAAAGATTGTTGAGGCGGTCGGACTTGCAAGGGAATATGCGGTAAACGAGAGGAAGGAATTTTATGTGGTTTTCAGCGAGACCGGTTTTGCAGTTCTCCGGGAGAACAGGGAGCCGGTGGGCAAGGAACAGAGGTTTCCGGACCACGTGGAGATAACTGGGAAGTCTGCAGGTTTTGACCCCGTAATATTTTTGCCCGACGGTACTTCGCGAACAGCCGGTTACCTCAAGATCGGGGATACCGTGGAAAAGAAAGAGTTGAAGATAAATCTCTATAACATAACCGGAAGATGTTTCGTTTCGGATGACTCTTCGGGAACTTCTCTCCCGGAAGAAGATGACAAAGAGCAAGACGGAGAAGGTGAAAAAAAAGGAAAGAATGAATAAACGCGGCGTTACTCTCATGAGCGTGCTGGTTGCCTTGTTGATTCTTGCCGTGGGCATTGTGGCGCTCCTCCGTGTTTATCCGGTGATAGACAAGCTTTCGGGCAGGGCACAGACCTATGTTTCCCTCTCAATGATAGCGGATAAAGTTTTCACCGTCATTGAAAAGGTCTACGGAGACGCCGGCGGACCTCCGGTTCCGCAGTTTTTGTCCGGTGTTGACGAGGATTTTCCGCGTTACGGCTATTCAGTTCGGATGCGACAGGAAAAGCAGGGCTTGTATGAAACCGAGGTGGAGATCACAGGGAAAGAAGAGGGAAAAATTGAAAGAGAATATTTCTACGGAAGTTTCCGGCGGCAGTAAGGGTATTACATTGCTGGAGATGATAGTGGCTCTTGTCATCTTCACCGCGGTGATGCTTTCCGCCACGATGATTTTCAAGAACTCCCTTTACAGGTTCGGCAGGCAGGCGTCCGGGAAGAAAATCTATTCGGAGGCGGCGAGGGTCATGGCATACATGGAGAGGTACCTGCCTTCCGCCATGTGCAACGACATGGAAGGGAGGATGAGAATAAATTTTGCGGGAGCGAAGGACTCCTTGAGGTTCGTATCGCCGTTTTCCGAGGGTCCGGAGTCTGACCTTGCAAAGTTCGGCATATACTTTGACGGGGATGAGTCTGCCGTAAAAGCCGCCGTTCTGCGCGTGGACGGCAGGAAACCGGATTTTGTCTTTCCCGCCGGATTTGCCGGAGCGCAGGTGCTGGGCGAATGCATAGATTCGTTCCGACTCTCGTATTTCAACGGCTCGGACTGGCAGGATGAGTGGGATACCGGGCGGATGGCGGAGCCCTGCCTTCCGCGGATGATAAGGGTGGAACTAAAGGTCTTTTCAAGACAGAAAACGGAAGGAGAAAGAAGTGAGAAAACGTTTACCAGGATCATCGGGATTATTGAGTAACAGGAAGGGCGTATCCGTAATCTTCACCCTGATGATTCTTTTGGTACTCTTTATCTTCACCGGGATGATGCTTTTCATGTTTGATTTCTGGCAGAAGACCGCATACAAGATGCTCTCCGGCAAGACTGCCCAGAGGTTTGCAAAAATGGGGATGAACGCCGCCGTCTGGGAGATTGACAATGACAATCTTGAATACGACGATTTCACCGACCCGTGGCGTGCGAATTTCACCGGGGACGAGGTTGACCTTAACGAAGACGGCGTGCCTGACGGAAGGTGGAATTACGTCAGGGACCGGGAAGGAGATGTCATCGGCAGGTATGCCGTGCTTGTTGAGGACGAAAGCGGCAAGGTGAATGTGAACCATGCAGGCGGCGCCGGCAGGAAAGTGACTTATACCGTAACGGACATGGACCTGTTAAGTGACATCATAGGCGTACACGGGGCTGACGGTATTGCCGGGTACAGGAACAAGAGAAAATATGTTGACCCTTCGGACGTGAAACTGGCCCGGGGAGTTGATGAGGAAACATACGGAAAGATTAAGAACTATATTACCTGTTTCTCTTACGACCTGAACAGGGACCGTCGCGGAGAGCAGAGGGTAAACCTGAATGATGCGCGCTTTGAGGAGCTTTACGAAACCATGAAGGACATGGGCTATTCTGACGACGTTGCGGCACAGGTATCCCTTAACATAATCGCTTACAGGCAGTCCAGCCGTGTTCCGCCGGTATATGATTTCAAGGGGAGCAGGATGTTCGGCACGAACAAGACCCCTTATTTCAACGAGATAGACGCGGTCAAGCGCTGGCAGAAGATGATGATGGGAGAGGTCATAGTGTTCAAGGAAATAGGGGGACAGTTCATAGAGCTGTTTAACCCGTATCCGGAATCCCTGGATATCGGAGGATGGAAGATAACAGGCGTTGTGACGCTCGGTTCGGGACTGTGGAATGAAGTTCTGGATGAATCGCAGGATATTCTGGATGACGTCACGGAAGGCGAGACCGACATATCGCCCGCAAGGGTAAAGAGGATCATAGACAATATAGTTGCGGCCAGCATAGTTATACCGAAAGGGAAAAAGATACCCCCCCGTTCGTACTTCACCATCGGAGACCGGATAAGCATAATGGTACTGATAATCCCAGCGGAACCTCCGGTCGTTATACCGCTGTTTATCCCCATTACCGAGCCGGAAGGATGCGACCACTACGAGCCCATTCTCGCCGTAAACCCCGGCTCCCTGGGTTTCCTTGCGGATATCCTGGGGTCAATACCTTTTCTCAACAATCTCGGACTGGACTGCACGATGAGGCTTTTTGACGCAAAGGACAACCTGATAGAGGAGACCGAGTACATAATGGACCTGCCCGGGACCACGGTTCAGAAGAATGACCCCAGGATGTTCGGGGTCATGGACTGGCTGTTGGGCAGTCCCACACCCGGGAAACAGAATATAATCTTCCAGCCGTGGATCGGCATGGAATTCGGCAAGCTGGACTGGCTTCTAAACTGGCCCGCCTCTTTTAACGTCAAAAATAACAGGTTCGTCTCACTCTCGGAACTGTCGCTTATCCACAAGAAGGAGCACTGGAAGACGCTTGATTTCTGGAAATACGGATACGACCGTGCACTTCTGGACAGGTTTACGGCTGCCGACAATCCCGAAGAGCCAGCGTACGGCAGGCTGAACGTCAATACCGCCTCCGAGACCGTTTTGACCTGCCTGCCGCTGGTTGACCGGCGTGTGGCAAAGGCGATGGTTGACGCGGGCCCGTACAGGGATATCTCCGAAGTCCTGGGCAGGTACGGCGCCGGGGTTTCCCCGGTGGAAATTCTAAACCGGGAAATGGTAAAATACGGTTTTGACTTGAAGGACAGCGACGGTGACCGGTTCATAGATGCGGAAATGGAAAAGGAGTTGATTTTTTCCAGGATAATAGACCTTATAACGGTGAGGAGCAACGTCTTCAAAATAATAGCGCTGGGACAGAAGGTGCAAAATGTGGATAATAATGGTAAAATAGAGGAAGCGGTACTTTCCGAGAAGAGAATGGTTGTCTGGTACGACAGAAGGAAAAGAAAGGTTATACACAAGAGGGAAATCCAATGAAGAAAATTCTTCCGTTTTTAAAAAAGCACAAGAAGAAATTGCTTGCAGGCGGAGGCATACTTCTGGTCTGCCTGGTCATAACAGTTCTGATAATAAGAAGAAACAGGGATATTGTGGCGGTCGTCAACGGTTACGCCATCACGATAGACGACATTCTTGTAGAAGCCGATCTGTCTCCGGAGGTATACAAGGAGTCTCTGCAGACCAATCCCGACGCGGTCGTGGAGAACTACGTTAACCAGATACTGTTGTTCAAGGAGGCAAAGAAGTACGAAAGACAGCTGGATAGAAGAATCAAGAGCAGGATGAAGAATCATTATATAAAAGAACTTACCGCAGCCTACGTTGAGACGAAACTGGCGGAAAGGATAAAGATACCCGCGGAGGAGGTTGCCCAGTATTACAACGCACACCTGGAGGATTTTGTAATCCCAGAAAGGGTAAGGTTGTTTGAAATCGTGGTTTCGTCGCAGAGAGCCGCCGAGGATATACTAAGGCGTTTAAGCGCCGATGAGTCCTTTGAGCTTCTGGCGACGAAGGAATCCCTGACCGAAAGCAAGGCGAGGGGCGGCGACCTGGGGTGGATTGACGTAAGAAAGCTTGAGCCGGAGATAGCGGCGCTGGTGACCAATATAAGCCCCGGGGATATACTGGCAAATCCCATAAGGTCCGAAGTGGGATATCATATAATAAAACTGGCAGGAAAGACGCAGAGGCGGATGCTGACTCTCCAGGAGGCAACACCCGTCATAGAGAACATATTGAAATTCCAGGAAAAGAAAAAGGCAGTGGATACTCTTGTGGGGAAATTGAGAGAAAAGAGCAAGATAAGAGTGTACATGGAGAAGATGGACAGGTTGAAGAAAAATCAAAATCTCTCACAATAAAATTGCACCTTGTTCGCCTCCCCCTTGAGGGGGGAGGCAGGTACACAGCCAAAGGCTGGGTGCGGTGGGGGTGCGGAGGCAAAATGAAAAAATGGAATTTACTTCTTTTTCTTATGTTTCTTGCATGGTCCGGCTACTGCAAGGATGTTACCGTGGTCATGGTGGGCAACAAGGCCGTAATGGAAAGTGACGTAATGGCAAAGATGCGGGACGAGAACAGGAATCACGACGAGGCGCTCCGGGATCTTGTCTCCGAGAAGTTGTTGCTGCTCCAGGCGGAGAGAGAAGGTATAACCGTGACGGATACAGAGACGAAAGCCGAGATAAACAGGATAATGAAAAGATTCCCGGACGAAAAGACATTCATGCAGCAGCTTGAAAAAGAAGGTATTCCTTATGAGTTGTTCAAGACGAGCATTGAAGAGAAACTGAAGGTGAGGAAGGTGATAAGAAAGAACGTGGTGGAGAAAATCGTGATAACCACTCCGGAGATTATGAAAAAAATGCAGGAGCTGGAAAAATCCGGCAGCTATTCCTACAACTTCAAGACGAAGTGGTTTGAGGACGAAGCGGCATCCGTGAATTTCATGAAGCAGTTCAGTTCTGAAAAAGAACAGCAGATGGATGATGCCGGCTGGCTCAACAGCGGGGAAATCCTTCCCGAAATCGTGAAGGCCATGGAAAAGACCGCCAGGGGACAACTCGGCGGTCCCGTCAAGATTGGCAATAAGTACCTCGTGCTTCTGCTCAAGGATGCCAGGGAAGAAAAACCGGATGTACAGGTCCTGTATACCGGGGCGAGGAACCTTCTGTACAATGCAAGGTTTTCCGAAAGGCTTGACGAGTATCTCCGCCAGTTGCAGGCTAAAACCCCGATGTTTTATAGTAACTAAATGAGAATAATAGGCGTTTCGCTGGGAGACCCCGCAGGAATAGGTCCGGAACTGCTTGTAAAATCTTTTCGCACGGTAGAAAGAGTCCGCAATGCCGTGCCGCTTGTCATAGGGGATATCCCTGTTATTGAGAAAAATTTCAAGTTTGCCCGCAAAACGTTCGGTATCAATCCCGTACGGGGAGCCCGGGACGTCAGGAAGGGATATCTCAACGTTTACAGCCCGGGGATCATAAAAAACAGGAATTTTCCCACCGGAAAAGATTCCGGGATAACCGGCAACGCATCCTTCTTGTACGTTTCACAGGCAATTGACCTGTGGAAGTCCGGGATTCTGGACGCACTGGTGACTCTTCCCATTTCAAAGAATGCGTGGCACATGGCGGGGCATCGTTATTCCGGGCATACGGAACTGCTGGCGGAAAGACTGGACGTGAAAAAGTACGCAATGATAATGGCCGCAGGCAGGGTGACGGTTCTGCTTGTAACCACCCATATACCGCTGAAGGACGTTCCCAAAAAACTCACTGCCCGTCTTATAGTTGACAAGGTAATCACAGGATATGAATTCCTCACCGCATCCGGTATAAAGAGCCCTGTCATAGGAATCGCGGCGCTTAATCCGCATGCGGGCGAGAGCGGCGTCATGGGCAGGGAAGAAGAAAGGGTGATAATGCCTGCAATGAGAATCCTGCGAAAAAAAGGGATAGACTGCGCCGGACCATTTCCCGCGGATTCAATATTCAAGAAGGCTTTTGATGCGGAACTGGACATGGTGGCGGCGATGTACCACGACCAGGGCATGATTCCGCTAAAAACCTTCTGCTTCAACAGGCTTGTGAATTGCACCGCGGGACTGGGCATGGTGCGCACAAGCCCCGGACACGGAACAGGTTTTGACATCGCATACAGAGGCAAGGCAGATCCTTCCGCTTTCATAGAGTCATACAGGACAGCCGTCCGGTTGTTAAGGAAGTAGCAGGGAGAATAATGGAATTCCTGACACTGCACAAATCTCTGGCGTTGCTCCAGGCAAATGACGTTAATATAAAAAAATACCTGGGACAGCATTTTCTCGTTGATCGGAACGGGCGGGACAAGGTGCTGACGTTTGCCGGGCTGGAAGAAGACGACGTTGTTGTTGAGATAGGGCCGGGGCTTGGCGGGATGACCGACGGTTTCGTGGAGAAGGTGAAGGATGTATACGCCTTTGAGATAGACCCGGAGTTCTGTGGCATCCTGCGTGAACGTTTTGCTCCCTTTGAGAATTTCCACCTCATGGAGAAGGATTTCCTTGAAGTGCCGGACGGGTGGTGGGACAAGCTGCCGTGCCGGGTCAAGGTCATCGGAAATACACCCTACTACATCAGCTCTCCCATCGCATTCCGCATACTCAAGTACCACGACAAAATAAAACTTGCCCTGCTTACCGTGCAGAAGGAAGTCGGGGAGCGGTTTACGGCAGGTCCCGGCAGCAAGGATTACGGGGCTATTTCGGTGCTGATGTCCATTTACACGGATGCGAAAATATGTTATTCTCTGAAAAGAGAAGTTTTCTTTCCAAAGCCGGAGGTCAGTTCGGTAGTGGTAAGGATAGTTCCTCTTGAAAAACCCAAGATTGAAATGGAGTTTGAAAAAAAATTCTGGGAGTTTTTGCCGCTCGTTTTCAGTTTCAGAAGGAAGAAACTTTCCAACGTTGTGAACAAGGTTTTCAAGGTGGAGAAGGCGGCTTTCAGAAAAAATGTGGAGAAAGCGGGTATTTCCCCGGACGCGAGGGTTGAAGACCTTGCTCCGGAGCAGATATACAGGGTTTTCAAAGTCGTAAACGCAAATTCTTTGTAGCAGGATGGGGGAAGCAGTAATGGTGGAGAAGAGAAAGGATATAATAGAGCACTCTCCTGCGGACGAGGTTGTCCTTGAGGAAAAACCGGCCTGGCTGAAAAAAAGACTTGAATGGTTCAGTGAACTGAAGTTCGGGTTTTTCATACACTGGGGGATATACTCGCAGTGGGATTGCGTGGAGTCCTGGCCCCTTGTCAAGGAAGATACATGGGCAAGGCCTGACAGCCTGAAGTGCTGGACGGAGCGGGGAAAGGATTTTGAGAGATTTACCAGGGACTACCGCGCGTTGAATGCCACCTTCAATCCAGTTGATTTCAATCCGGAGCTCTGGGCGGAAATCGCCGCAGCCGCCGGCATGAAATACGTGACCTTCACAACCAAGCACCACGACGGGTTCTGCATGTGGGATACAAAGACCACCGATTACAGGATCACCCATCCTTCCTGCCCCTTCCACAAAAACAGGAGGGCGGACATCGTGCGCGAGGTTTTTGACGCTTTTCGCGCAAGAGGTCTCGGCATCAGCTGTTATTTCTCCAAGTCCGACTGGCATACCCCATACTACTGGAAACCGGGGGTGCCTGCAAAGACCCGCAATCCCAATTATGACAGGTACGAAGAACCGAAAAGGTGGGAGAATTTCGTTCGGTACGTTCACAGCCAGATTCAGGAGCTGATGAGCGGGTACGGAAAGATTGACGCGCTCTGGCTGGACGGCGGGCAGGTGCGTCCGCCGGAGCAGGACATAAGGATGGATGAAATCGCCGCAATGGCGCGCTGTTACCAGCCGGGGCTCATCATGGCAGACCGCACGGTCGGCGGTGAATTTGAGGACATTATTACGCCGGAGCAGCTGATACCCGAAAAGTCGATGAACGCGGTGTGGGAATCCTGCCTGACCATGGGAAACAGCTGGAAATACGTGCCCGGTGACAGGTACAAGACAGTTGACCGGTTGATAAGGATGCTTGTGGAAGTGGTATCAAAAGGAGGGAACCTGCTCCTGGGGACAGGCCCCGATTCCATGGGCAATTTTGCCGATGAGGCAGTGTCACGCCTGCGAGACATGGGAAAATGGATGGCAGTCAACGGTGAGGCGATATACTCTTCGTCGCCTGTCGCCCCGTACCGTGAAGGCGAGACGTTTTTTACGCAGAAAGACGGACATATCTACGCAATAGTCTTCTCTGAAGGCGGACTTCCCGCGGAAGTCACGCTGAAAGAGCTTCAGCCCGCCGGTAACGTTCCTGTTGCGATGCTGGGCTTGAAGGAATCTCTGAAAACAGAAAAGAAAGAAGGATACACCAGGATTTTCATTCCGGTAGCAGCAGCAAAAACTTTGCCGTCAGGACCCTGTACAATAAAATTTATGTGCGGGTGAAAAATAAAATCATCAACCCCTCACTATGCAAGAGATGCAGGAAGTGTTCGGGGTAAAGGAGAACGAACATGGCTATGTGGATAGGCATTAACAGGAAGGCAAGGATTTGTTACGGATTTGACGACATATCGCTGGTCCCGGGCGAGATCACGATCAACCCGGAAGATGTTGATATCTCCACCACCATAGGCGACGTTGAACTCAAGATACCGGTTCTGGCAGCCGCAATGGACGGCGTGGTGGACCCGAAGTTTGCCGTGGCATTTGCGAAACTTGGAGGACTGGCTGTTTTAAACCTTGTGGGCATCTACACAAGATACGAGAATCCCGGTGAAGTTCTGGAAAAAATCATAAACTGTCCTTACGAGAAATCAACCGCACTGATACAGGACATCTACAAGGAGCCGATAAAGGAGAAACTTGTCGGAGAGAGGGTTGAGTATATAAAGAAAGCCGGTGTAACCTGCTCGGTAAGCTGCATTCCCCAGTATGCGGACAAATTCATCGGAATCTGCCGGGAAGCGGGCGTTGATATTTTCATGGTGCAGTCTACGGTAACAACAGCGAGACACATATCAAGCAAGTATAAACCGCTGGACATCGCAAAATTCTGCAAGTCGGCAAAGGTTCCCGTCGTGGTGGGCAACTGCGTGACCTTTGACGTGACCACGGAATTGATAGAGACAGGGGTGGCAGGCGTTCTTGTGGGCATAGGTCCCGGGGCGGCATGTACATCAAGGGAGGTCCTGGGGCTGGGCGTTCCGCAGGTAACCGCAACGGCTGACTGCGCCTGTGCGCGGGATACCTATTACAAGAAGACCGGAAAATACGTTCCGATGATAACCGACGGGGGGATGGTGAGCAGCGGAGACATATGCAAGGCGTTCGCGGCTGGCGCGGATGCGGTTATGATAGGCTCTGCGTTCGTCAAGTCGGTTGAGTCCCCGGGCAAGGGGTATCACTGGGGTATGGCAACCTCAAACGAGAACCTGCCGCGCGGCACCAGGATTAACGTCGGGGTCTCCTGTACGCTGAAGGAAATCCTTTTCGGGCCTGCCCGGGTTGACGACGGATCCCAGAACCTCATGGGCGCCCTGAAGCTTTCCATGGGTTCCCTCGGAGTGAAAAACATAAAAGAGATGCAGCTGGTGGAAATGGCGGTGACGCCCTCCATCAAGACCGAAGGAAAGATATACCAGTCTCTCATCAAGCAGATGACGAGAAACAAAAAATAGTCAGGGAAAAGAGACAAATCGGAAATCCCTCACTGTGAGGGCGTAATAAGGGAGAGTTCGGGATAAATGAAAGAATTCGTACACCTCCATTTGCATACGGAGTACAGCCTGCTTGACGGCATGTGCAGGATAGGCAAGGTCACGCAGGCCGCCCATAAGTTCGGGATGAAGGCGCTTGCCATCACGGATCACGGAACGATGGGCGGAGTCATAAGGTTCTACGAGGAAGCTCTACAGCACGGTATAAAGCCCATCATAGGCTCCGAGATGTACATCGCTCCCGGAAGCAGGTTTGACCAGAAGTATGAAAGCAAGAAAGAAGCGTATTTCCACGTGACGTTGCTTGCCAGGAATAACCAGGGTTACCAGAACCTCCTTAAGCTCTCAACGCTCTCCTATACCGAGGGTTATTACTACAAGCAGAGGATAGACAAGGAGCTCCTTGAAAAGAATTGCGAGGGGCTGATTATCCTGGGCGGCTGTCTCAAGGGCGAGGTCAGCTCCCATCTGCTCAACGGTGATCCGAAGAAAGCCGAAGAGGCGGTAGCTTTCTACCAGGAGATAGCGGGCAGGGAGAATTTCTTCCTGGAGCTGATGGATAACAAGCTGCCCGACCAGGACAAGGCGAACAAGATGATGATAGAGCTGGCGGGCAGGACCGGCGCCGGCCTTGTTGCCACCAACGACTGCCATTATATCAGGAAAGAAGATGCGTTTGCCCACGAAGTTCTCCTGTGCGTCCAGACCCTTTCCCACATGGAGGACAAAGACAGGATGCGGTTCCAGACCGACGAGTTCTATTTCAAGAGCCCGGAGGAGATGCACGAGGCGTTCAAGGAAGTTCCGGAGTCTCTCAAGAATACCGTGGAGATTGCCGAAAGGTGTAACACAAAGATAGGCATAGGGGAATACCACCTGCCGGTATTCTACCCCCCTGAAGGCAAGAAACCTGAAGCATACCTTGAGGAGCTCATATTACAGGGTCTCAAAGAGAAATTCGGCCTGGAGGTTTCAACGCTCGGCAAATCCGCCGGGAATAACGAGGTGATAGACAGAACAAGGTATGAATTTGACGTGATAAAGAAGATGGGGTTTGCCAGTTATTTCCTGATAATACAGGACTTTGTGAACAGGGCAAAACAGGAGAAGATCATGGTCGGGCCGGGCAGAGGGTCTGCCGCCGGCAGTATCATCTCGTTCCTTCTGGGCATCACCGACATAAACCCCCTGCCTTACAACCTAATCTTTGAGCGGTTCCTGAATCCCGAAAGAATCAGCCTGCCTGATATAGACGTTGACTTCTGCGACAGGCGCAGGGATGAGGTCATCGCCTACATAAGGGGAAAATACGGCGCCGAGAACGTCTCGCAGATAGGCACCTACGGAAGGATGGCGGCACGGGCGGTGCTACGGGACGTGGGCAGGGCGCTGGGCTTCAGTTACAGCGAAGTTGACCGGCTGGCAAAGCTGATATCCCCGGAAATCGGGGTCTCCCTTGAAGACGAAGTAACCTCCAACACCGAGATAAAACGTATCATTGAGACTGACGAAAAGGTTAAACAGCTATTTGACATATCCCTGAAGCTGGAAGGGCTGGCAAGGCATGCTTCCACGCATGCGGCAGGCGTTGTTATAACCGAGAAGGCCGTGCACGAATACGCCCCGTTGTTCAGGACCTCCAAGGGAGAAGTTGCGACCCAGTACGACATGGACGGGGTGGCGAAGATCGGCCTGCTGAAGGTTGACATACTGGGGTTGAAGACCCTCTCCGTGATCGAAGACACCCTTGAACTGCTGAAAGAACGGCGCGGGATAGAGATAAAGGAATTCCCGCTGGACGACAAGAAGACCTACCAGCTCCTTTCAAGGGGTGAATCCCTGGGCATATTCCAGCTTGAAAGCAAGGGGATGCAGGACCTCCTGAAGGAGAGCCGCCCGAAGATACTCGCGGACATCATAGCCATCAATGCCCTGTACCGTCCGGGCCCCATGAAGAGCGGCATGGTAAAGGAGTACATAAAGAGGAAGAACGACCCCTCAAAGATTGTCTACGACCATCCGCTCCTGGAGCCGGTTGTCAAGAGCACCTACGGTGTTATCCTCTACCAGGAACAGGTAATGGAGATAGCCCACAGCTTTGCCGGTTTTACCATGGGACAGGCAGACGAGTTAAGGAAGGCGATGGGTAAAAAGATAACCGCGGTCATGGAGCAGAAGCGCGAGAGTTTCGTTGCAGGAGCGTGCAAAAACGGGGTTGAAAAGCACACCGCGGAGAAGGTCTTTGAGCAGATTGCGATGTTTGCCGGGTACGGGTTCAACAAGTCCCACAGCACCGGCTATGCCCTGCTCTCCTACCAGACGGCATACCTGAAAGCCAACTACCCGCTGGAGTTCATGAGTTCCCTGCTGAACAGCGAAATCGGGGACTTCACGAAGATCGCCGAGTACATTGACGAATGCGAGAGGATGAAGATATGGATACTGCCGCCGGACATCTGCGAGAGCGGCGAGAGGTTCAGGATATTCAGCAACGACATCCTTTTCGGCCTCGCCGCGGTGAAAAACGTCGGTTCCGGCGCGATAAAGTCTATTATAGAAGCCAGGGAGAAAGGCGTTTTCAGGTCACTCTTTGATTTCTGCGAGAGGGTGAACCTGCGCACCGTGAACAAGAAGGTGGTGGAGAGTCTTGTGAAGGCAGGCGCCTTTGACTATCTTGAGACCCCGCGCTCCCAGCTGTTTGCGGTGATTGACGATGCGATCGGCCGCGGCTCAAAGCTACAGAAAAAAGCCGCCGAGGGACAGATGGAGATATTCGGTTCCGACAACGGCGGCATAACCCCGGTCATGGACAACGGCGTTCTGACCACACTGCCGGAATGGTCGGAGAGCAGGCTGCTTTCGTACGAGAAGGACATGCTGGGCGTTTACCTCACCGGCCATCCCCTTGAAAGATACGTGTCAATGATGAAGATGTTCTCAAACGTCGCCATCTCCGACCTTGACGAGAAGGTGCGGGACGGTGCGGTTGTAAGCGTGGGCGGCATCCTCACCGAGATGAAAAGGACCAATACGAAAAAGGGCGAAAGGATGGGATGGGGCGACCTTGAAGACCTCACAGGCAGGGTCAAGGTGCTCTTCTATCCCAGGATATACGAGGAGTTTTCCTCCCTCATACGCAAGGGCTCCATAATTTTCGTCAAGGGGCGTCTGGAGAAAAGGGAAAGGATCACCATTATTACGGACGAGGTCGCAAACCTCAACACCGCAAAGGACAAGTTCCTCTCCAACGTGGAGATAGATGTGAAACTGCCGCTCCAGGAAGAGAAGCTGGAAAAACTCAAGGAACTTTTCATCAAGAACAGGGGCAACTGTCCTCTCTACCTTAATCTCATAAAGGACGGCAACAAGAAGGTCAAGGTCAAGGCGAACGGCTACACCGTCAACCCCGACATAGAATTCATAGAGGATTTGAAGGCTATTCTGGGGGATGCCACCGCCTTCCACATCGGCCTCTAACCCCCCGCTTCCCCTTTGCGCATATAGCGGCGTTGGTTGCGTCGTCGGCTTCCTCGACGTATGTTTAATACGCCTCGTTGCCTCCTCCTTACCGCCTTGCTCTATGCACAAATTGAAAGCGGTCAAACCCCGCATTCAGGCGCACCACCGGTCGGATTTCTTCAGACGGGACACTTGACCGCCCTGGCGAGGCGGTCTGCGTTCGGCTTCTTTCGTCGCTCTCTCAAACAACGAGATCCGTGCCCGCTCCTCAAACAGACGCCCGCCTCAGAAACCGCCCGGCGTTGCGCCCCCAACAAAGTTCTATTGTTTCCGCCTTGTTTTCTACGTAAATCGGACCCGGGATACCTCTTTCACTTTGTATTGATTTTATTTGAAAATCAGGTATAATGTAAACCATGAGTATACAAAATAAGAAAAAATTAAACAAATTGCAGATGCTGTTACCTGAAGGAGCCATAGTGCCAAGTAAATGGCTGCAAGATAAAGGTTATTCCAGACAACTTCTGTATAGGTATGTTAAAAACAAATGGTTGAAATCTGTGGGCAGCGGAGCTTACAGCAGACAGACAACGGAAATAACATGGCAAGGACTGATATCTTCATTACAGCAGGTAAGCGGAAAAACCTGCCACGTCGGTGCTGAAACAGCCCTGAATCTGCAGGGCTTTGCTCATTATCTTAGATTAAAAGGTGAAAAACAAATATTTATCTTTACAGCTTCCACCGTACCATACTGGGTAAAAAACGTTCCTCTTGATGGTTCTCTGCGGTTTGTCCGCAAAAGGTTGTTTGTAAATGAACAGGAAAGTATAGGACTTACAGAGATACCCAGTCCTGTAAAAAACTGGCCATTGATACTCTCAACTCCCGAACGCGCGGTCATGGAATCATTATTGTTTGTCAAAGATACGCATTCTTTTACTTTTGCAGCGGAACTGATGGAGGGATTAACCACATTACGGCCCCAGATAGTTAACTCCTTGCTAAAAAACTGTAAACATATAGGGGTTAAGCGATTATTCATGTTTCTCGCGGAATACTATAATCATCCCTGGCTTGGCAAAACAGAAAAAGGCTCTCTGGATTTGGGACACGGACAGAGGGCTGTCGTCACAGGCGGGAGATTGAATAAAAAATACTTGATAACGGTACCGGAGAAATTTCATGATTGACACAAACAATCCGTATTTTGCACGAGTTCAACTCCTGGTGAGAGTATTGCCGCATATCGCCGACACTGATTGTTTCGCTCTTAAAGGCGGAACGGCGATCAACCTGTTTTTTCGGGACCTGCCGCGTTTATCAGTGGATATTGACCTTGTTTATGTTCCTATAAAAAGTAGGGATGCTTCTCTAACCGAGATAACAGTATCTCTTAGGAAAATGGGCTCCAGGATAAAACGTTTTGTTCCGGGAGTGTCCGTTGTTGAGCAGGCAGATGCTGGCGAGAATATAACGAAATTGTTCGTCAGACAGGATGGGGAAAGCATCAAGATAGAGACATCCCCGGTATTAAGAGGTTTATTGTTTCCGCCAGTAAGAAAGACAATATCTCCGGCTGTTGAAAGACTTTTTGGATACGCTGAAGCATCTGTCGTCTCTTTCAATGAACTGTATGCCGGCAAGATATGTGCAGCGCTGGATAGACAACACCCCCGTGATTTTTTCGATATGAAAATTCTATCTGAGAATGAAGGGATCACCGATTCATTGCGGAATTGTTTTCTGGTGTATCTGATAAGCAGCGACCGTCCCATTTCAGAACTCTTGGAGCCGAACAAAAAGGAGTTAACGGAAGTTTTTAAAACACAGTTTGAAAATATGACGACTGTTCAGGTATCACTGAATGACCTGATAAAAGTGCGAGATGAGTTATTTCTTACAATTCTGAAGAATTTTACCGATGATAACAGGAAATTTCTTGTGAGTTTTAAAAAGGGCACGCCTGAATGGAATCTCTTGCCCTTGCATGGTGTAGATATTCTTCCTGCAGTGCAGTGGAAATTGCATAACCTGAATCAGATGAGCAGATTGTCGAGAAAAAAAGCAATTGAAAAACTTGAGGAAGTTCTTTACAAATAAAACAGGCAAAGTTTTTCAGTGCCGTGCAGGAATGTGTACTCTGAGGAGATGTTACTTTTTTCTCGCCGTCTTGCTCTATACGCAAATCGGACCCGGGACTTCGTCTCCACTTCACGCCTCTATTTCAACTGCGAGATTTCTTCAATATTTCTTTTTCCGCTTCTTTCCGAGCTCTTTTTACTCGGTGTTCAGGCATCCTGGAAATGAGTTCATCAACATAGTCTTTTCTCTTTTTCATCTTCACACCGCTTTTTGTCGTCCGCATTCTAAGATTATCCTCCTGACAGCCTATTCCGTCAAGTGAATTATCACCGGACAAGGAACAATTTTTCCTATTTATGGAGATATATAGCATCTCCGGACTTCACCTTGCCTGTTACAAAATAATCTGTTATTATAATAATTATGAAAAACCTCTGGAATCAGGCTACCGAAAAAGACTTCTTCCTGAAATCTCTTGAATTGGCAAGTCCGGAGAAACTTTTCTATACTACTGACGAGGGAAAATTCCTATCTTACTGGCCCAAAAAGTATTTTGGAGTGAAAAACACATTGCAAAGCAGGAATGCTCTTATAGGTTCATACACTGAAAAGTGGACTGCGGAATTGCTGAGTGAAATAGCGGAAGAACTTGGCGGTTTTGCTGTTCAAGGAGTTGTTGCCGAAGGAGTAGGATTGATTAATCAGTCTCCCGCTGATGTTGCAATTTGCAGGACAAAGGAAACTATACAGAAGCCCGAAAATATTATTATAATCATTGAAGTCAAAATGTCAGTCGTTTGGAACTGGGAGTTTATTTCTTCAACAAAAGAACTAATATGTATCGGTGACTACAGGACTCACCAGGGTAATCCCGGTCTTTTAAGGTCGGATACCATGTTGAAGGCTATTGGCAAAAGTATTAATGTCCGGGTCTCCAGTTTTTCAGCATCGAAAATTCCAATCATCGTTTTAGGAAACACTCCCATTTCACAGAACTATTATGAGAAGGTGGACCAGTTAAAACGATGTGGAATTATACAAGGATTCTGGTCAGTTAATCCGAATCCTCTTGATAACGATGGAGAGAATTTGAAGTCCACGAAATATAAAGGGTTTGACAGATTTGATAATTATGAAGAATTGAAACAAAGCGTACTAGCACTTTTGACAGAAAAAAGAGAATTCTTCTCCAGTATGCAGACCCAAAAGGATTTAGGAAGAATTATTGAAGAGGCCAATAAAGAGCAAACTTATGAAGGCAAAGCACAGAAGTTTTTGAATCTTCTCCGTCAAACGGCATAGGAAAATTCATGGGACAGATAACTGCTAATACTGCAAAGCGAAAGGGAACAGAGACAAGTTCCTTCGGCGTTCCGGGTAGAATTAATCACGATTCCTCAAAATTTTACAATAGCCGGATGTATGAGGGATTGAATAATGGAAAGAATATTAAGTATGTGGAAAATCCCATTGACGACGTTTGTACAAATAGAATTTTCTGCAAGAGCAGTGAAAATATGTCTGAATTGCCGGACAACAGCATTCATCTGATGGTTACGTCTCCTCCATATAATGTTGGCAAAATGTATGATAGCAATTTATCACTTCAAGAATATAGAGAAATACTTAAGCGGGTGTTTCAGGAAACATATAGAGTTCTGGTACCTGGTGGCAGGGCATGCGTGAATATTGCAAATCTCGGGAGGAAACCATATATCCCCCTGCATAGTTATATTATTGAAGACATGAGTTCAATAGGTTTTTTAATGCGAGGAGAGGTTCTATGGGATAAAGGAAGCAGTGCCAGCCCTTCCACTGCATGGGGAACATATCTTCAGGCAAACAATCCGGTATTGCGGGATGTGCATGAATATATACTCATATTCTGCAAAGATACCTTTACCCGCTATAATCCTTATCGCAGAAAAAGCACCATAAAAAGGGAAGAGTTTCTTGAGTTTACTAAGAGCGTATGGAAATTCAATGCGGAACGGGCTACAAAAGTGGGACATCCTGCACCTTTTCCTGTAGAATTACCATATCGTTTGATTCAACTCTACACTTTTGAAGATGAATTTGTACTGGACCCTTTTGCAGGCAGCGGTACAGCGTGCATAGCGGCACTTCAAACCAAAAGAAAATATATTGCTTACGACATTGACAAACAATATTGTGACCTAGCCGAAACCAGAATAAAACAATTCCTGTCAAAACAATCTACATTATTTTCAAGCCAACTTTAGAAATAGAGAGGGTATTATGAAAACATTTGAAGTTGTTCTGATGAAATCATATATTGTCACGATAAAGGCTGAAGATGAAAGAAAAGCGCGGGAGTACGCAGAGTTTTTTACTGGTGATGTTCAGGATCTTTCATCGGATGAGCAGAGACAGGAATTCGGGTTCCAGATAAAAAATATTGATTGCAGAATAAACGAATCATTTGACAGCAGGGCAGTGGAATGAAAGCGGTGATAAGGACGCTGGGGTGGGAGAGGGGGAGGCTGTGGGTCATAGACCAGAGGCTGCTTCCCGATAAAGAGAAAACGGTTGAGCTGAAGAATGTGCGGGAGGTATGGTCTGCCATCCGCAACTTGAGCATCAGGGGAGCTCCTGCCATAGGGTGTGTTGCGGCCTACGGGATAGCGCTCTCCGC
>CAYQXZ010000014.1:0-16626 GCA_964421645.1 uncultured bacterium
GGATCTTCCTTCCGGCATCAACGACACCGTCGGAATAGAGCAGGCTGGAAACTATCCCCCTGTTCCTTCTTATTACCCTCTTGACCTGCGGATCCGCATTTGCCGGGGCGATCTGGTAGGATGCAACGCTTTTCTGCATCATGGAAAGGTCATTGGTGCCGTCGCCCGCGGCGATCGTGTTTTCCGGTAATATGCCGAGCTGTTTCTGTATCTTGTTGACTGCAGCGCCTTTTGACATGTAGTATGGAAAGATCTGGCCGCCTGTACCGTCGGACGAATAGAGTATATATGTATTTTTGAAGAGTTCGCAGGAACCAAGAATTTTCTTAAGGCTTTTCCCGCCCTTGCTTTTTATCCCGAAGATATGTTCTTCGTACTCTATGAAACCTTCAAGCTGTCTTGAGCCCTTGAGAAAATCTTTTATCTTCGCGGCGTAATTATTCCCGAAATCAGACTTCAGCGAAATCATTTCCACGTCCCATTCCGCATCAAGGTAAAGCCTGTTTTCCGAGTATACACCGCAGTACAGGCCAGTGCCGCCGAGAAGTCTTACGGGCCTGCTCTTCAGTTTACTCTCCCTGAATACCTTGTCCTGTATGTACGGATGCCAAGTGGTGCAGGTCGCCCACAGGGTACCGTGCGAGGATATCCTGTCAAGGAATGCGGAGAAGTTATCAGGGAACCTTGCATACGGTTCGTACCCGCCCAGGGCGGTACCGTCAAAATCCACCACCAGAAGCCTTATTTTCCTGTTCATTTTTGTGCCGGGGGTTTCAGTTTTCATTCGCAGGACTTCCGGATGATGAGCTCACCTTTGAGCAGTACGTATTTCTGGGCAAGTTTTTTTCCCATGATGAGTTTTGCCAGCATCTCAATTCCGATCCCCGCGGCTTTTTCTATCGGCAGGTTTACCGTGGTCAATGCAGGCGTGAGAAATTCTCCCATCTCAATGCCGCCTATTCCAAGTATGCCGACATCCCCAGGTATTTTCAATCCCCGGTCCGCGCAGAACTTTATTGCGTGGCAGGCCATGATGTCGTCGTCTATTATTACCGCGGTGGGAGGCGGTTTGAGAGACAGCAGCTCCTCAATCCCCTTCTTCACTTTCTCCGCATCGTAAGCCCCTTCCTTGATCAGTGCATTACCGTACGGGAGCGATAACGCCTTGCAGGTATTCTGGAAGTCCCATATGGTTTCGTGAACTATCCTCTCATCCTGGGGCCCCGTTATGAAAGCGATACTGTCATGGCCTGTCTGATGAAGGTGTTCCACAGCCATTCCTATGGCTCTGTATCCGGAAATTATGTGCGGTATCTCGCTTCCGGGCAGAAAACTGTTTACCAGGACGACCGGGACGTTTATCTTTTCAAGCTTCTGGAGTGTTTCGTCTGTAAGCCGGCAGTTGATGAGAAGACCGTCCACGGGGTGCTCCTTCAGGACTGCCAGCACCTGCGCCGTCTCGTCCGGAACGCTCTTGCGGTTGTTGTTGCAGAGATTGAAGATCTGGTGGCCTATGTTGTCTTCCCCGCACTGCTTTGATGCCGAAGTAAGGAACCTGTGCATGAAGGGGTGGCTCTTCTCCAGGTTGTAATGGATCAGCACACCTATTGATCTGTGCAATCTCCTGTCCTGCCTGGTCTGTCCCGCCCTTACGAAATAGCCTTTCTTTGACGGTTTCTTGTAGATGACTTTCTCTCTGAACAGTTCAGCCAGCGCCCTTCTGACCGTAACCCTGCTCACGTTGTATTTCTCTATGAGCTCTGCTTCAGTTGAAATTTTCTCGTCTTCTGCAAGGATGCCGTACCTTATTTCATCGGAGATATTCTTCTTTACGAGGTCAGTTTTTGTCATATTTGCCATGTAATACATTATATGACAAACAAGTTGACAGGTCAAGAGTATAATGCTATAATATACGTTAGTAATACAATGATATAATGACGATAGAAATGAGTATGGTCGGCTGCTTTGTGAGAACTTCCCATCAACTGTTTGTTCTGGGATGTCTCTTCCGCCTGGACTTTTTCATCATGGAAGACGGTTTCTTGTAAGGGCGCCAGGTGTTGCGTCCGGCTTTTTTCGCTTCGTACATCGCGATATCAGCATTCTTCAAGAGTGTTTCCCCGTCTTTGCCGTCGTCGGGGAAAAAAGCAGCGCCCAGGCTGGCGGTGGTGCGAAGAGAATGCTTGCCGACACGGAACGGGCTGAAAAGCACGTCAAGGATCTTCTTTGAAATAGCACCTATATCCGATGGGGCATGCGCATCGGGCAGGAGTATAAGAAATTCGTCGCCCCCCATGCGGGCCACGGTATCGCCCCTCCTGAGAAGGCCGGCAAGTCTTTTTCCGACTTCCTGCAGCAGCCTGTCCCCGGCCATGTGTCCAAGGGTATCATTGATGCGCTTGAAATAATCCAAATCAAGTAGTATTACGGCAAACCTGCGGCGAGTGCTTTCCGCGTGGCGGATCTGCCTTGCCAGACGGTCGTTGAAGTATATCCGGTTGGGAAGTCCCGTAACATGGTCGCTGTAAGCCAGCCGTTCAACAACCTTTTCGGCGTTCCTCTGGTCGGTGATATCCACCATTGTTGTCCTTATTCCGGTTATCCTGCCTGAATGGTCCCGCTCCTGTTTGTCCTCTATGTGCACGATTATGGGTGTGCCGTGCTTGCGAAGGTAAATACGGTTGTCTGCCTTGCGAATTGACTTGCCGGCAATCTTCACTGCAAACCTGCGGCGGGCTTCTCTGCGTTGTTCGGGAATGATAAAGTCAAAGATGGGGCGGTTAAGCATTTCTTCAGGCCTGTAACCGAGCATCGCGGCTTCCGTCTTGTTGACGCTGGTGATGATCCCGCGTGTATCAAGAGTATGGTATGCCACCGGGGCTTCATCCCATAGCTCCCTGTATCTTTCTTCGCTCTTTTTCAATGATTCCCTGGTTTTCTTCAGTGAATAGAGATGACCGAAGGTTGCCGCAAAGAGTGCAAGCAGGCGTGTATTGACGGGTTTTCCGGAAAAAAGATTATCAATTATTATGTACCCGATATTCTTATTTCCGCTCCAGAGTACCGAACATGCCCACGTACCCCTGCCGACCTGTCTGCCCCTATTGTCATAAAGCGTGCCCTCTCTCTTCAGTACCTTTGGCGCCGAAAGCGACCGTACCTGGCTGGCAATCTGCGTATTGTTGAAATAAACCCTGCTGCCGCGCTCGTCCCTTACTTTGCCGTTCTCATCGGTTCCGTAAGAGCCGACGATTTCGTTGGGATTTTCACCCGTGAACCAGATGCTTACGCGGTCAAATCCCAATCTGGTACGTGCAAGGTACACTGCCCGGCGGCACAATTCGTCAAATGAATCCAGGAGAGAGAGTTCGTTATTGATTTCAAGCAGTGCGATGAACTCTTCCCCATCGGTTCGTTTCTTTATCATGGTACGGATCCTTCTGTTATTAGCGGATTATACCATTTTATTTATTTTGCCGCTATGAAGCGTAAGCAATTTTATTCCATACATGAATACAGGAAGGTTGTTACTCTTCAAGTGGGGATGACTTCTATCGTGTTTTCGGAAGGCCTTGCGCCATGCTTCACGAGCAGGTGAGTCATCACTGCCGTCATTACTCCGTTATCCATGCAGAGTTCTCCTTCCGGTATGAAAAGTTTTATCCTGCCGTCAGCCGCGATCCTTCGGAAACGTTCTCTTATGTAAGCATTCCGCGTTACGCCGCCTCCGAGAACGAATGACTTGACCCTGCACTTTGCGAGACACCTTAGAGTCTTCTCTGCCAGCGTATCAGCAACCGCCTTCTGGAATCCCGCGCAGATGTCCGGGACGTTCTCAAGCCCGTTCCTTTTCACGTGGTAAAGTACGGCAGTTTTGAGTCCGCTGAAACTGAAATCCAGCGAGTCCCTGTCCAGCAGAATCACGGGGAATCTTATTTTATTTTCATCCCCCTGCTTTGCGGCGCTTTCTATAAATGGACCGCCGGGGAACCCGAGTCCAAGCATTCTTCCAACCTTGTCAAAGGTTTCACCGCAGGCGTCGTCCAGGGTTCTTCCGATGACCGAAAATTCAACCGGGGTTCTCATGTGAAAGAAGGTTGTATGGCCTCCCGAAATAACAAGACCGGCCGCCGGAAATTCAATTTCCCTGCTGAGGAAATTTACGGCAAGGTGCGAGTGCACGTGGTTTACCTTGTAGAGAGGCACTTTGAGGGCATATGCCAGCCCGCATGCAAAGGAGACTCCAACCAGCAATGAACCTTTGAGCCCGGGACGGTTCGTCACGCCGATACATGTTATATCATCGGTTTTTATACCCGAGAGCCGGACAGCGCGCGCGAGCAGCCCGTCTATCTTCTCCACGTGAGCCCTGCTTGCAAGTTCGGGAACTATGCCTCCGTAGGCAGAATGTATCTCTTCCTGGCTTGCCACCGTGTTGGCAAGGATCCTGCCATCTTTCAGCAAGCCGATTCCTGTTTCGTCGCAGGACGTTTCTATTCCCAGTATTAACATGGCGGATGTCTATTGAAGGAGGTCGGTGACCGGAACTATTTCTATGCCTTCATTTTCCATCTCGGGTAGAGTCTTTTTCAAAACAGATATGGTGTTTTTCCTCGCATGCCCGATGCCGATTGCGGTACCGTCTTTCCTTGCGGTTTGAATTAATTCCCGCACCTGTTTTTCTATGTATGCGGGATCCTGTTCGTTATCTATGAAAATATTTCTCCGGGCAGTTTTTATACCCATCTCTTTCGCCAGTTCGTAACCCATGCTGCTTTTCGTTGTCATGCTGTCCACGAAAAACATGTTTCTTGCCTTGATTTCCGACAGAAGGAGGCGCATTCTCTTTTCGTCGGATGTAAAGAGAGAACCCATATGGTTGTTCAATCCCTTCACCTGCGGGTAGAAATCCTTTATATCTTCCCTGAACTGGCGGATAATCTCCTCGTCGGACATTCCGGTACTGATCAGCCCCTTGTCAAAGCACTGCGCCGGTGGTTCGGGTTCCAGGGGCAGGTGAAGCATGAACTCAAGGTTGCTGTTATCCTTTAGCTCGCTCAGGACTGCCTTGCTGTATGGGGCCCTGGGCAGTAACGAAAGGGTGAGGGGTCTGTTTATTGCTTCAATTTCTTTTGCAATTTCCCTGCTCCAACCAACGTCGTCTATTACGAGGGCAACCTTGAATTTGCCGGTTTTCCCGGGGGGGTGCTTTCCTGTTGAGGGCTCAATTGTCTGCGGAGGCGCAAGGGGAGTTCCCTTTCTGAATTCCTTGAGAATACAGACACCTGCCAGCAGGATGCACAGCACGATAAACAGAACAAGAGGCATAAACGGCGTAAATTCCTGTTGTGAGCCGTACCCGTTTCTCTTGCCGCGTATCATTATTTTTTAACTAGTTGTTTTAGTATCTCAACCGCTTTCTGGAACTGTATGTCGCCGGCTTCTCCCGGGATGAAAAGCTGTTCCTCGGAGTCAACCTTGGGAAGCTCAACCTTCACGTCGGGCTCTATCCCCTTGCCCTCAATGCAGACGCCGGAAGGCGTATAATAATGGGCGATGGTGAGCTTGATGGCCGAACCGTCCTTGAGAGGTATCAGATTCTGCACGGACCCTTTCCCAAAGGTTTTCATTCCCACCGCGGTGGTCTTGAGGTTGTTCTTCAGAGCGCCTATTAATATTTCGGATGCGCTTGCGCTTCCCTGGTTCATAAGCAGAACTATCGGCCTGTCCCACAGCGCATTCCTTTTGCTGTTAAAGACACTCTTGTCTTCTTCGGACCTGCCCTGGGTGTACACGATGAGCTTGCCTTTGGGCAGGAATAATTCGCTGACGTCAATTGCGGATGTCAGCAGCCCGCCGGGATTGTTTCTCAAATCAAGCACCAATCCCTGAAAGTTTTTCTCGTTAAGCCCGGCCAGAACGTTCGCAAGATCCGCGGCGGTTCTCTCCTGGAAATCCCTGATCCTGACGTAAGACAGCCTGTCATCCAGATCTTTCTCCAGTATGGACTTCACCTTTATCACGTCTCTGACAAGCGTAATTTTCTTCAATTCGGTGAGCCCGGTTCTCAAAATGCTGACGGTCACTTCAGTGCCCTTCTTGCCGCGTAATTTCTGTGCGGCCTCAAACGTGGAAAATCCCTTTGTTGATTCCCCGTCAATCTCCAGTATCCTGTCTCCGGCTTTTATGCCGGCTTTCCATGCCGGAGTTTCTTCTATCGGGCTCACCACGGTTATTATCCCGTCCTTCAGGGTTATTTCCATACCCACACCGTGGAACTCGCCCTTGGTTTCTATCTGCAGTTCGTCCTTCATTTCGGGTTCAAGAAACGCACTGTACGGGTCCAGCGTGAGCATCCCTTTCAATGCACCGTATATGAGCTTCTTATCGTCCACGGGTTCTATGTACTGCTCCCTCACTATGTTCATTGCATCAATGAAAAGCTCAATGTTCCTGTATACTTCCTCTTCCTGTCTGCGTGCCTGTGAAACGCGGGCGTCGCCGCCGATTATTATTGTGAGGGCGGCCAGCCCCATGACCGTGAATAATATCTTCTTCTTCATAGTGTCTCGCTCCTTATCATAGTTTATCCATGTATTCAAGCAGGTTCTTCTTGAGTATCACCGGGTTGACCTGCCCTTTTGTTTTTCGCATTATCTGTCCTATAAGATATGAAACCGCCTGTTCTTTTCCGTTCTTGTAGTCATTCAGTGCCCTGGGATTCTCCTTCACCGTTTCCCGTATAACCTCGTTTATGGTGTCTTCGTCCTGTATGTGAACAAGATTCTTCTCTTTAATTATTTCCCCTGGTTCCTTCCCTGTGCTGAAACATTCCTGCAGAACCGTTTTCGCAATCGTTCCGGTTATCTTTCCTTCTTCTATCCGCATCACTATCTTGACGAGGTTCTCCGGTGTCACGGGCGAAGCTTCAATGGTCATCCTTGCGGTTTTCAACAGGGCGGCAAGGTCTCCCATGATCCAGTTGGCTACTATCTTGGGTTTCGGGTACCGCTTAATACACTCTTCAAAATAGTCCGCCATGCTCTTTGCCGAGGTGAGAACTCCCGCATCGTATTCCGAGAGGCCGTAATCTTTCATGAAACGCTCTCTTCTCTGCGAGGGAAGTTCTCCGACCTGTGCGGTTATTTTCTCTATCCATCTGTTGTCAACCGTAAAAGGCACGAGGTCCGGGTCCGGGAAATACCTGTAATCATGAGCTTCCTCCTTGCTCCTCATGCTCTCGGTAATCTGGAGCGTTTCGTTCCAGAGCCGCGTCTCCTGTGCCAGTTTTTCGCCTTTCCTCAGCATTGAAACCTGCCTGTTTGCCTCATAGTCAATGGATTTTCTCACGGCTTTAAAGGAGTTCATGTTCTTGATTTCAGTTTTCACTCCGAGTTCCGTTGCGCCTTTTTTCCTGACAGATACGTTTGCGTCGCAGCGAAGGGAACCTTCCTCCATGTTGCAGTCGCTCACTTCAAGGTATTCAAGGGTCTTTTTCAGCGCCAGAAGAAATTTCTCCGCTTCCATGGAGTTTCTGATGTCAGGTTCAGTGACTATTTCAACGAGAGGCACACAGCTTCTGTTAAAATCAACGAAAGAATGGCCGCTTTCTCCCTGCGAATGTATGAGCTTTCCCGCGTCTTCTTCCATGTGAATTCTCTTCAACCGTATATTTCTGCCGTCTATCGTCATGTGACCGCCGGACGCAAGGGGCTCTTCATACTGTGAAATCTGGTAGTTCTTGGGCAGGTCCGGATAGAAATAATTTTTCCTTGCAAACCTGGAAAATGATGCAGGCTGGCAGTTTAATGCCACGGCTGCCTTCAGCGCCAGTTCTATCGCTTTTCTGTTCATGACGGGAAGCGTACCCGGAAAACCGGCGCACACGGGGCACACCTGGCTGTTCGGCTCCGAACCGAATCTGGTGGAGCATGCACAGAACAGCTTTGATTCGGTGAGGAGTTCCGCATGTACCTCCAGTCCTATGACTATCTCGTGTTCTTCCATCTTGCTCCGCTTGCCCCGTTTACACCGTGTTTCTCCGGTGTTCATTTTTACGGGAGACAATTCTCTATTATACCCCCATAGTGAAGGGCTTTGGTTCTATATGCCTTTGGAGGCTATGTTTTCATCCGGTTGTTACGGAAGCTTTCAAGGTTGCCGAAAGGCTCCTGCCGGGCTTAAGCTTAAGGCTGTCGCCTCTCTTGACTGCTTCCGCAAGGTTGGGCAGGCTTGAGAACGGTTCAAGAGCCACGTTATATGTTCTGCCGTACCACGGGTATTCAAAACTACCCCGGGCGATTCTCCAGAACCACACGTACCTGAACACGTCCGGCGGGAATTCCAGCTTGAATCCTGCCTTTAGCTTCCTGTTGTATATCTCGTATTGCCCCTCCTGCAACTCCGAAAGGAACATTACTTCGGAGACCCTGTCTTTCTCGGCGGGGCAGATACTTATATCAACCGTTCCTTTGCCGTCGGCTCTTTCCACAAGAGGCCACGTGCCGGTTGTTTGCTTGAGATTTGTAAAGGATTTTCCGTCTCCCTTGCCCACCGATACCCTGGCGCCTTTCATCCTGATGACGCAGTCCTCCGACAGGAAAGGTTTGCCCAGTGCCGGATGGTGCCCCCATATGAAATCCATGTCTTCGCCCGAGTTGTTCGTAACTTCTTCTTCAATGACGACCTCGGCGCTCTTTCTTCTGATTGAAATAGTTTTCTCCAGCAGGAAGGGCGTCCTGTAGGTGGCTGTTGAGAATTTTATTGAAAGGGCGCTTCCGGTGTCCTCCGTCACGCTGTATTTCCAGGGCTGAAGTGCGACCTCGCCGTGCAGTCCCAGGACCGCACCCTTGTACTCGCAGGGCCCTCCGCCGTTGGGGAATATTTCCTGCCATCCTCCCGGGTAATAATCCAGGAAGTTTCCGAGTTTGCCCGGAGCCGTCGTAATGAGGGAGAACGGCTTGTGGATGGGGATCGGCCCCCTCCACATGAAATCAATATCAAGCGGCTTGTAAAGGAATTCAACTATGTCCGTTCCCCTGTCAACAAGAATCTCCAGGCGTATGGCTTCGTTTTCCATTACAAGCGCGGTAACTCCATCCCAGACAAATTCCATCCATCGGCATCCGCTATTCGTTGACAGCATCTTTCAATCTCCTTGCGAGAACCGACTTGTCTTCCGGCAGGTATCTCCTTGCTCCTGCAAAATTTCTCCTAAAATATGAGTTGTCAAGGGATGCGACGGTAACCTTGCCCTGTTCGCTGGATGCGTGGATAAAGAGGTTGTTGCCGACATATATGCCGACGTGTCCAACGTTACCCCTGTGATTGAAGAATATCAGGTCGCCGTCGGACATCTCGTCCTTATCCACGGAAACGCCTTCATGGAACTGAAGTGAACACGTATTGGGAAGATTTACACCTATGCTCTGGTAAACCAGTTTCGTCAGAGTTGAGCAATCAATTGACGATACGCCGGAACCTCCCAGTCTATACGGCATGTTGAGATACGTGAAGGCATCCCTGATGAGTGAATTCCGAAGACTCAATTCCTTTGTTATTTCCGAATCCGAGAACGTCTCTTCAGTGACGGGCACGGGAGGAACGATCACTATCTGTCCTTCCTTGAAGTCCTCATCCGCCAGGAGATTTGCTTTCTTCAACTCTTCGGGACTTATGTTGTATTGCTTGCATATCTTATCAAGGGTGTCTCCCCTCTTGATCTTATAATATACCTTGTCCGTCATGGCTGCCATAATCGGGTCGGGCGTTTCTATGTCGGGCATCTCCCGCGGTACGTTGATTTTCAACTGCCGTCCCGCCACTATGGTGGAACCCTTGAGCCTGTTTGCGTTCTTGATGCTTGATACAGAGACGCCGAACTTCCTTGCTATTGACGAAAGGTTTTCTCCCCTTTTGACCGTATATTGCCTGGTTTCATATCCCCATGTTGCATTGTCCAGCGGAGCCGCTTTCCTGGATACCTGCTCGGGCGCCTTGCTCTCTATTTTCTTCACCACGAGGCGCTGGTTCGGTTGTATGACGGAAGACTTGAGATTGTTGAGTTTCTTGATATGATCAACGGAGGTGTTGTATTTTTTTGCGACGGACGAAAGGCTCTCGCCTTTCTTCACGGTGTGGTAATGCATCACGTATTCAGAATAAAGGCTGGTGGACGCGAAGAAAAACAAAAGCAATAAACATAAAATGCGTCTTGAAATGCTCATTCTCCCTCCTTTGTTTCTGCTGCCACAGGGAACATTTTTGCAAGTTCCTTTTTCTTTTGTTCAAAATAATCGTCTATTTTACAACGAAGGCCTTCCATGTTTTCAATGGTCAAAAGGCGTTCTTCCAGTTTCTGCTGCTCTTCTATGATTATTCTTAATGCGTCGGCAACCGGGTCCGGGAGCCTGTTGTGATCAAGATCTATGTGCTCCCTCTTTGTTTCTCCCACGATCCGGCCCGGAACGCCCACCACGGTTGCGCATGGCGGAACCGGTTTTATCACAACCGAGCCTGCCCCTATTCTGGAGTTATCTCCAACCGTTATGGCTCCGAGCACCACTGCCCCGGCGCCGATTACGACATTATTGCCGATGGTCGGATGCCTCTTCCTTTTTTCCGTGGAGGTTCCGCCGAGAACCACTCCCTGGTAGAGAAGAACGTCGTCGCCTATCTCCGTAGTCTCCCCTATCACGACCCCCATTCCGTGGTCAATGAAAAATCTCCTTCCTATGGTCGCCCCCGGATGTATCTCAATGCCTGTCAGGGTGCGGTTTATGTGGGAGATAAAACGCGCGAGGCTCTTGTCTCCTTTCTTCCACAAAAAATGAGCGACCCTGTGAAGCATGAGAGCGTGGAGCCCGGGGTAAGAGGTCAATACCTCAAAAAGGTTCCTTGCCGCCGGATCCCTTTCAAAAACCGTCTTAACCTCTTCTTTTATTATATCAAGCATGGTTCCTCAAATTGCAAATATTGCCGGATTTTCAAACATCTCCTTGAATTTTTTGTAAAACAGCCCCGCGTAAGAACCGTCCACAACCCTGTGGTCAAACGAGAATGAAACGTTCATGACGGATTTTATTTCAGGCTTATCGTCAATGACGACAATCTCCCTGCCGAGTTTGCCCACGCCCATGATCGCAACACCCGGGGGACTTATTATCGGCTGGAAGTTTTCAACTCCGTACATGCCGAGGTTGGATATGACAAACCTGGTGTTTTTCAACTCCGCTTCCGAGAGCCTGTTTGACCGGGCTTTCTCAACAAGGTCCTTTCTATCATTGGAAATGCTTGCGATATCTCTGCTTTCGCAATTATGCAGAACCGGCACGACCAGCCCCTGTTCCACGGATACCGCCAGCCCGATTTCAACCGAAGAGTAAATCCTGATTTCCCCGTTAACCATGGCCGCGTTGATAAGCGGGTATTCCTTTATGGCCCTGGCGGCTATGAAAACAAGGAAATCGGTATAGGTAAGGTCAACATTTTGCCTTTTCTTTTCGTCCTTGAGTTTTATAACCGCGTCCGCAAGGAACCTGCCCTGGAAATAGTAATGCGGCACCTCTCTCTTGCTATCGGACAGGCGTCTGGCAATAATCCTTCTCAATGGAGTCCACTCCTGTACGGAATATGCTTCTGTTTCCCTCGCCCCTTGGGGGAGAGGGCCAGGGTGAGGGGTGTGTCCTTTCTTTTCAAGGTATTCAAGGACGTCTTTTTTCTCAATCCTTCCGTCCTGACCGGAGCCAACAACCAGCGATATGTCTATTCCGGATTCTTCCGCAAGCCTTTTTGCCAGGGGACTTGCTTTTATTCTTCCTGAAACATCCTGTTGTTTTGCGGCGGCCTCTATTCCCGGGGGTGCAGTTTCTGTCCCTGAAGATTTTTGCTCCGGCGGTTTTTCTGCCGTCGGTTTTGAAGCCGCATCGGGCACGGGTTCATCAGGAGTATCGGATATGTAAGCGATGGCCGTGATCACGGGTATGGGTTCATCGGAAGGTTCGTAGATTTTCTTGCGAAGGTACCCGTCATGCAGGGATTCAACCTCAAAATTTGTCTTGTCGCTCATGACCTCAAAAAGCACTTCGCCTTTTTCAACCTTCTCGCCGACCTCTTTCTTCCATGCGACGAGGTATCCCTCTTCCATCGTCTCTCCGAGCTTCGGCATTATTACTTCACGAATCATCTCTTCACCCCTTTACAAGCTTCCTCGCCGCCTTGCATATCCTGTCTGTATCCGGTATCGCGAGTTTCTCAAGCACCGGGCTCTTGGGCATCGGTACGTCCTCTCCGGCTACTCTCACTACCGGAGCGTCAAGATAGTCAAAGGCATTTTCCATTATCTGCGTGCTTATCTCCGCCCCGGTTCCGCCTGTCTTGCAGTCTTCCTCTACAATCATCACCCGGTTTGTCTTCCTGACGGAATTAACCACGGTTTCAATGTCCATCGGAAGCAGTGTCCGCAGGTCAACAATCTCCGCGGAAATCCCTTCTTTCTCAAGGAGCTTTGCCGCTTCCTGGCAGAAAAGCGTCATCCTTGAATAGGTGACGATGGTTACGTCTGTCCCTTCCTTTTTCACGTCGGCAACCCCTATGGGCAGCGTGTATTCTTCCTCCGGAATCGGTCCTTTGGTGTTGTAGAGCATCTTGTGCTCAACGAAGACCACGGGATTATTTTCCCTGACGGAACTCTTGAGAAGCCCCTTTGCGTCGTACGGGGTTGAAGGCATGACGACCTTTATGCCGGGTATGTGTATGAGCCATGACTCAAGCGACTGCGAGTGGTGTGCTCCGAGCGTTCTGCCCGCGCCTCCCTCCGTCCGTAGAGTGAAAGGCACGGTACATTTGCCTCCGAACATGTAGCGTATCTTCGCCACCTGGTTATTGAGCTGTTCAAGGCACAATCCGATAAAATCAATGTACATTATCTCGGCAACCGGCCTCATTCCGGTCAATGCCGCTCCCAGACCCACTCCCACTATCGCGTTCTCGGATATGGGCGTATCAAGCACGCGCGCATCTCCGTATTTTTTCCAGAGTCCGGCCGTCACGCCGTATGCTCCGCCGTAAATGGCGATGTCTTCTCCCAGCAAAAATACGTCAGGGTCCTTTTCCATCTCTTCAAGCAGCGCTTCGTTCAGCGCTTCTCTGTAGGTAATCTCCTTCATCTCCAGGCTCTCCTTTACATGACCTGATATTCCCTCGCCCCTTGTTCCCTTTTCCCCTCTCCCTTGAGGGGAGAGGGCTGGGGTGAGGGTGAAGGTGAGGGGTGAGCTTGTATTTCATTCACCCCCACCGTGCCCGGCATTCGCCCGGGCACTGCCTCCCCCCTCAAGAGGGAGGCGAACAAGGTATATCTCTTATACGTACAAATCCGTGTAGAGTTCTTCAGGTTCCGGGTACGGGCTGTTGATGGCGTAATCCACCGCCTCGTCAAGTTCCTTTGTCACGAATTCCTCCAGCTCCCTGACCTCCGTTTCCGTAAGAACGCCCTGCCCCGTCATCTTGTTTGCAAAAAGCTTTATCGGATCACGTTCACGCCAGAATTTCTCTTCTTCCCTCGTCCTGTAATTTCTCGGGTCGCTCCTGCTGTGCCCGTAATATCTGTACGTGTTTGCCACGATGAAACTCGGTCCCTTGCCGCTTCTCGCATGGTCAATCCACTTGCCTGCGGCTTCCCTTACGGCAAGCACGTCCTGGCCGTCAACGCATTCGGACTGCATGTCAAATGCGAGCGCTTTCTTTGTGAGATCCTGCACCGCGCAGGCTCTCTCCACGGAAACACTCATACCGTAGAGATTGTTTTCGCACATGTACACGACAGGAAGTTTCCACAGCGAAGCCATGTTCATGCATTCAAAGAAAATGCCATTATTGGTCGCCCCGTCGCCGAAGAAGCAGACAACGACCTGCCCTGTCTTTCGCATCTTGACCGAAAGCCCGGCTCCTGTCGCTATGCCGAGACTTCCCGCCACTATGCCGTTTGCCCCCAGGTTTCCCTTGGAGACATCCGCAAGGTGCAGAGAACCGCCCTTGCCCTTACACACTCCTGTCTTCTTGCCGAGTATCTCGGCCATGAGCGCCTTCAGGTCCCCGTCCTTGGCAACCGCGTGTCCGTGGCCCCTGTGCGTGCTCGTGATATAGTCGTCGGGCCGGAGCATGGAGATGGTTCCGGTCGCCACCGCCTCCATTCCGGCGTAAAGGTGTGAACCGCCTTCAGCTATGTTTTTTGCCAGCAGTTCCATTATTTTGTCTTCAAACTGCCGGATTTCCATCATCTGCTGCAGCAGTTTCCTGGCAAGCTCCCTGTCAACTCCCATCTTTTTTCCTTTTCCCCGATTGCCCCTACTCCCATTTTCCCTCTCTCCTTGGGGGAGAGGGTCAGGGTGAGGGGTGCTGTCACGGTGTTATGATTATTTTCAGCCCTTCCCTTTTTTCCGCTTTCTCAAGGCCTTTCTTTATGTCTGCAAGCTTAAACGTATCCGTTATGTAATTTTTTGCGTTTATCCTGCCGGACGAAATCATGTCCAGCGCGATCCTGTTATGTGCCGGATTTGATCCGTGTGTGCCCGTGACGAAGAATTCGCCGTAGTGAAGAAGGTTGCTGTTAAAATTTATTAACGGTTTTTCCTTGGGAAGCCCGCCGAAAAAGTTGACGGAGCCCCTTTTGGCCACGAGCTCAAGCGCCTGTTCCTGCGGCTGATGGGCTCCGACGGCAACTATTACCCTGTCAGCCATCCTGCCGCCTGTCAGTTCGGAGACGGTTTTCTTAAGGTCGGATCTGCTCATATCCACGAGAACGGCGCCCGTGAAACAGGCTGACTTGACCCTTTCGGAAGAAATGTCGGCAAGTATTACCTTTCCTGCCCCGGTGTTCCTGGCAAATTCTGCGTGGAAACAGCCTATCGGACCGGCACCGAGAATGAGTACGGTATCGCCCGTCTCTACCCGGCTCAATGACTGCCCGTTGATAACGCAGGCAAGCGGTTCCGCTATGGATGCTTCCTGGTAAGAGACGTTGTCCGGTATCCTATTGACGCATCCGTTTCTCACCGCATCTTCGGGCACCAGCATATACTCCGCAAATCCCCCGTTGTAGTGGTACCCGATGGCCTTGAGGTTATCGCACATTGACTGGTAACCCTTCCTGCAGTAGTAACACCTTCCGCATGGGATTGCGGGTGCGATGGCGACACGGTCTCCCTGCTTGACTTCTTTAACGTTACCGCCGACGCTGCTGACCGTTCCGCTGACCTCGTGGCCGGTTATCCTTGGAAAAACGATGTGCTTGTGTCCGTGGTGGTAGACCTTCACGTCCGTTCCGCAGATTGCGCACGAATGGACCTTGATGACTATTTCATTATCCCCTGGAACGGGTGTATTAAAATCCTCTACCGAGAGGTCTTCAGGTTTTTTCAGAACAGCTGCTTTCATCTCTCAACTCCCTGTACGTAATTTCAATTTTTTTTCTGATGCCTGCGTCCTTTATACCGGAAATCTCCTCCAGTACGTAAGTGACGCCTTTCTCTCTTATAATCTCCTGCAATTTCACGGCTTTTTCGTCAATCCGGTAATTATAACATAAACAGTATGCCATAACAAGCAATATATTTTCAGGATATATATTCTCTGAAACACACAGCTTTATCCCCCCTGCTATCCTGTCATCCGCTCCGATCTTCCTCAAGGGGTCTCTACCCACCCTGTACACGGTATCTCCCAGAGATTTGTTGCCAAACCTGCCGATAAGATCCGAAATGTAGTTGTCAATCTCATCTGCCTGGAAACCGTGCTTTCTGATCAGGGCGGATCTTGCCTCCGCCAGTACCCCGTTCAGAAGCTTCATTATGTCAGAATCTTCCAGGGTTTCCCATATGTAGGTGTAGCCCTTCAGGTACCCGGCATACGCCAGGCAGGCATGTGACAGGTTGTGTACAAAGAGCTTGAGTTCTTCGTACGGGAAGAGGTTGTCAACCGGATAGAAACCTTTCACGGAAGGTATCGCACCCCTGAATTTTTTCTTTTCCACGGGCAGGATATTATATGGCTCTACCGTCACCAGCAGTGGATATTTCTGACGCAGTTCATCGGGAAGCGGAGAGACCATCCTGCTGACCACTGTTTCTACGAACCCGGTCTGTTCATTCAGGAACGCAAGGGATTCCACAGGAAGCAGATTCTCAATGGAGTTCTTAAGGACTCTTGAACTGCCCAGGAGGTTTTCGCAGATTACCACGTTCAGATATGAGTCCGGATTTTCCCGGGCTTTCCTTGAAATTCCCCCGGCAAGCATCGGCGCAACGGCAGGTACGTTGTTTGCGCCCACAGCGGTAAAAACCAGGTCAACGGCGGCGATTGCGTCCGTGATTTTTTCGTTTTCTGTGAAATTGAGTGCCGAAAGGTCGGTTATTCTCTTCTCTGTCCTGGATTCTCCGGAAAGCAGCCACAGGGGATATTCGCCTTTCTCGTTGAGCATTCTGACGACGTTCTCGTCAACATCCACGAATACGAGCGAATACCCGGATGCGTTGCATATATCACCGATAAATCCCCTGCCTATCTGTCCCGCGCCGAATATGACAACGCTCTCTTGCATTGTCAAATTATACACCAGATTCCCTGATT
>CAYQXZ010000014.1:16726-19375 GCA_964421645.1 uncultured bacterium
TGCACCCTGCCCTGCACCGTCAACGTGAAATATTTCCACAGGGCGGATGAATCTTTCCGCCTGTGCAGGCATGTTATATCTTTTCCAGTCTCCTGGATGGAAAATCAGGTGCGAGACAAATCTGTGGCGTCCTTCGGCCATCATGGTTTTATTCACAAGCCTTTCCCAACCGGTCAGCTTCGTGACACTGTTGATGAGGATGTTTCCCACGGTATTTTTTGAAAGCAAATAATAATGGGTGGCATCGTAATTGACATAGGAAATGCTTTTCTTACCGTCTGTATTATTAACGAAAGATTTTGCGAAGAACAGATTTTTCCTCTGCCTTTCTATGGAAAATCCCGATACCTTGAACGGTTCGCTCTGCATGCTTTTTTCTTCCACGCCGAACGGGAAATCACCGTAAAGCCTGGCGCCGGACATTCTCGGGAATTCCAGCGTGAGGAATCCATCTTCTTTTAGCCAGTCAACCTGCGTGTGAATCTCAATTCGAGGTTCATCCTTGTGAATTACAACAGTTCTTTCTATGCCGTGTTTTCCGACACTGCCGCATGAGGTGAATCTGGTAAGAAGTTCTCCGTCATGCGTCTTTTCTGTTGACTCCCATCTCACGTTTTCTGTTGCCGTTATCGGCCCCACGTGCAACAGTCCTTTAGTCGTATCAACCCTGTACAACCGCATTTTTGCGTAACTGTTTTCCGCGGACGCTTTGTATATATGTCCGTTTGCCGTGACTTCAACAATTTCGGAGTTCTTTATCTTCGCGTAGAAAACAGGTTTTTTCACCGTTTTCACGGCAGGCTTTCCTTCGGATGCTGATATACAGGTGAAACCTCCCGCCTGGAGATGCACCTTTGCCATTACTTCATATTCAAATATTCTTTCTTCACGGTTTCTGTTTGTGTCCATTACCTGGAAGGGAACCGCTTTCCCTTTGCCGTCGGCAAGGCGTAAAGCTTTGCTTTCTACCGGGAACGCGGCGGTCAGAAGAATTTTTTCATCCCTCTCTCTGCAAAGCGGGTTTGAAATTGCGAACTCCGCATTTTTGCCGGCTGAAGTTTTTTCCGCGAGAAAAGAAAGGGCTTTTTTCTTTGTTTCGGCGCAGGCATGTTTTACGTATAGCGCTTCGTGCATTATGTCATTGAAATCCTTTTCAAAGAGCCATTGAGTCGCATGCGCGCATGTAAGGAGGTGTTTTTCCCACAGTTCGGAAATTTCCGGAAAATCTTTTTTCCATCCTGCCATGGAAGCTACCGCTGTCCATTTTTCGGCTTCGGTCAGGTTTATCTCATTCTCCTGCCGCAGGCGAAACAGTCCGTTTGAGCCGCCCCACCCCGCGTTGTAACATACCTCGCAAGGGTCAAGGGAACCTTCAACTTCAGGACACCTTTTCTTTTCTATTGCCTTAAAATATTCAACAGGGGTTGCAAAAGCAACAGGTACGTTTTCTTTCTTCTTCCAATCTTCAAGAAAAGCAAAGATTGGTATTTCTTTATCCTCGTATGCAATTCTCAATGGCCGTGTGTCATCCATGCCCATGCTCAACCATCTTATTCCCGTGGGAGATAAATCTCTATCAGCGGCTATCTCTTTTGAAAAATTCTCATGCATGTTTTCGGCATACCATATACCGGAGTACAAACCTCTGCTGCAAAGAATTCTGCTCCCGTCATGACCTTTCCAGTGGAATTCAAGCGGTATCTTCTTTTCGGACAGGGCTGCGTGAGGTCTCCAGAACCTGTAATATTTATATCCGCTCTTGCTCAAAATCTGCGGCATCTGCGGGTGCCCGAGTGAAACGTCAACCGTGGATGCGTAAACCGTCAGGTCCGCCTTCGGGAATAATTCCCTATACTTCTCTTTTCCTACGAGTATATCGCGTATCTGTGTCTCCTCTCCGGTCATTGAGGGACGCAGGTTGGTACAGGTTCCGCATACTGCAATTTTACCCTCGTAAATTCTTTTCTTCAGTTCGTTGAACCTCTTCGGCCTCTGCTTCAGAAAAGGCTCAAGTTCCGTTTTGTAAATGTCAAAATACCACCTGTATTCGGGATGTTTTTTCAGGATATCAAGGACCTCGTCAAAGACCAGCACGTATCTCTTTTCATGCCATCTCCTGGTAAACGTCCATGCCCAGTCCGCATGACAGTACGGCACTATCCATATTTTTTTGTCCATTGGCCGTCCTTTCTGAAATTTGGAGATGATGATTTTTATGAATTCTATTGTATAATTTATGAGAGTTGTTGTACAAACATTGGAGCAAAAAATGGATTATACGGCAAAAATAGAAGTTGAAAAAGGGGAAAGGAAGAGATACATTGCGAAGGCAGACAAGGTTATTGGAGGATGGGGGATTAAGATGCCGGATGTGTATCCTCCTCTTCTCCTGGATTTCGGAAAGGGAGATTTTTCAAAGACAGGACATATTGAGTACTGGATTGCAAACGATGAGAAAAACGGCTACTGCGGGAAGTTCATTTTCATGTTTAAAGGACAGACCTGCCCCGCACACAGCCACAGGAAGAAACACGAGACCTTCATGGTGGTTAAAGGCGCAATCACAATGCGCATTAACGGAAAGAAAATTATCAAAATGAAGGAGGGGCAGGTTCTGAAGATGCCTCAAAGGAACCTCCACACCTTCAC
>CAYQXZ010000014.1:19475-22407 GCA_964421645.1 uncultured bacterium
ATATCAGGTGGTGGCGCCTTTCTTGCCGGTTTTCTTCTCCATCTCGAGAAGCTGTTTGCCGTATTCAAATCCTGCGGCGGCAATCGGATCGTCGCTGCGCAGTGTCCTGCTCCTTGTGTGGTCTGGATTATAGAATTCTCTCTTCTCAAGCATGGGCAGGAACCTTTCCTTGAAATCTGCAAAACTCTCCCCGTAGATGTGGTAGGAATCAATGATATCTGTGTATTGTCCGACCAGGATTTCCTTGCCTGTTTTTTGGGAGACCTTTTCCGCTATGGTTTTCTGCAAACAGGTCAGACCGAAGATATTCATGAAGGCGGCGCGGTAGGCATCCCTTGAGCGCCAGTGCACGTTCATCACAAGCCGTAGTTTACTGTCGTCACCCGGGACTATCCTGCACCACATTCTCTGAAGGCATGGCGGGTCGTATGTCTCCGGGTCGTAGAACGGTATCCACGTTATCGCCTGCGCGCGCCTTGTGAAGAATGTGCCGTTCAATTTCTCAATGATGTAATCTACCTGGTTTTTTTTACCGGCTGACGGATTCCCGGGTATGTTATAGTTGAAGAGGCGGTCGTGGTAGGTATATGTCCATTTCTTTTCTTCGGGGTTTATCCAGTGGTCGTGGATTCCTTCAACGACCTCCTGCCTGTATTTTTCAAGATCTTCCATGCCGCCTGGAAACCCGAGATGTATTCTCGGCTCGGAGAAGGGATCACTTATTACCATTATCATCGTGGCATCTTTGCTTTCAGGATCTTCGGGACGGTCGTATTCAGTGCGTACGGATATGCCTTTTTCCCACAACTCAAGAAGGCTCTTTTCCCAGACTTCGCCGACGGATTCTCCCTTGATTGTTATTACCGGTATCATCTATTCCTCCTTCTCCGCAGGGGGATATTATCCCATGTGTATGCGTTAAGTATGTCTTTTCTGACAAGCCAGCCTCTTCTTGCCATGCCAATTCCCAATTCAGTGTCTCTCAACATTCTTATGTTGTGCGCGTCAGTTCCGATTATGAACACTGTACCAAAAGACTTTGCTGTCATTATGTTTACGTCGTTGAGATCCAGACGGTCATAGGTTGCGTTAATCTCGAGAGCGACGTTTCTTTTCGCTGCGTGCTCCATGACCTCTTCAAGGTTTATCTCGTATCCCTCTCTTCCCGAAAGAAGTCGTCCGGTGGGATGAGCCAGGACGTCAACAAGCGGATTGTCCATTGCCTGTTTCATCCTGTGGGTCACGTTCTTCCTGAATCCCTGGTGGACCGCAGCAATGACAAAGTCAAGCTGTTCGAGAACTATATCAGGATAATCAAGATTGCCGTCGGAAAGTATGTCAACTTCCGTTCCTTTCAGAATCCTTATGCCGGGTATTCCTTCCTGGACTTCGTCAATTTCCGCATTCCTTTTTTTCAGCATATTTACGTCCAGGCCGTTTGCAATCCTTGAAGTTTTTGAATGGTCGCAGATGCCCACGTATTCGTAACCGAGATCTCTTGCAGCCAGTACAATGGTTCTTATGTCGTTTGTCCCGTCGGAATAATTTGAGTGAATGTGGAAATCGCCCTTCAGGTCTTTCAGCTCAACAAGCTGGGGCAGGTTTCCTTTCAGGGAAGCCTCTATCTCTCCCCTGTCTTCGCGCAATTCCGGGGGCATCCACTTCATCCCGAGTGTCTTGTATACCTCTTCCTCCGTTTTACCCGCGATTCTCTTCTCTCCCCTGAAAACACCGTACTCGTTTATCTTCAGATTTTTGTCTTTTGCCAGGCTCCGTATCTTCACGTTGTGTGCCTTGGAACCCGTGAAATACACGAGGGCCGCTCCCCATGAATCTTCGTCAACCACGCGCACGTCAACCTGCAGGTTGTGAAAATCAACTATGACGGATGCTTTTGTGTTCCCGCGGGCATTTACGGACCTGACCAGCGGATGCGTGACGAACTTCTCAATTATCTTTTCGGCGTTGTCATCCGCGGCGAGTATGTCTATATCTCCGACTGTCTCCTTCATCCTCCGGAGAGACCCTGCAGGAGAAGCCTTTTTCGTGACCTTCTTCAGCGCCGATGTTATCTCGGATACAACGGGCAGCGCAAGGCCTATGGGAATCCGCGATTTGCCTTCCTTGTAAAGCTCTATGCCCCTTCTTATATTTTCCGCTTTTTTTTCTCCCATGCCGTCAAGCTGTGCAAGACTTCCGTCTTCAATAACCTTTTCAAGTTCGGAGAGGCCCTTCACCCCGAGTTCCTTGTAGACGTAGTAAAGCGTCTTGGGACCCAGACTGGGTATTTTGAGCAGGTCAAGCAGCCCTTCGGGTATGTCGGAAAGGGCTTCGGCATGCTTTTTGATTGACCCGGTGGCAAGGTATTCTTCTATTTTTTCAGCAAGTCCCTTGCCTATGCCTTCAATCTCCGCCGGTTTTACTTTTGAAATGTCTCCGGGGAATTCCCTCAATACGCGTGCTGCTTTCCTGTAGGCATTAATCTTAAAAACGTTCTCGCCCTTGAATTCAAGCGCATCCGCTATATTATCAAAAATATCCGCTATTTCACCGTTCTTGTTCATCAATATATATTAACCGGATTTGCGCAAAGAGGCAAATTAAATTAACGAGGATGAGTATGAGATTGCTTCGCTTTGCCCGCAATGACAGGAATGGACGTACCGCTACCTAACGTGGGCGCTTATCAGATTGTTTTCAAGGATGATATTCAGCAGTTTCTCCGCGGAATCATCGTCAATATAATCAACCATCTTCAGGAGCGTGTCTTCCGGATAAGGCAGTTCATTGAGCACAACCGCATAATGGTTCTTTATGGGCGGCCTTGCTATCATGCTTTCGCCCGGACCGAAAATCTTCACGGCAAGTACGGCAATAACCGCCAGTGCGGAGGCGGATAAAATCACCGGTTTCAGAAGGGCTCTCTGTTTCC
>CAYQXZ010000015.1:0-22363 GCA_964421645.1 uncultured bacterium
GGTTTGACACAATCACACGAAAATACCGCGGGGCCAAGGTCCTTGTGGCAGGCGACCTCATACTGGACAGGTTCGTTTACGGCAGCGTATCAAGGATCTCGCCGGAAGCACCGGTGCCCGTGGTGCTTGTTCACAAGGAGGAATGCCTGCTTGGCGGCGCGGGCAACGTTGCGCTGAACGTCAGAGCCCTGGGTGCAGACCCTTTTCTTATCGCGGCAGTCGGCAGAGACGAAAATGCGAGGGTGCTCCGGGAATTGCTTGAGAACAGGGAAATAGACTCGTATCTTGTCCAGAGGAAGACCGCAACAACGACCAAGACGCGCGTAATAGCAAGAACCCAGCAGGTGGCAAGGATTGACAGCGAAGTCATTGACAGGCTGAACAAGCGGGAAATAGCCAGCGTGAAAAGGGCTTTAGCGGAAAAATGCAGCCGGTATGGAAGCATGATAATATCCGACTACAACAAGGGATTCATAACCAGGCAGCTTATTTCCGCACTTTCAGGCATAAGGAAATCCTGCGGCAGCATACTAACCGTTGATCCGAAGGTTGAACACTTTCCATTCTACAGGAACGTCACGTGTATCACTCCCAACAAGGCAGAAGCAAGCATGTTCCTGCACAGGAAAGAGCCCGCGGAAATCGCCGACATTGAGAAGATGGGTACCGCAATAAAAAATCGCCTCCACTGCGAGAATCTCTTGATCACGCTGGGAAAGGACGGAATGTTCCTGCTTGAAAAAAGTGGCAGGAGCATACACATCCCTACGGCCGCAAGAGAGGTTTTTGACGTTACGGGAGCCGGTGACACGGTTATCGGAGTTTTCACCCTTTCTCTGTCAGCCGGCGCTTCAGTCCTTGAATCCGCAGTCATAGCAAACCTGGCAGCAGGTATCACGGTAGCTAAACTCGGAACGGCATATGCCAGTCTAACGGAGTTGAGAGACGCTTTCAGGGAAAGGGAACGCACGGAATATGTGACCATCCTAAGATGAGCAAGATAAAAACCTTGAGCGAAATTGCCGGGATAAGCAAAGCCCTTAGAAAGCAGAGAAAATCCATAGTTTTCACGAACGGCTGTTTTGATATTCTTCACGCGGGGCACGTCCGTATGTTGAGAAAAGCCTCATCAAAGGGAGACGTACTGATTGTAGGACTGAATACAGACGCTTCAGTGAAGCGTATTAAAGGCGAATCCAGACCTTTTGCGAAGGAAAAGGACAGGGCTGAAATACTGGAGGCTCTGGAAATGGTGGACTACGTAGTTCTTTTCCCCCAGGATACGCCGGAAAGACTCCTGCATGTAATAAGACCGGACGTTCTGGTTAAGGGCGGTGATTACAGAATAGACCAGGTCGTAGGCAGGCAATTCGTGGAGGGTTACGGCGGCAGAGTTGTCGTAGTGCCTAAAACGAAGAACCGCTCAACCACGAGTATTGTGTGCAGAATAAGGGCATCTGAATGAAGAACCGCCTGTTGCCGCACGGGTCTGCCTGTGGTAACATAAGGCTTACAGAACGGTCCAAAAAATGAAGAAATTTCTATTGATATCCCTTTTGACGGTTATGTGTTTAGCGCTGGCCGGATGCGGCGGTAAAAGATCCTTGTCTCCCGAAGAGCTTAAGGAAGAACTCGCCAAGACCGTACCGCAGGAAGGCTTTGAACCGTTCAAGGAAATTTCCCCGGGACTATCGGTAAAGAGCTACAGTAAAAAGCGTCCCTACGACCTGTTTGCTCCGGTCCCGCATGAAGAACCCGTCATGGAAGAAGAGCCGGCGGTTATACCCGTGCCTGTCAAGCCGGAAAAACCTGCGGAGAAGAAGGCGGAGCCTCCCGCCGTCGCGCCTGTGAAGGAAGAAGAGAAAGTTACAGTCGCGCCCAAGCCCGACTCCCTGGAGACAATCCCTGAAAAACCGCCCGCAGAAGCGAAAATCGCGGGTGCAAAGCCGGAAACCCGGCAGCCGCCGGAACAGGTTACCCTTCTTGACAGATGGAACGGGGAATGTCTCATATACCAGATAACGTGGAATTCCATAAGGTTCGGCAAGGGTATGCTGGCATGCAAGGAAACAAGCAACGCCTACGGCGATATCTTCCACATTACGGGTCTCTCCGTTCCCGAACCGAGAGCCGCGGGACTCGGCATGGGGCTTTACAGGATGGATGCATTCATAGACAGGAAATCGCTCCTGCCTTACTATTACTATCAGTACGGCAAGAACAAGAACAAAGAGGAAATTCTTGAGATCCGCTTTGACTGGAAAAAGAAATTCTACAGGACGAATTATAGAAAATTTGAAAACGGAAAGCTTTACAGTACCAAAGAGAAAACGGTTGATCTGGAAAAGAAAGTCACATATGACGGGATATCAATTTTCTACGTTGTCCGCACCCTTGACCTTGAAAAAATCTGTTCCTATACCATACCCATAGCATTCAGGGAGATATGGGACCTGACAATCCAGACGGCAGGCAAGAGAACGGAGAACATCCCTTGCATCGGAAAACAGGAGGTATACGTATTGAAACCGCAGGCACAGAGCGACGAAGGATTTTTCACGAGAGGCGCGATGGACCTGTGGATTACCGCTGACAAGAAAAGGTTGCCGGTGAGCCTTGAAGGAAGGGTGCCGCTCGGAAAAGCAAGGATGTTGCTCATATCCGAGATAAAGCTTGAACCCGACGCGACGCTGGACGCCGGCACTATCAGCGAAATTTTGAGCAGATTCAATTAAATGAAAATTCTCTCCATAGAAACTACCTCCGGGACCGCAAGCATATCATTGCTTGAGGACAATGAGATAAAATCCGAACTTTCTTTCAAGTGCCCCGACATTGCCTCCAGATTGTCCGGATACACGGAATACGTGCTCGGCAGTAACGGATGCAACCCGGAGGAACTTGACCTTATAGTCATTTCCCGCGGTCCCGGATTATGGACCGGAACAAGGATCGGCATGGGTTTTGCCAAGGGACTTGCGTCAGCCAGGAATACCGCAATATTCTGTGTGGATACTCCGGGAAGTCTCTTTTACGGCATGAAGGAGATAAAGATCCCTTTGCTTTGCCTCGTGAACGCCTCCCGGGAGAGAATGTATGTTTCCTATTTCAACGGAAGGTTTGACTGGAAAAGGGCATATCCGGTTAAGACCATGACTTATGACCGGCTCTACCGGTTCTGCAGTAAGAAAAATTTGTATTTAACCGGGCCGGGAACCTCTGTTCTTCCGCGGCATATCATGCGTATGAAAACAGTCACGGTATCTGCCGGACACTCCTGTTATCCGAGATCCGGCATTAACGCTCTCCTGGCGCTGGAAAAAATCCGGAGAAACGTTTCTTCATTGCCTCTTGAACCGTTTTATGGAAAATAAAAAGATCAAAGTGTCTTTTCTTATTTCAGGCTCCGAGATAGGCGGAACGGAGAAGATGCTGATTGACATGGCGGAAAGGCTCCCGCGGGATGATTTCTTTCCTCCGGTTGTTTTCGCGATAAGGGGCAGCGGCACGTTCACCATTGAACTGCGGAAGAGAGGGATAAAGGTTCACATCTTTGACATGCGCAGAAATCCTTTCCGGTTCTTTAGCCTGCTCTTATCTGTCAGGAGGGAATCCCCGGACGTGCTTCATTCCTTCCTGTTTTACGGAAATCTTGCGGGCAGAATCTGCGGAAGGCTGCTGGGTATCAAAGCCGTCATATCGTCGCAGAGAAGCACCGATGACTGGCGTAAAAAAATCCACTGGCTTGCGGACGGACTTACGGCAAAATGGGCAGATGCCATTATTTCCAACTCCCATTCGGGAAAGCGGGCGCTCGTAAATAAGGCGGGCATAAAACCTTCCGCAATAACCGTCATACCCAACGGCATAGAGCTCCCCCCTGTTGACGCGACTTTTTCCCGCGGGGATTTCGGTATACGGCCCGGAGAACTCGTGGTCGGGACCGTGGGCAATCTGCGCAAGCCAAAGGGACATATCTACCTCGTGCTCGCGGCTCCTCTGGTGCTGGAAAAATTACCGGATACAAGGTTCATGATAGTCGGACAGGGCGAGCTTCAGCAGTATCTGCTTGACGAAGCGAAAAAAGCCGGAGTTGCAGAAAAATTCGTATTCACGGGATTCATAAAGAATGCAGCAAAAATCATACGGCTGTTTGACGTTTTCGCGTTTCCCTCGCTCTGGGAAGGATGCCCCGTCGGCCTGCTTGAAGCAATGGGAGCGGGAAAACCCTGCGTCGCATTTCCGGCGGGAGACGTTCCGTTCATAATTGACAGCGGCAAAAACGGAATTATCGTTCGCGACAGGTCCCACGAAGAGCTCGCTCAGGGGATATTGAAACTGCTGGGAGACAGGAATCTGCGGGAAGAAACCGGGAGAAACGCAAGGAAACGCGTGGAGGAATCTTTCACTTTTGAAGGTATGATGGAACAATATGTCTCTGTTTATAGAACAACGGTTGCAATGAAGGCAAAGAACGGGTAAAATTCTATCTATGTTTTTCAGGGGATGCAAATGAAAAGTAATAAACGAAGAAAAAATGAAGCCTTTGACTGGTTCAAATCGCTCGTGTGGGCGGTTGCCATCGCGCTCGTCATAAGGGCCTTTTTCATCGGTAACTTCAAGATACCCACAACCTCCATGGTTCCGACACTTAAGGTGGGCGACAGGCTGCTGTCCAACGACATCATATACAGAATAAGACCCCCAAAGCGGGGCGAAGTAGTCATATTCAAATATCCGGAAGACCCCAGCAGGGATTTCGTGAAGCGAATGATAGGACTGCCCGGCGAGAAGGTGATGATTAAAGACGGAAGAATTTTTATCAACGGGCAGGAAGTCCGCGATGCAAAAGTGGCCTGCCGTTATTATTACAGCGAAGGATTTTATGCGAATGAATGGGAAACCGAAATCCCGCAGGGCGGCTATTTCGTGCTGGGGGACAACAGTATAAACAGCAAGGACAGCAGGTACTGGGGTTTTGTGCCCCAAAAAAACCTCGTGGGCAAGGCGCTCTTTGCGTACTGGCCTCCCTGGCGAATGGGATTCATACATTGAAACATGGAAAAAAAGCATAAGACAGAAGACGGAAAAATTATCTCCATAAAGGAGCAGGACCTGAACAGGCTGAAGGAGCACTCCAGCAGATTGAAGGAACTGGAGGAACGCATTCAGAAGACGGATGCACAGGTTCTTCAGCTCAAAGATAAATATTTGAGAACCGCCGCGGAGTTTGACAATTACAAGAAGCGCACCGACCGGGAAAAGCAGGATATCTTCAGATTCGGCATCGAGAATTTTGTCATGCAGCTGCTTCCTTTTGACGATATATTCGAGACGGTTGTCAGGCAGCTTGAAAACAGTCCTTCTCCGGAATTGATTCACAAGGGCATGGAGATGCTCAAGAAGGAACTTACGAAACTCCTTGACGCAATAGGGGTTAAGAAGATTGAAACCGCGGGAAAGATTTTTGACCCCGCATTCCACGAAGCATCCGGAACCGTTGAAACTGACCGGCATGAAGAAGGCAACATCGTTGAGGAAGACCGCAGCGGGTACATGTTTCATGACAGGGTGTTGAGGCCCGCGCTGGTAAAGGTGGCCAAGAAACCTGCGGCCAAAACGTAGAACGATGAAGATCCGGGCACCGGCAAAAATAAATCTTTTCCTTGAAATCGGAGCGCCTGCAGAAGGCTTTCACAAGATTGTCTCTCTGGTTGACATCATCAATCTGTACGATATTATTGAGATAGAGGAAGCATCCCGCACCAGGGTCATTTTTCATCCTGGAACGGGCATACCCGCGGAGAATACCGTAACAAAGAGCATATCCATCCTGAAATCCCTCTTTGAGGTAAAAAGAGACGTCCGCATAGAAATCCGAAAGAACATTCCACCGGGCAGCGGGCTTGCAGGAGGAAGCTCCGATGCCGCGTCCGTATTGAAAGCCCTCGTGAAGCTCTGGGATATAACAGTTCAGCCGGACCGGCTTATGAGAATAGGCAGCCAAATAGGCAAAGACGTTCCGCTTTTCATGGCGGGAAGGCGCTGCGTGATGCGCGGGTTCGGCGAGCAGGTAAGCACCGATGCCGGAAGACAGCCGCTTGCCTACTTCCTGGCCATTCCTCCCTTTCCCGTATCTACGGCAGAGGTATACTCACGCTTTGATGCCATGGGACTTAAGGGAAATTTGACAGAAGCAGAGGGAAAAATTAAACTTTTAATTGACAGTATTGAGGGAAAAAGCATAGACGGCGCCCGGCAGATTATGAAAAATGGCCTTGAAGAGGCCTATTTCAGCCTGTGGCACCGCGCAAAGGAGGTGAGGGACTACCTGCGGGAACGGACGGGTACAAGAATCTTTGTGTCCGGCAGCGGCGGAACGCTCTTTTCCGTTTTTCCGGACATACGAGAGGCTGAAGAAAAGACGCGCCTTTTGAACGTTGAAGGATGGAGCCGTTACGTTGCAGAGAGCACAACCGCTTCTTAGAAAAGGAGGAGACGATGGAGATTACCGAAACCAGGATTTCTCTCGTAGGAAGGCCTAACAGCAGATTGAGAGCATATGCTTCCGTAACCTTTGACGATTCGTTTGTCGTGAGAGACATCAGAATTATAGAGGGTAAAAAAGGCCTTTTCGTCGCGATGCCCAGCAAGAAAATGCAGAGAGACTGCCCGAAATGCGGATTCAAGAATGCGATTTCAAACAAGTTCTGCGGCTCCTGCGGCACCGCCCTCAATCCGGTTGACGAAGAACAGTTTACTCCTTCTCAACAGCACAGGGATCTTGCCCATCCCATCAAAACGGAGTTTCGTGATTACATACAGGGAAAAGTCCTCGCCGAGTACGAAAAAGAAGCGAAAACCGTGAAGTAGCCGCAAATTCGGTTTTGCCGACGGGTGAACGGTTGTCCAATGAATACCTACATATATACCGGTCTTGATAGAAGCGGGAAGAGGGTCTCCGGCAGGATAGACGGTGAAGATATCGCCGGAACGAAGAAGCTCTTGAAGGAGAAGGGCTTTTACGTAATAAGCGTCTCCGAAAAGGTGCCGCTAATGCCTTCCTTCGGATCAGGCATAAGGGAATCAGAACTCGTTGTTGCAATGAGGGAACTTGCCACGTTCGTCAGCTCCAGGCTGCCCTTTGACGAATGCCTCACAGGCGTGACCACCCAGATGAAAGCGGGCAGGCTCAAGAAGATTTTTGAGGATATACAGAAGAAGATACGTGAAGGAAAGAGTTTCTCCGAAGCTCTCAGGGATTTCCCGCAGGTCTTTTCCGGGATGATAGTATCAATGGTACGGGCGGGTGAAGAGACAGGCACTCTTGACAAGATACTTGTCAGAATTTCGGATTTTCTTGAAAAAAGACAGAGTTTCAGGAACAGAATCAGGAGCATAATGAGCTACCCGGCATTCATGCTGGTGATTTCAATTGCAGTTTTCATCTTTCTCCTGACATTCGTGACCCCGACAATCACCAGGATATTTTCCCAGATAAAGATGGCTCTCCCGCTTCCCACGCTGATCCTGATGAAGATAAGCGGATTTTTCAAGGCAGGATGGCTTTACATAATCGCTCTGCTTATCGCGGCGTATATTGCGGCGAGAAAATTCCTTACAACCGACAGGGGGGCGCGTTTCGTTGACATAATAAGGTTTCGGATACCGGTTCTGAACAACCTGATGGTAAAAAGAGAAATAATCCTTTTCGCCAGAACCATATCAACGCTCATAGAAGGTGGCGTGAACATAATAGAATCCCTCAAGATAGCAAGCCAGGTTATATCAAGCCCCTCGCTGAAAAACGACGTAAAGGAGATAATTGAGCTCCTGTCAAAGGGTGGATCGCTCTCAACGTCTTTCAGGACCAGCAGTCACTTTCCATATCTCGTGACACAGCTGGTCAGCGCGGGAGAAAGAAGCGGCACGCTCTCCGAAATGTTCAACAGGATAGGGGAGATATACGAGGAAGAGGTTTCGCAGAGTTCAACAAGACTGGTGAATTTCATAGAGCCGGTCATGATACTTTTCATGGGAGTTGTCGTGGGCGTCATAGTGCTGGCGGTTCTTCTTCCCATTTTCCAGATAAGCCAGTCAATCAGATAATAGAACCCCGTTCGTCTCCCCCCTTGCGGGAGTCCGCCAGAGCATCAGTGGCGGAAGGGGGGGAGGCAGTGTCCGGACGAACGCCGGACACGGTGGGGGTGAAGGAGACAAGCATGATGTTCCAAAATAACACAAGAAAAGGATTCACATTCATTGAGCTGATGGCGGTTATAGTGATTTTGAGCACATTGATAATGCTGGTTGCGCCGAAATTCTTCGGCAGGATTGACGATGCGAGAATAACCGCAACGCAGATACAGATAAAGAATCTGGAACAGGCGCTCAAGCTCTTTTATCTTGACAACGGTTTCTACCCGGGAACCGAGCAGGGGCTGCAGGCGCTGGTTGAGAAGCCCACGTCAGGAAGAATACCCAACAAGTGGAGGGAAGGCGGTTATCTTGACAAGACCGTTCTGCCTAAAGATCCGTGGGGAAACGATTTCACATATTTGAGTCCCGGCAAGCAGGGCGAAGACTACGAAATAATATCCACGGGAAGGGACGGAAGGGAAGGGGGGGAAGGGCCCGATGCTGACATATCAAGCTCCAGGATCTGAATCGTCCCGGGGTTATACCTTCATTGAATTGATGGTGGTAATAATTATCATTGGATTTTTTTTTACCTCAGTTTCCCCGCCGTAAAGAACATCCTGCCCGCCGCAGAGAATCAGGAGACCCTGCGAATCGCGGACGCGATAAAACAGACCGCACAGAATTCAAAGGACCAGAACACGCCTTTCTTCTTCTGGATTGACCTTGACGCCGGCACCTTCTGGACAGAATCCGCGATACCCGCCGCAAAGGATGAATCGCAGGAGGAACAGGAGCAGGAATTTTCTCCGGTCCAGTCCGGACTGTCCTTCATAAAAGCGAAAAATTCAGCGAAAGAGGTTGCCGGCGGGAGGATATCTTTTCTCTTCCTGCCCGACGGAACGAAGGAATTCGGCATGATTCTGACGGATGACCCGGGAACCGATGATTTCTATACGATTTTCATAAATCCGTACGCATCGTCACCGGAGATTATTAAAGGAGAGACATACTTTGACCAATACGATTCGCGTTAAGTCGGGCTTCACCCTGCTGGAGGTGCTCATTGCACTTGCAATATTCGCCGTGGCAGGCCTGGTTTGCCTCCAGGCATACCTGTCATCTATAAGGCACGTGCAGATAATGACCGAAGAAAAGAATTACCTTCTTCTTTCAATAATGAAAATTGAAGAATTTAAAATGGAACCTCTGCAGGACGCAAAGGAGAGCTCAGGTACATTCCCGCAGCCTTTTGAAAGTTATGAATGGTCCATTGAGCTTTCGGGAGACACGATAACGGATACAGAATGCGAGATGTCCTTTACTCCTTACAGACTGAAGGTCTCACAGCAAAACAGGGAGTTTTCAACGATAGCGCCTCTCGTGAAAACGCTCAAGCAGGAAACCGCTCAAAGGATACAATGAAAAAACCATTTTTCCGCATGGGCCGCGATTTGCATGGAACGACGGGATTCTGTTCCGGGACAGGCGGGGGATTTACACTTGTTGAAATATTGATAACCACTGTCCTTGTCTTTCTGCTTTTCACTCTTATTTATGCGACATTCTTTTCCATAAGCACGGTCACCGCCGAATTGCAGGGCAGGATGAAATCCGCGGAAACAATTTTCAGATTCCTGAACAGGTTTGACGAGGAGATAAAATGCATGATATGCGAGAAAGGGGACGAGGATACTGTTTTCAACCGCGACGAACTCACCTTCATAACAAAAGATACGGCGGCGCCGTACCCGGTGAGAATAACGTATTCCGTTGAAACGACCGCGGACGATAAGAAGACGCTCCTGCGGAAACAGGAGAATCTACTTGACGGTTATTCCTTCGTCTTCCCGGCGCTCAAGGACGCCGACAGTATTGACTTCCTTTTCTACGACGGCGAAAACTGGGATTATGCCGTAGAAAAAGAGAAGGTGACCGCGGTGGCCGTTGAGGCGGACTGCGCCGGAGAGAAGATATTCTTCCCGGTAAAGATATACAGGGATAAAGCCGATGACAAAGAGGAAGAGAAAAAATAGGGGAGTGGTCCTGATTTTCGTTCTGGTCTTCACGATGGCCATATGCGCCCTGGTTATATTTTTCCACGGCAAAGCGTCGGAATATACGGATGTTTTCTCCGGTGCCCGGGAAACACTTTTGCTGGAAAACGCCGCGGAGGCAGGTATTGAGATTGCAAAATCCATTGTTAATGCCGGCACAACGGCTGCGGGCGTAATAAGCGAAGAATCGCCATCATTGAAACAAAAGGAGTACCAGCTCGGAGAATTCCAGTTGTACCTTAAGATTGCTGACGAGAATGCAAAGATCAATCCCAACAGTATTTTCGGTGCCGAAAAGGGAAAGGTAAACACCCTGGCTCTGGAAACGTTCAACAGACTTTTTACGGTTCTGGGCTGTCCGGAAACCATGCCCGCCTCAATTCTGGACTGGATAGACGAAGACGATCTCCAGAGACCGGGGGGAGCCGAGTCTTTTTACTACAAGACTGCGGGATTGCCCTACGTGCCTCCCGACAGGAACATGTACTCGGCGGAGGAGATGCTGATGGTCAGGGATTTCACTCCTGATGCGGTCTTCGGGGATCCGGAAAACGAGACCAAGGGACTGATAAATTTCATAACTTCCTTTTCTGATGGTAAAATCAATGTAAACACCTGCGAACCCGAGGTGCTCGCCTCCCTCGGATTCCCGGCGGAATCCGTGGACAAGATAACCGCTGAAAGACAGCGGCGTCCGATAGAAGAGCGTTTCATGACCGGGGTGAACAGGGAGGTTTTTCTCAAGAACCGCAGCATTATCGTCTTCAAGAGCAATTATTTTCTGCTGGACTCAACCGCAGTTGACTCCAGAGGAATGAAGAGACAGGTCAGGGCTTACGTGAAACGCAAGGACAAGGAGATGAATACCGTAAGGATGGAAGTCCGATGAGAATCGTCACGCTTTATCCTCTGCAGAACAGGATTATTTTCGCCGTAAATGGTTCTTACGGCAGGAAGCAGGGAGTGCTGGGGGAAACGGAGCTTGAACCGTTTTTTTCCGAAAACCCCCCGGATATTCTGAACGTAATCCTGCCAAAACCCGAGATACTGTTCAGAAAACTGGAGTTCGCCTTTTCCAGCAGGAGAAGCATAAGGCTGGTAATTCCGCAGGAACTGGAGAACGTGCTTCCGGAGCCCCCGGAGAACTATCATTACTGCTTTGAATTTCACCCCGGAGGCAAGGGCAAGACGGCAGTTAACGTCTACGCGGTAAAAAATACGGTCTGCAGCTCATGGAAGAACCTTGTCAGGAAATATACCTCAAAGGTCTTTTTCTTTTCGGATACCATCCTTCTGCATATGCTTCTGAAGCAGTTTCCGGCCGGAAGCGACTCCATCGCAGTTTACGGCATCAGCAATTACCTGCTTGTCAACCTTACCGAAAACGGCCTGCTTTCGGGCTCCTATTCATACGATTTCGGGATCTCCGATGCCGGAAGGATAAGAGAGATCCTCTCGGAATTTCTTTCGCGGAAAGAACTCGGCGTATTCGTGATTTCAGACGACGAGATAAGAAAACAGATTGAAATCCCGGCAGAAAGGCTTCATGATATTCCCGCCTTGCCGCAGACGGAGAAACAGTATCTTTTCCACAGTCTTCTGTCAATCAATCCCTACAAGAGACCGCTGCGATTGCGAAAACTGCATCACGCGGGAAGATTTCCCCTGTATGAAACGGTCATTCTTGCGGTATTTCTTGCAGTCTCCGCTCTGTCGCTCTCCCCGTATTTCAGGATACCTGCGAGAGAGAGGCAGATAAAAGCCCTTGACAGGAAGATGGACGAAACATTTCTTGCGGCAATCCCGGAAGCGACAAAAATAGTCAATCCCCTCGTGCAGATGAAGGAAAAGATCGCCGAGAGGAAAAGTGTCAATGACGTTATCTCCGGCTATCCCTCCGTACTGAAGATCATGGCGGAAATAACCGCCCTGTTCCCGGACAATACGACCGCGTCCATTGACCAGTTTACCGTAGCCGGGGACACGCTCACACTCTCCGGCAGCACCAATTCCCTCAAATCGCTTGAGACTATAAAAGAAAAAATAGAAGGATCGCAGGGTTTTACCGTCGTTGACATGGGCACAATATCTTATGACGCAAAGAACAGGGTGAACTTCAATATCACCCTGGGGATAACCCAATGATGAACAACAAGAGACTTTTTACGTTCCTGCTGGTCTTCGTGATAATAATTCAATTGAGATTCGTCTATTCACCGGCAAGAAACAGGCTCGGTTCGCTTGACAGGCTTCTCGGGGTAAAGAAATCCGAGTTTTCAGAACTTCAGAAGCTCTCCGCTGAATACGCGGACCAGGAGAACAGGCAGAAGGAAGATGCAGGGAAGATAACAAAGGGCGGATTTTCCCTTTTTTCTTATGCCGGCGGCCTGCTCGCAAAACACAATCTTGAGAAAAACGTCGCGGGCATTCAACCTCTCCCTGTTTCGGAAAAGGAGGGATTCAGGATAGAACGCCTCAAGGTAAGCCTGAAAAATATACAGCTCAAGCAGCTCTACAACTTCCTCTACGATGTTGAAAACTCCGGGAACGCCATACGCATACCGGACTTCAGAATGCGCAGGGACAAGGAGAATCCCTACCTCCTTGACACGGAGATAGAGCTTGTCGTGTTGAAGACGGAAAGCCCGACCCTCTCGCCATGAAAGACATATACCTTATAGACGGCAGCGCGCTCATATACCGTTCCTTCTATGCCATAAGAGATCTGCGGACCTCCTCCGGGCAGTTCACCAACGCAATCTACGGATTCGCCACCACGCTTATAAAAATCATCAGGGACAGGAATCCCGAACATATGTGCGTTTTTTTTGACCTCAAGGCCCCCACGCACAGGCACGATGCCTTTGCCGGTTATAAGGCACATAGAAAACCCATGCCGGACGAACTCGTGGCACAACTGCCTCATATAAAGCAACTGACGTCTCTTCTGGGTATCAGGTACATGGAGAAAGAAGGTTATGAAGCTGACGATCTCATCGCGACATTCGCCGAGAGACTGAAAAAGGAGAACAGGATATTCATAGTCACGGGCGACAAGGATATCATGCAGGTGCTTGACGAAAACGTAACCATGGTCAATCCGGACGGATGGAAAACGTTTTCCGCACAGGATTTCACGGAGAAGTACGGACTGCAGCCGGAGAAAATGGCCGACATAATCGGACTGGCGGGGGACGCATCCGATAACATACCAGGAGTCCCCGGCATAGGAGAAAAGACGGCACTGAAATTGCTGAAGGACTACGGTTCGCTTGAAAACCTTCTTGAAAATCTTGATTCTCTGAATTCGGACAAGATCAGGAAGAAACTGGAGGAGAACAGGGAAAATGCAATATTCAGCAAGAAGCTTGCGATCCTGCACAGGGACGTGGAGACACAGGCCGGGGTAAATGACATCAAAATCTGTTCTCCCGATATCAGAGAGCTCTTTGAGACTTTTGAAAGGTTTGAGTTCAGAAAACTGGCGGGACAGTTGAAGGAACTTTATCCTTCCATTCTCCAGATGTGCCCGAGGGAAGACGTGATTACGTTTCCCACGGGTGAGTCCATTACCATGGACGAACTCAAGGAGAATCCCGGTAAATACAGAGGCGCGCTTGAAGATGAACAAATCCCGAAATACGGCTTCAATCTCAAGGATTTCGTGAACGCAGCCGCCCGGAAAAACGTGTCGCTGGCAAACCCGTATTTTGACTTTGCGATTGCACGCCACCTGACAGGCAAAGTAATAACCGAAAGCGACCCGCTGTCTCTCGCACGGCAATACGCGAAAGAGCTCAAGGAACTGGGAATGGAAGAGCTTTTCCACAATGTTGAGATGCCGCTTGTCAGAACCCTTGCGTGGATGGAGCTTAACGGAATAAAGGCGGACATACAGGTTCTTCATGAGCTGAATTCCGAGCTGGAAGGAGAGCTGCGCGTGCTGGAGAACAGGATATACCAGTCCGCAGGCGAGGTATTCAATATCAATTCGCCGCAGCAACTGTCGTCAATCCTTTTTGAAAAACTCAAGCTTCCGGCAAAGCGCAGGATCAAGACCGGCTTTTCAACCGATACCGGGGTGCTCAAGGAACTGGCCGAATTGCATCCCCTTCCCGGGCTCATATTTGAATACAGGGAACTATTCAAGCTCAAGTCCACATATGTTAACGGACTTGTCCCTTTCATAGACAGTAATACGGGAAGGATATATCCAACCTTCAGCCAGATATCCACGTCCACGGGACGGCTTTCCTGCAGTAATCCCAATCTCCAGAATATCCCGGTAAGAACGGACAGGGGAAGCAGGATAAGGAAAGCTTTCCGCTGCGAAGAAGGCAACGTCCTTTACTCCTTTGATTACAGCCAGATAGAACTTCGCGTCCTTGCCGACTTCTCCGGTGACCCTTGCCTGGTCAACGGCTTCCGGAACGACAGGGACATACATACCGAAACGGCCGACATTCTTTTCTCGGGCGTCTCCCTTTTCTCGCCTTGTGCGGAGATGGGAGAGATAAAGGACCGCAGGAGAATCGCAAAGATCATAAATTTTGGAATAATCTACGGCATGAGCGCTTACGGGCTCTCCAAGGAGCTAAACATACCGGTAAGCGCTGCGGACGCCTTCATAAGCGAGTATTTCGCCAGGTTCAGCGGAGTTAAAAAGTACCTTGACAGGATTGTGACGGAAACGGAAAAGAACGGGTATGCGTCAACGCTGCTCAAGAGACGGAGGTACTTCCCGGAGATGCAGAGCGGGGATAAGAACCGCAGGGAATTTGCCAGGCGCGCCGCGATAAACATGCCCATACAGGGCTCCGCGGCGGACCTGATGAAACTCGCGATGAACCGAATCCATGAGTATTTCTTGAAGGAAAAGCTGAAGAGCAGGATGGTCCTCCAGATTCACGATGAGCTCCTCTTTGAGGTTGTGCCGGAAGAGGAACGCCGAATCGCTGAAAACGTCAAGCCCATAATGGAAAACGTGATGCAGTTGAAGGTTCCCCTCAAGGCTGACGTGAAAAAGGGCCTCAACTACCTTGACATGTGCCCGGTCTGAAACGCCCGGAAAGTTGACAGGGATTGTCGGAAAAAATTATAATACTGAAAGGAACAGGATAAAAAAGAGGACAGCCATGTTAAAACGAATTTTCATAGTGTTCGCGGTATTTCTGATGACGGCGCCGGCAGGATTTTCCTACTGGGAATGGACCCCGAAGACGGGAAGATGGATAAATCCCAAGCTGGCCGTGAAAGATACCCCCAAGGAGCAGTTTGAACTGGCTGAACAATTCAGAAAAGATGGTCAGACAGAAAAGGCGATACGGGAGTATGAGAAACTGGTAAAACACTATTCTTCCTCAGAATACGCGGCGCCTTCCTGCTTTGCCCTCGGGGAAATTTACCAGCAGCTCGGTAACAGTAAGGAATCCTTTGACAATTACCAGAAGATAGTTGACAATTATCCGCAGTCTCCCCTTGTCCTTGAGGCGATAAAAAGACAATCAGCCATAGCCGAAAATGCTCTTGAAAGACATTCATTCCGCCTGCTGGGACCCAGGAAGGTGGAGAAGGGCGACATGCTTGCAACCGTCATAGAGAGCCAGCCCTATTCCGACGATTCGGCTTTGAAGGCGTTTAAACTCGGACGCTTTTACCTTGACATTAAGGAATACGAGAAAGCCAGAGAAGTTTTCACAACCGCGGCAGACAGGTATACCGATCCGCAAACAGTTGAGGAAGCAAGATTTTACATCATCAAAACGGATTTTTCCTCAATCCCCGCGGTATCAACGGACATCAAGAATTATTCCGAGATAGACGCGAAAATAAAGACATTCCTGTCACTTTATCCTGATAGCAGGTACAGGGACGAGGTGGTCGGCATACGCAACAGGCTTGCAGATAAGGAAGCAAAGAAATATTACGAAATCGCAACCTACTATGAACGCTCGGGCAAGACTGATTCCGCCAAATACTACTACAAAATAATCGCTGAAAACTACCCGGAAACCGATTATGGCAAAATTTCGGCTAAAAAGATCAATACTGCCCGTTAGCCTGATTCTCATTGCCTTCAGCGGATGCGGGTACAGGTTCATTTCTCCGGAATGCAGGAATATATTTTTACGCCCCGTTTTAAACTCCACGATCCAGCCGCGCATTGATATCTGCCTGTCCGGAGAGCTCAAGAAAACGCTCATTGAATATCCCGAGTTTTCCGTCGTGAACAGTGAAGATGCGGCGGACTGCGTCATGCAGGTCAACATCAAGAAATGGGAACGTCTTCCCCTCTTTTTCTCAAAAGAAGGTGACGATGAAATAGTCATTGCAAAATTCCGCATAGAGGCGGAGATTGTCATCTCCGGGCCGTCACTTGACACATCCGCCGAAACGATTGCGGATACGTTCTCGGCTTCGCTGGCAACTGAATACAATGAAGATGAAGTCCATCAGAAAATCTCCCGGAAACTGGCTGAAAAAATCTATTTTCATCTCATGGAAAAACAATGAAGAAGAAAAATTCCGATAATTACATAATACTGGGACATCCCGAACAGGCGGAAGAGCTGAAGCTCCACCTCATTAACAGGTACGTTATCCAGGACTTTGATATAAAAACAATCTTTGCAGACGAAACACCTGCCGTGAAGATTCTTGAGGAAACTGAATTTCTCCCCCTCTTCTCGCAGAAGAAGATCGTTTACGTGAAGAATGCGGAGAAACTCCTGAAGTCTGACTGCGAAATGTTGAAGGAGTACTTTGACATGCCGTCGCCGCACATCTGTCTCATAATAGCCGGCAAAAGCATAAAGGCTCCTCTTGACGACTTTGCCGACGTTTCTCCAGAAAAGGATTTTACAGGGCTTTTTCCGAGAATTTTCAAGATGGGAACCAGGGATGACGGGGACAGGCTGGTAGCATTATTCAGAGAGCATCTCAAGAACAACGAAAGGGATTTTGCTCCTGTTATAAGCGCCGCTCTCGTATACATGAGGAATGTTGTGAGAAAACAGCGCAAGGTTGACAGGAGGACATTGAACAAGTACATGAAACTGCAGGAGCTTGATTTCAACCTTAAAACTGGGCAGGTACACCCGGGGCCCGAACTTGAAATTTTCCTCTGTTACCTATTTAGCTGATTCCTCTCTTCTTCCCTCTCCCTTGAGGGGAGAGGGGCAGGGTGAGGGTGACAGAAGCAGTCTAAGATGTTTTTACTGCAAATTTATTTCTGAACCTGGCCAGCCTGCTTTTTTTCCTTGCAGCGGCATTCTTGTGGATTATCCCTTTCGCGGCGGCCTTATCAAGGCTCTTCTCGGCCTTCTTCAACAATTCCGAGGACTTGCCATCCTGGGCAAGGATGGATTTTCTCGTGTTCTTCACGGCAGTCCTGACTTTTCCTTTCTGTATCCTGTTATAATTTCTCTTCCTCGCTTCCTGTCTCTGCTTCTTCAGTACGGTTGCTTTCCTTTTCATTTTCGATTCTCTCCTTTATTCCGAACTCTTGCCCGCATATCTCTCATAGTGAGGAACTTCCGATTTTGTCTTTCCTCTTTTGCCTTTCAAGTGGTATGATAATACCATAAATTGCGTTCCGTGCAAAATTTCGCAGTATCTTGTCCAGAGAGAACTAAAATGACGACAAAACCAAATCTGCTTCTCATAACCGCGGATCAGATGAGATGGGATTCCGCGGGATTCGCTGGAAACTGTAATGTGCAGACCCCAAATCTGGACGCGCTTGCATCAAGAGGCGTTGTTTTCGAGAATGCCTTCACACCCAATCCCATATGCGTCCCCGCGCGTGCAAGCATTATGACCGGTAATTATCCGCAGGTCTGTACAGGAATAAAAAACAATTCGGGATGCATAAAACCGGGACAGCCCCTGCTGACTGGAACTCTGAAAGGCGCGGGTTACAGGACATATGCTTCCGGAAAACTTCATTTTGTACCCTATTCCCCGCCGGGCAAACCCAGACTCGTACACGGATTTGATGAAGTCAACCTGACAGAAAGCGGCAGGATACTCTCTCTGTTTGACCCGAAAGGTGAAATGGAGGGGCTGGAAGACTATTTCGATTACCTGAAGAAATCCGGATGGAAGGGATATTCAAGAGCACATGGAATCGGAAACAATGACGTGCGTCCGTGCCCGTCGCCGCTCCCGCAGGAACTGTACGTAGACAGCTGGATAGCCGACTGCACGATAAAACAGGTAGACAGGCACCTCAAAGAATCCCCGGACAGACCCTTTTTCATCTGGATGAGTTCCCCCAAGCCGCATTCTCCCTGCGACCCGCCCCGTCCGTATGATAATCTTGTTGATCCGAGGAAAATTCCCTTTCCTGCAGGAAACGCATCAGACCTTGAATCCCGCAATCCGTATATTGAGACCGTGAGAATGACACACGCCCTTGACTCGTTGAGCCCGCAGGCATGGCAGGTCATAAGGAGCTATTACTACGGGAACATATCCTTTCTCGATGCAATGATAGGACGCGTCCTGAAACATCTCGAGGGAAAAGGCCTCATGGAAGACACCATCGTTCTCTTCACTTCGGACCACGGCGATCTTCTCGGAGACTTTGGCGGCGCGTTCAAATGCAACCACCTCAATGGATCCGTCAGGGTGCCATTTCTCATATGCGGACCCGGGATACACCGCGGCAGGCGTATTGCAGATCTCGCCGGACTCCAGGACATACTTCCCACGTTCGCCGAAGCCGCGGGAACTGCCATAAACAGTCCGGTTCAGGGAGAGAGCCTCTGGAAAAAAATTACGGGAGACACGGAAGAACCTGTCAGGGAAGTCTTTTATTCCAGCACGATGGATTCTCCCAACCAGAGTGCAATGACAACAGACGGAAAGTGGAAATACATATACAGCGAGGGCAACGGCACCGAAGAACTTTACAACCAGAAGGAAGACCCGGCCGAGGTTGAAAATCTTGCCGAAGAAAAATCATGCCGCGACAGGATTTCGCATTACCGGGAAGTGTTGCGTGAGGAAGCCTTGAGACTTGAAGATACCGCGATCATTGCCGGAAAAGGTTTCGCGCACGCACACGTTGACCGTGAAAAGATAAAAAAACTCCAGGTTTCCGGCATGGGCTGGCGCTGGTACTGACATTTTTCAGACTTTCAAACAGAGATACCGGAGGATTACAAGTATGACAGTAAGGGAGAGATTTCACGCGGTAATGGATTTCAAGCCTTTTGACAGACTGCCTGTCCTGGAATGGGCAGGATGGTGGAGTAAAACGATTGACCGTTGGCACGGCGAAGGCCTGCCGGCGGAACTCACGGATTGCTACGAGATATCCAAATACCTCGAAATGGACGTCTACAGACAGGACTGGCTGCCGGTGCAAACAGAAACGTGCCCGCAGCCTGCATCGCACGGAGCCGGGCTGATAAGAGATGAGAAGGATTACGAGGAAATAAAGGAATACCTTTTCCCTGACAATGCGGTGGATGATGCGAAATGGGCAAAATGGGCAAAGGTCCAGGAGGCAGGCAGAGAGGTTCTGTGGTTCACAGTGGATGGTTTTTTCTGGTTTCCGAGAAAACTATTCGGCATAGAACGCCACCTCTATGCCTTTTACGACCAGCCGGAGCTGATGCACCGGATAAACAATGATCTTTCCGAATGGATCATAAAAATGACTGACAGCCTGTGCAATGTATGTATACCCGACTTCATGACTTTCGGCGAGGATATGTCGTATAACCACGGGCCCATGCTCTCAAAAGGACTTTTCGATACTTTCATCAAGCCATACTATGAAAAAGTCATCCCCCATCTGCGTAAACGCGGCATCATTACAATCATTGATTCCGACGGCGATGTTACGGTTCCGGCGCAGTGGTTCAGAGAATCAGGACTGCAGGGCATCCTGCCGCTGGAACGGCAGGCAGGTGTGGACATATCGGTTCTGCGGGATAGATATCCCGACATGCGGTTCATCGGGCATTTTGACAAGATGGTCATGAACAGGGGAGAAGAAGCGTTGCGGAAGGAGTTCGAAAGACTTCTGCCGACCGCTTCGAGGGGAGGATTCCTTATCAGCTGCGACCACCAGACGCCCCCGGGGGTTTCGCTGGATGACTATAGACTATACCTTAAGCTTTTTAGGGAATATGCCGGAATCGCAGGCAAGCTCTCACGTGCATGAATTAATTCAGGAGACTTTAAAATGAACAGTCAAATACGCCGCTGCCGGGAGACAGCCCTTCATATTCTAAAACCTTCCAGAAAGGAAATCGAAAGGGGAATGGCGATCCACAGGGAATCTATTGTATGGGACGCTTACGGCTTCGCCCCCGTCGCGGCGATAGACGGAGATGCGATTAAGAAAGCTATCAATACCGGGGCATCCGCTGTAGAGATACAGGATATGACCGAAGAGATGATGATGACCGATTTTGTCATGAACAAGCAGGCCCGGCATGAATATATCGAGGCATGGGAAGCGTCCGGCGTGACCTGCGTCATGCAGAATGCGGGAGAGGAGGGCAACTCTGTAAACCGTCTTCTCAAACGTCATGCGAGGTTCACGTGGGTGACCGATATGCTGAAGCCGCAAATCAGAAAGGTTATCTCTCCGGAAGAAGTTGCTTCCGCCAGGAAAGAAAATTTACACTGTCTCTGTTTTACCGGAAACGGGGTCCCGCTGGCCGGAGAATATATTTCCGTTGAGGAAGAACTGCGATACATCAGGATCTTCTTCCAGATGGGGACCCGGATGATGCATCTTACGTATAACAGGAGAAACCTCCTTGGAGACGGCTGTGTTGAACCATCGAACGGCGGATTAAGCGATTTCGGCAGGACAGTTATCAAGGAAATGAACAGGACGGGCATCATCGTTGACGTGGCGCACAGCGGACAGCAGACGTCGCTCGAGGCATGCAGGGCATCATCGTCTCCGGTGGTGGCAAGCCACTCCGCATGCATGTCCCTGCGCAAGCACGTGAGAGCCAAAACCGATGAGGTTATTGGTCCCATTGCGGATACGGGCGGTTACATAGGCATATGCGCCATACCGGCTTTTCTCGGAGGCAGCGGTGACATAAGCGCCTTCCTCGACCATATATGCCATGCGGTGCGGAAATTCGGTGCTGAACACGTGGCCATAGGCACGGATCATGGGTACACTTCTTCACGATCAGGAAAGGAATATCGTAAAGTTCCATTACACCGCAATAGAACGTCATGGGAATCTTTCTGGCCCAAGAATGACCCCATGTTCGACAAAAAATGGGAATCACCTGAAAAACAGATGAGCCTCGCATGGACAAACTGGCCGCTTTTCACGGTGGGACTCGTCCAGCGCGGTCTTTCCGAAAAACAGATTGCCGCGGTTATCGGGGGCAACGTCATGAGGGTTTGCAGGGAAGTACGTTCGAAATCCGAATTTAAAGGTATTCCCGGGAACCCGGATAGCTGAACTAAACCGGAGGGCAGGATTTACCGTCTAAAATATGCGCATGCAAGGCAGTGAACCTTGTTCGCCTCCCCCTCTGACGGGGGAGGCAGTGTCCGAATGAATGTTGGACACGGTGGGGGTGAACATTTGCAGCAGATGAACAAAAAGACAACCGAGTTTGATGAATATTACAGGCTGTTTGCGCAAAAATTATACGGAGTTGCCTTCAAAATGGTCAGTAACCAGCAGGATGCGCTTGATATAGTCCAGGAGAGTTTCATAAGAGCGTACCAGAACTGGGCAAAATTCAGGGGCGACTCAGCGGTATCGACGTGGCTTTACAAGATAACACTGAATCTCTCTTACGACTTCCTGAAGAAACGCGGCAGGGCAAACATACTGCCGGTTGAGAAAGACTTTGAAGACAGGAGAGTCGTCCCGAATGACAGAAGAATTATGGATTCCGACAGGATGGAAAAGATCAAAAAGGAGATTGACAATCTGACGCCAAAACAGAAATCAATATTCATACTGAAATCTTACGATGAGCTTACGTACCGGGAAATCGCAAGAATCATGAACAGCAGGATTGGAACCATAAAGGCAACGTATTTCCAGGTGATTCAAAAGATCAGGAAGAACGTTTCGGACAAGGAGGTGGGGAAAAATGTCCTGCAGGAAATATGAGAGACTGATCGTTTATTATCTTGGAAACGAGCTGAAAGAGCCGGAAGCC
>CAYQXZ010000016.1:0-22315 GCA_964421645.1 uncultured bacterium
TGAAAAAAGGAGGAGAACAATGGAAAAGATAACGAAGGAAAAATTGATAGAGCTGTTGAACAGGGACCTGGGGCTGGAATATACCGCGCTGGTGCAGTACACGCAGCACCAGGGGGTCCTCAAGGGGGCAATGTACCAGAGCATCCAGAAGGAGCTGATCATTCATGCGCAGGAGGAGCTTGCACATGCGACGATAATTGCGGCGCAGATAGATTACCTGGGTGGAGTTCCGACCGTTGATATGCCTGTTCCCAAGGTGTCAGGTGAAAATGAAACGATGTTGAAGCAGGATCTGGACGGAGAGAATGATGCCATAAACAGGTACATCGTGCGAATAAAGCAGGCAGAAGAGTTAAATCTCTACCACCTGACTCAGCAGTTGAGGAACATACTGGCGGTTGAGCAGGAGCACGCGATGGACCTTGAGCAGGCTCTCGGAAAGTGATACCAAATTGATTTCATCCATATAGCATCGTTGGCATCGTCGTCGGCTTCCTCAGCGTATAGGAATACGCCTCGTTGCCTCGCTCCTTGCCGCCTTGCTATCTGGCGAACTCAATTCGGTATTGCTATAATTTTGACTGCGAATTAGTATAAGAGCATGCGGAAGTGAAACCCGTAACGTTATGAAAAGTTGAACTTACCGGGTATTTTTCAGTCGTTCAGATATAACGGTTACGCGCTTTCCCAGTTCCTGCGCTATCTTCAGGTCCATGTCGGTGGGTGGACGCGAGGCGTCAGGCCCCACCACGGCGGAAGCGCCGTACGGAGAGCCGCCGGATCTGGTTTCCGAAATCTCCCTGATTGTGTACGGAACGCCGACAATAACCGCCCCGTGATGAATCAGCGTAAACATCATTGAAATGAGCGTGGTTTCCTGGCCGCCGTGCATTGTCCCGGTACAGCAGAAAAAACCCGCCGGCTTGCCCACAAGTGAACCTTTTACCCACTGGGATCCGGTCATGTCAAAAAAGTTTCTCATCTGTGCGCACATGTTGCCATATCTTGTCGGACTGCCCACGATAATCCCGTCTATTTCCTCAAGTTCTTCCGCTTTCACAAGAGGCACGTCCTTCTGAAGTTCTTTCGCTTTCTTGATTCTGGCATCGCCCTGGATAATCTCCCGGGGAACGAGCTCCGGCACAGCCCTTAGAACAGGAACGCCTTTTTCCTTCTCTATGCCGGAACAAACCGCTTCCGCCATCCTGTAGGTGTTTCCGAACATGCTGTAATACAGCACCATAACCTTCACAGCCATTTTATTCCTCCTTCTCGCCTGTTGAGCAGCAAGCAGTCTGACCTGTTCCGGCTTCAGATTTTCAGCTGGGCTTCTCCCTGCCACAGTCCGTGTATGTTGCAGTAAGAAGCGGCATATATAATTCCGCTTTTCCCTGTCTTGAATGTCAGCACGACTTCAGGGCTGGAATAGACCGTGCTTGTATCCGCACCTTCTGTTGAGGCCCCGTGCGAAGTGAATTCAGCCCTTGCCAGCTGGTAGGGGAATTTCCCGCCTTCAGGCAGAAAGAAAAGCGTTATCCATGCGATATGGTGGGCGGTAGTGTTGGGATGCGGTATCTCTTTTCCCACGCTTGCCCTGATCTTTACCCCTTTGCTCCCGTCCGCTTCAAGAATCTCTACAACCGGAACGTGCTTTTCTTTTGCCCAGTCACCGCTCTGAAATAATCCTTTCATTTTTACGTCCTCCTTGTTGGTTGCGGCAGTCTCACTTCCCCGCATTCTCATATTTTTCCAGCGTTTTTATAAGAGCTCCTGCCTCGGACGGTACCGCCACAATTTTCTCAAAAAGGATATCTTTTATGGAGATATGCTTCTTGTCGTAAAAGGTTTCATTGGCTTCATCGTCGGAGAGCAGGAATCCGCCTTCAAACGCAGCTCCGGCGTAGAGTCCCTTCGCACGCGAATAGACCAGTATCGCAGTGCCCGGTCCCACCTTTGCTTCCGCATCGCGTCCGACAGGTCCGGCGGCCGCTGAGGCATCCACTCCTATCTTGAACTTGGTCTTCAGCAGCATTTCCATGCCTTCACGGTTCATTATCAGGAATACGGAGTCAATCGCCTGTCCGCCTATCTGAAATCCGAAGCTTCCTTCTCCGGATTTTATGAAGGCAGGTGCACTCCATTCACGCGTCTTCTCGTCCCTGGCAAGGGCAACTCCGTAGCCGCCTTTCACTCCGAAAACAAAACCCGCCTTGTACTGGCGCAGTATCACTATGCCCCTGCATTGAGAGAGCAGTTCCTGCGGGATGGCTGTGTCCGGTGCCTCCATGAGGTCTTTTACATACTGTTCGGCATCGTCAATCCGTCCGGTGAGCTGTCTGCGCGTGGCAGCGCCGGATTCCGCAGCCATGAAAAACATTATCAGTCCTGAAACCATAAACAAAAGCATTTTTCTCATCGGCACCTCCATGTTATTGCTAATATTATAGGGGTGAATTTACGGAAGGGCAATGGGACTTTAGTCCAATAGAGCAGGGCACTCGCCCGGCCGTTGACACGGGTGGAGGGAAAAAGTACAATCTGAATGACCGGACCGGTCGGATATGGACAAGAACCTTTTCCTTGTAGACGAAGAAATCCAGAAGACGATAGAAAACCTCTATCACAGGATTAATGAACGTTTCCCCGGTTCAGGCCTTGCCCACATATGTAAGTCCCTGCTGGATGTCTCCAGGGAGACCGAGGTGACCATTCGGTGGATAGCAAAGCCCAACTACACCCTTAGAGTCTGCATTGCCCTGCTGATTCTGCTGGCGGGTTACGTGATGATTCTGTCCCTTTCGCAGCTCAACATCGTTTCCGACGGCATAAACATATCCGATTTCGTACAGCTGGTTGAATCCGGGCTCAACGGTCTTGTCCTCATAGGCGCGGGCATCGTGTTCCTGGTGACTTTTGAGAACAGGACGAAACGCAAGAGGGTTATCAGCGCAATCAACAGGTTGAGGGATATCGCCCACGTCATTGACATGCACCAGCTCACCAAGGATCCTGACGGCATCTCAAAGACCAGAAAGCCGACAGAACATTCCCCGGAGCGGACCCTGACAAGGTACGAGCTGGGGCGGTATCTCAACTACTGCTCCGAAATGCTGTCGCTTCTAAGCAAGACAAGTTTCCTTTACATCCAGAATTATCCCGACCCGGTCGCGACCGACGCGGTGAACGACGTGGAGAACCTGACCACGGATCTGTCCATGAAGATATGGCAGAAGATAGTGATTATTAAATCAATAGAAGAGGACTGACACGCCTGTTTGAAAAAAGAAACGCCCATGATGGAACTTTTCTCCGGGAGCCGTGTCTAACTATCGGAAAAGTTCACAAACAAAATTTCCTGACCGCCAAAGGGAGGAGTCAATGTTCAAGTGGAAAAAAGGCTGTACCATCGCAGTCATTCTTGCCGCTGTCGTGATAGGTGTGAGACTCTTTACGACCGACGCATTCGGGCAGAAGGGACAGCCGGGGACGAGAGACCGGGCCGCCCAGCTGATGAAAGAGGGTAATTACAGGGAGGCATACGACATATTCGCTGCCCTTGCGCTTGACCCCAGGGACGATCCGGTGAAGGTTGCGGATGACATGGCAAATGCGGTGCAGTGCCTGTGGAACCTGGGCCGGAACAGCGAGTTTGACGGTTTCGTGGAGAAGGTTATCAAGACGTACAAGGACAACTGGCGCCTGCTGGCGCGCGCCGCACAGCTCTACATGGACGTGGAGCACTACGGGTCCATGATAGCCGGGGAGTTTGTACGCGGACCACACCGGGGCAGTTCCACGGTGATGAACTCATTTGAGCGGGACAGGGTGCGTTCCATGCAGCTGTACGGTGACGCCATAGAGAAAAACCTCAAGGGACCGGACTCTGAAAAGGGCTCAAACACAAGCACCCTTTACCTGTCTTTTGCAAGGGCCCTTCTGGCAAACCGCGGCTGGGGCGAGGCATGGCGCCTGCAATACCTGACAGACCTGTCCGTTCTGCCGGACTACGACGAAGGATATTACGGAGGTGATTATTATTCCGGCACGCGCGGGGCGCCTGTCAATCCGGACGGCACCCCGGTCTTCCACCGTCTCCCGAAAAGCTGGGAAGCCGCAACGACAGACGGGGAACGGTACCGCTGGTGCATGATGCAGGCGATTGAATATTCACCTTCATACAAAGGAAGCGTGATGTCCGGATGGGCGGACTTCCTCTCCAACCAGTTCAGCGTCGCAACGATGAGCGAGTACAGGGGATTCTTCAGGGCTGCGGCAGAGGACGACACGAAGAAGAACGAGAGCGGGCCCTATGCCGTGCACACCCTCGGGGAAGACGAGACGATTGCGCGGCTGGCAAACGGCATCAAAAGGTTCAGGCTCCCCGACGAGTTTAATTATATAAAAATCTACAAACAGATAGCCGATGAGGACAAGAGCGGCTATGCCGAAGACGCCCTGAACAAGCTGGCGGCAATATTTGAGAACCGGATGCAGTACGACAGGGCGGCAGGATACTGGAGCCGGAGTATAAAAGAGTACGGCGATTCCAATAACTGGAAGCAGCCCCGCCTTGACCAGATAGTGAAGAACTGGGGGCAGTTCCAGCCGGTTGTCACCCAACCGGCAGGTTCCGGCGCAACCGTGGAGTACAGGTTTCGCAACGGGGACTCGGTCAGCTTCACCGCGCGCGAGGTGAACGTCGGCAAGCTCCTCGCAGACCTTAAGGAATACATAAAATCAAGACCGAAGACACTGGACTGGGAGAAGGTGAATATCCAGGACCTCGGTTACCGCCTGGTCACGAAAAAGCAGGAGCAATACGTCGGGAAACAGGTTGCCTCGTGGACGCTTGCACTGGTGCCGCGTCCCGGCCATTTTGACAGGCGGATTACCGTGACAACTCCGTTACAGGAGCCGGGCGCATACCTGCTCACCGCGAAGATGGCGGACGGCAATACGAGCAATATCATCATCTGGGTCGCAGACACCGCAATCGTCAAGAAGGCTCTGGACAGCGGCACGTACTTCTTCGTCGCGGACGCCGTGACGGGGATACCTGTGGCAAAGGCGAACCTTGAGTTCTTCGGGTACTGGCAGAAGTGGCGTGAAAACCGGAAAACAGGCGAAGCCCAGTACGACATCCTGACAAGACAGTTTGCGGAATTTACCGATGCTGACGGGCAGTTCATCTGCAAGCTCCAGGAAAACGATAACAACTACCAGTGGTTGATCACCGCCACAACCGAGAACGGCAGGTTTGCGTATCTCGGATTCACCAACGCCTGGTACGGCAGGTACTATGACTACGAGTATAACCAGACGAAATATTACTTTATCACCGACCGTCCTGTCTACCGGCCGGAGCAGTCCGTCAAGTTCAAGTGGTGGGCAAATACCGCAAAGTATGACCAGGAAGGCAAGTCACAATTCGCGGGACAGTCCTTCACTGTGCGTATCAACGATCCGCGCGGGGAAAAGGTATTTGAGAAGAGTTTCACCGCTGACGGGTACGGCGGGATAGACGGGGAATTCGCACTCGCAAAGGGCGTCACGCTCGGTCAGTACAGGGTTACGATAAACGACGTCGGATACGGGAGCTTCCGGGTTGAGGAATACAAGAAGCCGGAGTTTGAGGTGAAGGTTTCCGCACCCGACAAGCCGGTGATGCTGGGAGAAAAGATTACCGCGAAGATAGAGGCGAAGTACTACTTCGGGGCGCCGGTCACGGAAGCGAAGGTGAAATATAAAATCCTGCGCTACGAGCACAGTACCGAGTGGTATCCGCCGCTTCGCTGGGACTGGTTCTACGGACGCGGGTACTGGTGGTTCGGCTATGACTACGTCTGGTTCCCGGGCTGGAAGGAGTGGGGATGCGTGCGCCCGTGGCCCTGGTGGCGATCCCGCCCGCAGGGACAGCCGGAGCTGGTGGCTGAGGTTGAGGCGCCCATCGGCAAGGACGGGAAAATGAACGTGTTGATAGATACCACTCCCGCCAAGGCGATGCTGGGGGACATAGATCACCGGTACGAGATTACCGTTGAGGTTACAGACCAGTCGCGCCGTACCATTACGGGAAAGGGAACGGTTATCGTGGCGCGCAAGCCGTTCAAGGTTTATGCCTGGACAGACCGCGGGCACTACCGCACGGGCGACGTTGTGAGAGCGCAGGTATCCGGCAGGACTCCGGACGGAAAGCCGGTGCAGGGAAAAGGCGTCCTGCGGCTTCTGCGGGTGAAGTACCCGAAGGGCGAGCCGGTGGAAACCGAGGTCCAGAGGTGGAACCTTGATACCGGCGTTGAGGGCAATGCAGTAATTCAGATAAAGGCCTCTACGGCAGGCCAGTATCGGTTGAGCTATAAACTTACCGACGTGGAAGATCACGCCATTGAAGGCGGATACGTCTTTTGTGTCACTGGGCAGGGAGCGGCAGGCGGGGATTTCCGGTTTGACGATATTGAGCTGGTCCCTGACAAAACCGAGTACGCGCCCGGCGAGAAGGTAAACCTTATGGTAAATACCAATCGCTCCGACGGATGTGTGCTGCTATTTTTAAGGCCTGCCAACGGTGTCTGCCTCCCTCCAAAGGTCATCCGAATGACGGGAAAGAGCGTGCAGGAGCAGATTGAAGTTCTAAAGAAAGATATGCCCAATTTCTTCGTGGAGGCGCTCACTGTCAGCGGCGGAAAGGTCTTCCAGGAGATGCGCGAGCTTGCAGTTCCTCCGGAGAGCCGTGTGCTGAACGTCTCAGTTGAACCGTCAGCGCAGCAGTACAAACCCGGGGAGAAGTCCACCTTAAAGTTCAGAGTAACCGACACGGCAGGCGAACCTTACGTCGGAAGCCTTGTGGTGACGATGTACGACAAGGCAGTGGAGTACATCTCCGGCGGCTCCAACGTCCCGGATATAAAGGAATTCTTCTGGAAGTGGCGGAGACATCACAATTCCTACCGTGAGACCAGCCTGGACAGGGGCGGGTACGATATTTCCGACCGTTCCATGGCAAACATAGGGGTCTTCGGGCACCTTGCGGAAAACGAGGAGATGACCGGTGCCGGAGGTGTCAGGGTTGGAGGTGATTTATTCTCCGGCGTTAAAAGGCAGAGTCTTGCCCTGGACGGGATGGTAATGAAGACAGCGTCCGCTCCAATGGCCGCGGTTGCCGAGGAAAAATCAGAGCTTGGGCTTGCGTATGACAGGAAGGACAAGGAAGCGGGGGCGGGCGGAGCCGGGCCGACCGTGGAGCCGGAGGTCCGAACCCAGTTTGCGGATACCGCGCTCTGGATTGCAAACATAACCACGGATAAGCAGGGCAGGGCAGAGGTGGAGACGAAGATGCCGGAGAATTTAACCACATGGAAGACACGGGTATGGGCGATGGGTGCCGGAACCCGCGTCGGCGAGGGGACTGCCGAGGTGATAACTACCAAGAACCTTATCATCCGCCTGCAGGCGCCGCGTTTCTTCGTGCAGAAGGACGAGGTGGTGCTCTCGGCTAACGTGCACAACTACCTGAAGTCCGCCAAGAAGGTTGACGTAGTACTTGAGATGGAAGGCGGCTGCCTGGCAATGATGCAGGGCTATGCGATGAAGAAGACGGTTACCGTGGAGGCAGGCGGCGAGAAGCGCGTTGACTGGCGCGTGAAGGTACTCCAGCCCGGAGATGCGGTTGTCAGGATGAAGGCGCTTACCGACGAGGAATCCGATGCGATGCAGATGACATTCCCTGTTTACGTGCACGGGATGCTGAAGACCGAGAGCTGGTCAGGGTACATGAAGCCGGGACAGGAGACAAGTTCAGTCACATTCAACGTGCCGGCTGAACGGCGCCCGGAACAGACACGCCTTGAGATAAGGTACTCGCCGACGCTTGCCGCTGCGATGGTTGACGCACTGCCGTACATGGCAGACTACCCGTACGGCTGCACCGAGCAGACCCTCAACAGGTTCCTGCCCGCGGTCATTACCCAGAAGGTGCTCCTGAATATGGGACTGAACCTCAAGGATATAGGAGAAAAGCGCACCAACCTCAACGCCCAGGAGATAGGCATAGACACGGAACGCGCAAAACAGTGGAAGCGGTTTGACGCCAACCCTGTCTTTGACGAGGAGGAGCTGCGGCAGATGGTGAAGGCCGGCGTGACCCGGCTGACCGCCATGCAGAACTCCGACGGAGGCTGGGGATGGTTCAGCGGCTGGGGAGAGCAGTCATGGCCCCACACAACCGCGGTGGTCGTCCACGGCCTGCAGGTCGCCCGTGCCAACGACGTGGCGATAGTCCCGGGCGTTCTTGAGCGGGGCATTGAGTGGCTGAAGAAGTACCAGGCGGAGCAGGTTGAGCTCCTGAAGAACGCGGAGAAAAAAGATAGAAACATCCGCTGGAAGTCCTCCGCGGACAACCTGGATGCCTTCGTGTACATGGTGCTGGTGGATGCGAAAGCCGAGAATACCGACATGCGCAACTTCCTCTACCGGGACAGGAACAACCTGTCGGTCTATGCCAAGGCGATGTTCGGCCTCGCACTGCACAACGCCGGGGACACCGAGAAGCGTGACATGCTTATCCGGAACGTCAGCCAGTACGTGGTGCAGGACGACGAGAACCAGACCGCGTACCTGCGCATGCCGGAGGGCAACTGGTGGTGGTGCTGGTACGGAAGCGAGATTGAGGCGGAGGCATTCTACCTGAAGCTACTTGCCGCGACAGACCCGAAAGGGCAGGTGGCGTCCCGGATGGTCAAGTACCTGCTGAATAACCGCAAGCATGCGACCTACTGGAACAGCACGAGGGATACCGCGCTGGTCATAGAAGCGTTCGCGGACTACCTGAAGGCAAGCGGCGAGGACAGGCCGGACATGACGCTGATGATACTTGTTGACGGGAAGAAGGTAAACCAGGTAAAGATTAACAGGGAGAACCTCTTCACATATGACAACAAGCTGGTGCTTATCGGCGACGAGCTGAAGACGGGAAAACACACGGTGGAGATTCTCAAGAAGGGCACGGGTCCGCTATACTTTAACGCGTACCTCACCAACTTCACCCTGGAAGATCCCATTACGAAGGCGGGACTGGAAATAAAGGTTACCCGGAAGTACTACAAGCTGGTGCGCGAGGACAAGACTATCAAGGCGGAGGGCATGACGGGACAGGTTCTGGACCAGAAGGTGGAGAAATACAGGCGCGAGGAGTTAGCAGACCTGGCGACCCTGAAGAGCGGAGACCTGGTGGAGATAGAGCTGAAGATAGAGAGCAAGAATGACTACGAATACATCATGTTTGAGGACATGAAGGCGGCCGGCTTTGAGCCGGTGGAAGTGCGCAGCGGGTACACCAGGGGCGGGATGAGCGCCTACATGGAACTGCGGGACGAACGGGTCTGCTTCTTTGCCCGGGTACTGCCCCGCGGCACAAACAGCGTCAGCTACAGGATGCGTGCGGAGATTCCGGGGAAATTCAGCGCACTGCCGACGAAAGCAAGCGCCATGTACGCACCGGAGCTGAAGGCTAATTCTGACGAGATTAAGCTCAACATCACCGACTAACCGGTATTTTTCTCCCGGGTGGTGTCTTGTGTTATACTGAAACCTTCATAAAGGGGGAAAATGTTTTCCCCGTATTCCCTCTCCCTTGAGGGGAGAGGGTCAGGGTGAGGGTGAACGAAATGTCAAAAAACAGGCGCTTATCAGTAGTGCTCTTCTTTACTGCAATAGTCTTCCTGCTTGCGTGCCAGGCAAAGGCGGAGGACGTCAACTACTGGATGAAACTGCGTGAAGTTCTTAAGAAAGGCGGCACGGGTTTTGAACCCTTTGACAGGGCTGCCGAATACGCCTCATCCCTTATGAGCAGTTGAGCATGCTGGACAGCCAGGCCCTCTCCGATACCGAAGTATGGCGCCAGGGAACAGAGCAGGATTTTGAAATGATTGCCTCAATGGTCTACACGAAGCATTTTGAAGACAAGAAAATCTCCCTGGATGACTTCCTGAACGACATGACCGCAAACAAGCGCAGGCATACGGCCATCTGGACATACACGTGCCTCACTTCAGCACTGCCGGTGCAGGAGGTGCAGAAACTTGATACGGACAGGGCAAAAAAACTCTACGGGGTTCTCAAGGCACAGGTTCTGGATACGCAGTCACAACCGATGGCAGAGAGCATACTGCTGGCAATGATTGTATCAACGGTGAAGGGTATCCCATCTCTCAATGATAAACTGCCCGAAACAACCGACCTTCTTATACAGGCCCTCACAAAATCAGGGACCGGAAGTTCCACGGTGGGCGAGTTTGCCGGGATGCTTGCGGACCAGTTCGGTGAGCTGAAACCCCTGATTGACGGGGATCCCAAGTTCAAAGCGACTCTCAAGAAGAAACTGGCAGCTGCCGCCTCAAAATCTACCAACGCTCAGCTCAAATCCCTCCTCCTCTCCCTCTCTACCTCACTCTGACCTCACTTTTACCCGGGCGCTCCCATATTCGTACTTTCTATGCTTGGTGGGAGTTACCCGTCAGAAAGAGACGGGAGTTCAGAGTGTTTGAAAGTATTTGACAAATTATACGGTATCGTATAGAATGTCAATATGAACCTTGAACGCACACTTTATAAGGAGATTATAGGTGACCTGCGCCGGAGAGAGATTGGTATTATTATTGGTCCGCGTCAGGTGGGAAAGACAACGCTCCTTAAAGAAATTGCCAGGTATTGTCAAAAAGGGAAGATCGCATATCGCTACTTTGATCTTGAAATGCCTGGCGACGCCAGCTTTTTCTCCGGGAATGCGGACGAAATATTAAAGGGATTTCGCGGGAAAAAACAGGTTATTCTCATTGATGAATTCCATTATTTACCCAATGCTACCAAGTTGTTCAAATCAATATATGATGGCTGCAAAGGCGTAAAAATTTATGCTTCCGGTTCTTCGGCGATTGAAATGCACAGGCATCTGAAAGAAAGTCTTGCCGGTCGACGCAGACTCTATAGAATTTTCCCGCTGTCTTTTGAAGAATGGTTGCCTGGCAAATCCAGAGGGCTTGCGCTGCCTCAAACATTTCCATCCGAGGTTGCAGTTAGAACACATTCCGCTATCAGAAAGCGCATGGAGGAATACATCCTGTTCGGAGGGATGCCCGGTCTCATCCATGAGAAGACCTCCGAAGATAAAAAACGGCTGCTTCTGGATTTGGTGATAACCTATATCCAGAAAGATATCAAGGCGCTTCTGCGTGAAGAGGACATTCTGTCTTTTAACAGGTTTCTTTCGCTCCTGGCAGGACAGGAAGGTAGTCTTTTGAGTGAGAATAATGTTTCTCAAATGCTCAACTACTCTCTACGGCAAGTCCGGAAAGATCTGGCAATTCTGAATCAGATGTTTCTTCTTGATATACTCAAACCATTCTTTACAAATAGAGGCAGGGAGTTGAAACAAACCAATAAGATATACTATTTTGACAGTGGAATACGGAATGCCGTTTTGCGGGATTTTAGAAGACTTAACCAGAGACCTGATAAAGGAGCCCTGCTGGAAAATTTTGTCTTGCACCAGATACAGGAGCACTTGAAAATCGCCCAGGAGATATATTACTGGCGTACGCGCGAAAAAGACGAGGTTGATTTTATCCTCGTCCAGGACCGTATACCGATTCCAATTGAGGTCAAATCAAAGATGGATTCACTTGAGGTACCTGGCGGAGTCAGACAATTCCTAAGAAAATATCCGGAAGCCAGGACAGCGGTAGTTCTGAATGATAATCTTTGCGGAAAATTATCTTTTCAGAACAAGCACATTTTATTCGCCCCGCATTATTGTGCTTCGCTTATTCCATCTCTCTTTGAAATTTCTGTTCACGGGTGAATCGGTGCTTCTTCTGTTTTTCCTTCAGATTGAATCCGAACGAATGTGATAAAATTAAAATTGCGGAAAAGAGAATGATGAAAAAGATGAAAAGGAGAGTATTTATATGGTTGGTTGGGGTGGGGCTGGCGGTGGTGGTGTGTGTATTGGGGAGTGTGGGAGTTGGTGTTGCGAGGGAGAGGACGGCGGGGCAGGGGGCAGGGCAGGAAATAAGGCAGGAGCAGGGACAGCATGGGCTGGTTGATGTGAAAAAAGTAATACCGGATATAATCCTGGATATTCGTTATGCGACGTCAAATAATTTCACAAAGCAGGTGCTCTATTCTTCAGCGGAGTGCTATCTGCTGGAGGAGGTAGCGCTGGCACTGAAAGAAGTGCAGTCGGACCTGAAGAAGCAGGGATACCGGCTGAAGGTATACGACGGATACAGGCCGCTGCCGGTGCAGTGGAAGATGTGGAAGGTTGTTCCTGACCCGGATTTCGTGGCTGACCCGAGGAAGGGGTCGTACCACAACCGGGGATGTGCGGTGGACGTGGGATTGTTGGACATTGAAGGCAGGGACGTGGAGATGCCGACAGGATTTGACGATTTCACGGAGAAGGCGAATCCGAAGTATCAGAACCTGCCGCCTGCCGTGATAGAGCACAGGCGTATCCTGACAGAGTCAATGGCAAGCCACGGTTTTTCCCAGAGCACCACCGAGTGGTGGCACTTCGTTTTCACGGCGGCGAGGGAAAAGCCAGTACTGGATATACCGTTTGAGGCGTTGAAAGACTGACAGACACCCCTCACCCATCCCTCTCCCCCAAGGGGCGAGGGGAAATGATATCGGGGTAAAGGAGGACAGAAATGCTGGCGAAAATCATCAGGTTTATCACGATAGATATCTGGCGGCTCCAGCTTGCCAGTTTCTCCCGCAAGAAATCAATTCTCATCCGCCAGTTGAGGATTATCATACTGGCGCTCCGCGGGTTTGACGAGGACAAGTGTTTCCTGTGCGCATCGTCGCTGACCTTCTATCTCCTGTTTTCCATAGTCCCTGTTCTTGCCATGGCCTTCGGAATAGCCAAGGGGTTCGGCATTGAAAAACTCCTTGAAAATCAGATAGTTGACAAGTTCCAGGGACAGCAGCAGATTATTAACCAGCTCATCCAGTTTTCACATACCCTCCTGTCACAGACGAAAGGCGGGGTTATAGCAGGCTCGGGTGCGATTCTCCTGATATGGACTGTCATACGGGTCTTGAGTAACATTGAGAACTCGTTCAACGAGATATGGGGGATAAAGAAGGCGCGGAGCATCGGAAGAAAATTCAGTGACTACCTTGCCATCATATTTATCTGCCCGATCCTTCTGGTTATACCTGGCAGTATAACAATTCTCGCAGCAGGATATCTAACGGTCTTAATGCAGAAGTTCCCGATATTGAGCACTTTCGGGCCGTTGGTGATTCTTCTCTTCAAGCTGGCGCCCTACATCATAATATGGGTTGCGTTCACCTTCATCTACAGTTTCATGCCGAATACAAGAGTGAAATTTAAGGCGGCCATACTGGGCGGAGTGGCTGCGGGCACGATTTACCAGGCAGTGCAGTGGGTGTACATCAAGTTCCAGGTCGGGGCGGCCGGTTACGGAGCCGTCTACGGAAGTTTTGCGGCGGTGCCGCTTCTCCTGGCGTGGGTGCAGATGAGCTGGCTGATAGTGCTGCTCGGCGCGGAGATCTCTTTCGCATACCAGAACGTGGAGACGTACGAGTTTGAGCGCGACTGCCTGCAGATAAGCCATTCCTTCAAGAGGCTGATAAGCTTGAGGATAGCGCACCTGGTTGTCAAAAACTTCTCTTCGGGAGGCGAGTCCCTGACTGCCGCGCAGGTTTCAAGGAAGCTGGAGGTGCCCATACGCCTGGTAAACGATATCCTGTACGAGCTGGTTGAGTCCGGGATTCTTGCCGAGGTGAAACAGGGCGAGAAGAGCGATATCTTCTATCATCCCGCACGGGACCCCGAGATACTCACCGTGAAATATATCGTGGATGCGCTGGAGGAACGCGGAAGCCGCAACATACCGATAGTGAAGTCCGATGAATTGAATAAGATTGCGGAGTCCCTGAAGACGTTCAGCGAGATAACGGAGAGGTCGCCGGCGAATATGCCGCTGAAGAATATCTGAAGGTCATATGAGAGGGTATTTGCCGAAGCGTTGAGCCGCGTCAAGATACTCCATGATATTATCCGCAACGTGCTCGTTCATCGGCTCTATCATTGACGAGCACGGGCTCAAGATGAAGCCGCCGCCCTTGCCGCCATCCCGGATTGCCTCATGCACCCGCGTTCGCATCTGTTCCCTGGTCAGCTCCAGGAACTCCTGCGGCTGTATATTCCCGTCCAGGCACATCTTCTTTCCGGCTATGGTCTTCGCCTCTTTCAGCGTTATGTCACCAAGAGGGGGAGGTTCAACGGGATTGAGGCAGTCAACGCCCATCTCTACGAATTTCTCTATTACCGGCTTCATCTTTCCGTGCGAGTGCACCCATACAAGTCCGCCTGCCTCGTGGATAAGATTTATGAGCCGCCGGTCGTATTCCGCGGCAAAGTCGCTGAAGTCTTTCGGGCTCAACAGCGGGGGAAGGCATATCTCGGGTCCGACCCAGCCGTAAAAGGACGCTGCGCCTCTTGAGGCGCAGTACTTTATCATGTCAAGCTGGCGCGCGTTCACCATTTCAAGCATCTCTACGAGTATATCCCTGTGGTCCATGCTCCAGAGGGCCATGGTTTCCGAGCCCATCATTTCGTGCAGGACGTAGATTGTATTGACCATGCCCACCATTACTATACCCCGGTCTCCCGCCTGCCTGTCCAGCTCAAAGTATCCTTCCACGTCCGGCTCGGGCTGTTTGTACGGGATGGACAGGAAGACCTCCGCATCTTCGGGAGTTGTCACCATGTGCCTGACGCGGTAGGGCGGCAGGCCGGCCGGACTGCGCAGCTCTATCCCTTCCAGCTTTTTCCGTTCGACAGTCAATTCGGAGACGTATTCTTCGTATCCTTCGTGGTTTGAGGGGCGCGTGTATTCCCTGTAGTGCACGTCCGGATGGGCTGTATAAAAGAAACCTGTGTACTTTTCCATGGGCCAGGAGCCGATGGAATCCGTAATTTCCGCGGCGGCGGGGATTATCTTTTCGTAGAGGGCTTTCTGGTCCGGGTACCTCGCGCACATCGCTTTAAGCGCGGCATCAGCATTGAGCAGGGAAAATGCAAACCTGACCGGCACGCGGTCCGGCTCTTCTCTCCTGATGGCTGCAGTCAGACGTTCTCTGGATGTCATTCTGTTTCTCCGCCAGTTTCACAGCTCGCTCAAATAAACCTTCCTGCCTTCCTTCACGCTCTTCTTCGCGGCAAACGCAACCTTGAGAGCGACAAAGCCGTCCTCAACGGTTACCTTCAGGGGCTCTTCCCCTTTTGCCGCCATGACAAAGTCTCTAATTATCTCGTTATTAAGGACGTTTGCATCAAAACCTTCAAGTACTTCGTCAGGGGTTCTCGGTCCATGGCGTCTGGCTTCCCTGTATATTTTTATCCAGGAGTTGTCCTGCCATTCAAATTCAAGGGTGAGCTCACTGCCGTTGACTCTGCCCAGGCCCGTTGAGTGTTTGCAGACCTCCGAGAAATGTACACAGGAAAGTGCGCCATTCTCGTGCTCAAGGATGATGAAATTTTCGTTGTCGGTCAGACTGCCCGGGAATATCAGGTGGTTTGAGACAGACGTGACTGACAGGATCTCGCCGTTCCAGACTCTCAAGATATCAAATAGATGACAGACGTGATAAACAATCTGTCCGCCCGTTTCAGGGTCGCCCCTCCAGTTTCTCCCGTCGTAGATGTGCTCGTAGAGAATGCCTATCCAGCTTATCCAGTCGTACTGGATGGCAATTACTTTCCCGACCGCCCCTGATTTGATGAGGTCGGTCACCTTCATGAATACCGGCAGGTACCGGTACGCGAGCCCCACCTGGCAGATGATTCCTTTCTCCCTCATTTTCTCCAGGAGTTTTCTGCCGTCCTCAAGGTTTGTCGCGATGGGTTTCTCAAGGAATATGGGCTTGCCTGCCTGCGCGGTCTCCATTGCCGCAGGGGCATGGAATTTCGGGGCGAGGGAAATGATAAACGCGTCCACGTCTTTGTTGCCGATGAGCTTTGCGGACGTATCCACGGCGGAAGCGTTGTGCTTCTTTGCCGTCTCCTCGCGCCTGTTCTTGTCAATGTCGTAACAGCAGGTTACCTTGACCAGGCCGCTTCCGCTCACACTGTCAATGAGAGCATTGGTCCTGGCTCCGCATCCGTACAACCCGAGGCGTAATGGTGCAGTCATTGTGTTCCTCCCGTGGGCATAAACGGCTATATGTTAAGACCCGTCGTCCCTCTTGTCAACCCTGTGGATTGATAATGCGACTATGCCGGTTTATGCCAACAGCGCTTTCCACGACACTTTTTGGACGCCATGTTATCCGGGAGATGTCTTTGGATTTGACATGAGTTTTACTTTATGATACTCTTTTACCGAAGAGTAAAAATACGCAAAATAGTAAAAATTAGCCATGGAAAAAACATTCGAAAAAAACATTGAAGATTCTTTGTTGGGAAAGATAAGAGAACTCTTGCCTGATATGAAAATAGAGGAAACAAAAAAGTCCTCCAGATCTGATTTTTGCGATCTTCTTTTAAAGATCCGCATAGGCAATCTTTCCAAGCGCCTGTGTTGTGAAATTAAATCCAGGGGAGAACCGATATATCTCTATCAGGCAATCGGACACTTAAGGCAGATGCAGGAAATTAAGAAAGGCGGTTACCCCGTAATCATTGCCCCCTTTATTTCCGTGCAGGGACGCAAGGTCTGCAAGGAGGAATCAATTGGATATATCGATCTTGCCGGCAATGTCTTTTTAAAATTCAATTCTGTCTACATAGAAAGGACTTCTGACGTCAAAGCTTCTCCTATAAAACGGGAAGTATCACCAAATATTTTCGCCAGGAAGTCATCACGGATACTCAGGGTAATACTGGAAAATCCTGAAATCGTATGGAATTTTACCACTCTTTCACAAGAGGCAAATGTAAACATAAGGCGCACTTTTGAGATTGTAAAGGTTCTTAATGAGAAAGGTTTTGTGGAAAAAAAAAGAGGCTCCATAAGAGTTTTAAAACCTGGAGAACTGCTTGATTACTGGTCTGAGAATTATAAGTTCAGGGATAACGCAGTCAAGACTTTTTTTTCTTTTGCCCGAACATTTGAGGAATTCAAAGGAATTCTTGTCAAGGCAGCGAAAAGGACAAATTCCCAATATGCTCTTACTCTCCACAGCGGCGCAGGTCTTGTCGCTCCCTTCGTTAGATTCAGTGATATACATATTTACGTTGAAAGAGATATTGAAAGATGGGTAGACGTATTGGAACTGAAGCCTGTAGAATCAGGAGGGACTGTAAACCTGATAACGCCTTTTGACGACGGCGTGTTTTACAGGAAACAGAAGACTGAAAATGTTTTTGCGGTTTGCAACACGCAACTTTATCTGGACCTGATAAAATACCCGGCGAGAGGAAAAGAGCAGGCGGATTTTCTAAGACAGCAGAAAATGAGGTTTTAGGAGGTTTTTATGCCTGAAAGAGCGAGCGTTGATTATCATGAAGCGATAACAGGCGCTTCCAAATCTGTCCTGTTGGAAATAGCGACTGTTTTAAAAGTGTATAGGGATTCTCTTGTGTTGATAGGCGGATGGGTGCCTTACTTTCTTTTGCGAGACAATCAGCCGCCCGGAAGTAATTTTAACCATATCGGTTCAATAGACATAGATTTTGTTATTAACCCTGAAAAGATTGATGAGACAGTCTATGCGACAATGGTTCAAATGCTTTTAAAAAGAGGCTACAAATCCTCAAAAGAGATTCTTTATCAGTTCGAAAGAACGGTAAAATCTGAGAGTGATGGAAAGAAATATACAATTAAAATTGATTTCCTTTGCCCGGTTCAGCCGCAAAGACAAAAACATCGGCACAGTGCTATACAGCCGGACATGAAAGCACGAAACCTGAACGGTGCGGAAATAGTTTTCCTCTCAAACCAAGAGATAAGACTTTCCGGCACATTGCCGGATAACGGCAGAACTACGGTTGATTTCAAAATGGCCGCCATGGCAGGATTTATGGCTCTGAAGGGCATTGCTTTCGGAGACAGATATAAAGAAAAGGATGCCTACGATATCTATGTGCTTTGCAATTATTACAAAAAAGGACCTGCTTCAGTGGCAGAGGAGATAGAAAGATTAAAAAATAATCCTGTTGTAAAAAAAGGGCTACTGGCTGTCAAAGAAAGGTTCCGTGCGATTGATTCCGAAGGTCCCTATTGGGTATCCAATTTCATGGCTTCAGCGGATAAAGAGAAAGAACGGATAAGACAACGTTCTTTTCAAGTCGTCAATGAAACAATCAAGAAAATCGGCATATAATCGGCTCTTGCATACAACGAGATTACGGGGATAGTGACGAACTGTCATGAAAGAACAAACAAAAAGAAAGGATGCTATCTTTTCATGGTGAAAATCTAAAAAATGAATATCTTTTTTACAGCAGACCATCATTTCAGTCATAAGAGAATCATTGAGTATACTTCTCGCCCGTTTAAGGATATTGACATGATGAACGAGGCATTAATCCGAAAGTGGAATGACAGAATTAACCGCAAAGACACCGTTTATTATTTAGGAGATTTCGCATTCGGCAATTACGAAAATAAAATGACTATCTTAAAAAGATTGAATGGCATAATATATTTTATTCTTGGTTCACATGATAAAGATCTGCCGGAAGTGGTGGAAATGTTCAACAGGGAACAAGATACTACCGCCCATAAGATTATTGGAAATATAGCAACGATATGTGTAGAAAAAATGGAAATCACTCTATGTCATTATTCCATGCGAACCTGGCCCAAGTCTCACTACAATACCTGGCATTTATTCGGTCATTCGCATGGTAAACTGGAAGGATGGGGCAAAAGCTTTGATGTTGGAGTTGACGCCTGGCACTTTAAACCATTGAGTTTTCATGAAATAGAAGAAATAATGGCTTCGCGACCGGACAATTTTAATTTAGTGGATGCTAAGAGGAAAGAAAGTGCTTGAAATTTCGGGGGAGGGGTTATAATAGGGTTATGGCTACGGAAAACTATTCCCTGACGGACCTGTTCAAGATGATGCACACGCGTGGCGCTTCAGACCTCCATTTAAAATCGGACAACTGCCCTGCAATGAGGGTGAAGGGTGAGATCGTCAAACTGAAGCTGAAGGATGTCAGTCAGGAGCGCCTGCTGAAGATGCTCTCCGGGGTTGTCACCGAGCGCGAAATGAAGATTTTTGAGGAGGAGGGCAACCTTGATACCGCGGTGGGCATGCCGCGCATCGGGCGGTTCCGGCTGAACGTCTTCAGGCAGAGGGGAAGCGTCACACTGGTCGGCCGCAGAATCTCGTATTTCATCCCTGACCTTGAAAGCCTGAACCTGCCGACGTCCCTGTCTAAGATTACGAATTTTGTCAACGGACTTGTCCTTGTGACCGGTCCGACCGGAAGCGGGAAGTCCAGCACCCTCGCGGCGTTGGTTAACCATATAAACAAGACCCGGAAGTGCCATATACTTTGCATAGAAGACCCGATTGAATTCCTGTACAAGGATGAAATGGCGCTGATAAACCAGAGAGAGATCGGGCTTGACGTAAAGTCCTTCAAAGACGCCCTGAAATATGCCATGCGCGAAGACCCTGACGTCCTGCTTGTGGGAGAGATGCGCGATCAGGATACCGTCGAATTCGCACTGAACGGTGCGGAGACCGGACATCTTATCTTCGGAACTCTTCACAGTTCAAATGCCCCGCAGACCATCCAGCGCATATTGAGCTTCTTCCAGCAGGAAAGGCACCATGAGATAAGGAAGGGGCTTTCTTTACAGCTCAAGGCGATCGTGAGCCAGCTTCTTCTGCCTTCGTGCAAGGAAGGGGTGCCCATGGTTCCAGCGTGCGAAATTCTTTTCAACACTCCCACAGTCAGCCGGCTCATCTCAGAGGGTGATGATTCAAAGGTCGCCAGGGCAATAAGAGCGGGCAAGGCGGAAGGCATGCAGGACATTGACCAGGCGCTTGCCGCCCTGTACAACGACGGCCTTGTGACCGAAGAGATGGCGCTGGAGCACTCGGACAACCCGCAGGGGCTGTCCATGCGGCTGAAGGGGATTGTTACCGATGAGGGCGGCGGCTTGATATCATAGTACCGCAAAAACTTAATAAACTATATTTTTCCTCCCCCTTGAGGGGGGAGGATTCAGGTGGGGGTGGATCGGGAGTTCATGACTCCCCTCACCCTGTCCCTCTCCCGCAAGGGGCGAGGGGAATAAATGGTTATTCGAGGACCATTTTGACCGCGTCCAGGACGCTCTTGGGTTTGAAAGGTTTTGTGATGTAGTGGTCTGCTCCTTCCGTGATTCCTGTCATGACGTCTTCGTCGGATGACTGCCCGGTAAGAAGTATGATGCGGGTTGATTTCAATCCTTCGTCGGCGCGCACGTTCTTCAGAAGCTCCAGCCCGTTCATATTCGGCATGTTGATGTCTGATATCAGGAGGTCGGGCTTGTTGGCTTTCACCAGCTCCTTCAGCTCGTTATCGCTTGCATTTTCTATCTGCTGCCCGGTGGCAAATCCCTTGATATCCAGCCCGACATCGCCGCACACCTTTTTTGTAACCAGCTCGTTGTCGCCTGTCAATACCTTGAAATCTATGCCAAGTTTCCTCAAGGTCTCAATGGTTCTTTTCGCGGTGGGCTTGGGCGGATCCAGGAAAGCAACGTAGCCCTTGAGAATAAGGTCCTGCTCATCCTGCCTGGTATAAACACTCTTGCCCTGCTCAAAATCCTTGTACGCGATGGCGAGTACCCTGAAGCCTTCGTTTCCCAGCTCATTATATTCGTTTCTGAGTTCATTGAGAACCAGCTCGCCGGAGTCTATGTCCAGTATTTCCCCTTCCAGCTCAAACCTGCTGCAGCGCTTGTATATTTCTTCGGGAGCTCCCTTGCAGACAATCCTGTGTTTCCCGCCTGTTTCCTCAACCACAACCGACATGATCCTGCGTGAGAAATCAAAGGGAATCTCATCAATCTTCCTGTATTCTTTCACAAGGATTTTTCCGTGCTTCAGAATGGCTCTGTCAAAAATGTTTCTCAATCCAGTCTGGTAGAAACTGTTTATGTAAGCGAGGAGAAGAACTTCATCATTCTCGTTCTTCACAAGGTCGCAATGTTTCTCCAGGATAATCCTGTCCATGGTCAGGGTGCCGGTTTTGTCGGTGCACAGGGTATCCATCGCCCCGAAGTTCTGGAGGGCGTTGAGCTGCTTGACGATTACTTCCTTTTTTGACATGGCGATCGCGCCTTTTGAAAGGTTTATGGCGACCAGCATGGGAAGCATCTCCGGCGTAATGCCCACGGCAACCGAAAGAGAAAAAAGGAGCGCCTGTATAACATTGCCTTTCAGCCATGCATTGATGGCAAAAATGATAATCACCAGTATGACTGTGAAGCGTATCATGAGCCATGTGAAACTCCGTATCCCCCTGTCAAACGCGCTTTCCTCGGGCATCGCGGAAAGTCTTCTGGATAGCTCGCCGAACTGCGTGGCAATGCCGGTTTTCACGACGACGCCGATGGCTGTTCCGCTCTCAACTGAAGAACCCATAAAGGCAATGTTGGTCAATTCCGATGGTGAGCCGTCTTTCCGTTGTATTGGTTCAGAAGTCTTTTCAACCGGGAAAGACTCGCCGGTCAGCGTTGCCTGGTTGATAAACAGGTCCTTGCATGAAATTATGCGCAGGTCCGCCGGAATCATGTCACCCGCGGATATGTCAACCATGTCTCCGGGAACCAGTTCCCGTATCTTGATTTCCTTCAGTCTGCCGTTCCGGTAGACGGCGGCGGTGGTGCGCACCATTTCCGAGAGGCGTTCCGCCTCTTTCCCGGCGCGGTATTCCTGCACGAACGATATCAACACGCTCATTGCCGCCATTGCCATGACAATAATCGCGCTTACTTTTTCACCGAAATACACGGAAAAAGCCGCTATTATCAACAGGACAATGACGAGAGGATTGAAGAATTTTGAGAGTATCTGGAAAACAACCGTCCGCTTTTTCTTTCTTGCGGGTTCATTATAACCATATTCCTCAAGGCGCTTTGAAGCCTCGGCTTCGGTCAGTCCTTTCTGGGAAGTGCCCAGTCTGTCAAAAAGCACTTCTATCGGACAGGATACGTAATCAAAATCCGTCTTCTTGAAACCGTTATTCATGATCTTATTTTCCTTTTCAGGGGAAATATAGTCAAGACCTGCTATGCGGCGTGATGATCTCAGAGTCGTCGCCGCCGTCGTATTC
>CAYQXZ010000017.1:0-5864 GCA_964421645.1 uncultured bacterium
TTTATAAGGGAAATAATACGGGAAGACCTTGCCACAGGAAAATACGGCAAGAAGGTGCATACCCGTTTTCCTCCGGAGCCAAACGGCTACCTTCACATCGGGCATGCCAAGGCGATATGTATCAGCTTCGGCATGGCGGGAGATTTCGGGGGAAAATGCAACCTGCGTTTTGACGACACTAATCCCGAAAAAGAAGAGGAGGAGTACGTCAATTCAATCAAGGAAGACGTGCGGTGGCTGGGGTTTGACTGGGAAGAAAGAGAATATTATGCCTCCGACTATTTTGAGCGTTTGTTTGAATTTGCGGTGGAACTGATAAAAAAGGAAAAAGCTTTTGTCTGCGATCTTACGGCCGACCAGATACGTGAATACAGGGGTACCCTTACCGAACCCGGTAAGGAAAGTCCGTACAGAAACCGGACGGCAGATGAGAATCTGAAGCTGTTCACAGAAATGCGGGAAGGGAAATATCCCAACGGAGCAAAGGTTTTGAGGGCAAAAATAGACATGTCCTCGCCGAACCTGAATATGCGCGACCCGGTAATGTATCGCATACTGCACAGCTCCCATCATCGCACCGGAGACAAATGGTGTATATATCCCACGTACGACTGGACCCACGGACAGTCCGATTCCATTGAGGGAATAACACACTCAATATGCACCCTGGAATTTGAAGATCACCGTCCTCTCTACGACTGGTTCATAGAACAGCTGGGGATACATCACCCCAGGCAGATAGAGTTTGCGCGTCTCAACCTTACATATACCGTGATGAGCAAGCGTAAACTTCTGGAGCTGGTTGAAAAGAAACTCGTTAACGGATGGGATGATCCGCGCATGCCCACAATATCCGGGATGAGACGCAGGGGGTACACGCCCGCATCTATCAGGAACTTCTGTTCCCGCATAGGCGTGGCAAAAACTGAAAGTACCGTGGATATTGCACTGCTTGAGCATTTTGTCAGGGACGATCTCAACAGGAATGCCTTGAGGGTGATGGGAGTGCTTAATCCCCTCAAAATGATAATAGATAATTATCCGGAAGGCAAGACAGAAGAGCTTGACGCGATAAATAATCCCGAAGATCCCTCGGCAGGCACAAGAAAGATTCCCTTTTCACGAATTCTTTACATTGAAAAGGATGATTTCATGGAAGAGCCGCCGAAAAAATTCTACCGGCTGGCTCCCGGCAGGGAGGTGCGGCTCCGTTACGCATATTTCATAAAGTGCGTCGACGTTGTAAACGATTCTGCAGGAAACATTGCCGAACTTCACTGTACGTATGATCCTGCAACAAGGGGAGGAGACGCGCCTGACGGAAGAAAGGTGAAAGCGACCATCCACTGGGTTTCGGCGGGAGACGCCGCACAGGCTGAAATTCGCCTGTATGAACACCTGTTTACGAGGGAAAACCCGCTGGACGTGCCGGACGGCGGAGACTTCACGGTAAACCTTAATTCTTCGTCGCTTAAAATTCTTACAGGTTACGTTGAGCCGTCTCTTGCCGGTGCCAAACCCGGAACTGTCTACCAGTTTGAACGTCTCGGGTATTTCTGTGTAGACCCGGACACCATTGAAAAAAGACCTGTTTTTAACCGTACCATGACATTGAAGGACGAGTGGACAAGAATCCAGAGAAAGGATGCGGTTTGAGATTATGAAAACCATCTCTTATGTTAGGAAAATTCCGGTAAGGTACGACGTTGACGTCTTTGTTGCCGGCGGAGGACCCGCGGGAGCCGCGGCAGCAATAATGGCTGCCAGGCAGGGGATGAAGGTATACCTTGCCGAGGCGCATACATGTTGCGGGGGTATGGGAACCGCGGGACTTGTGCCGGTATTCATGCAGTTTACCGACGGTGTCAATTTTCTTGCGGCCGGGATAGGAGAAGAAATACTCAAGAATCTTCAGAAGGCAGGCGGGACGTTCCCTGAAGACGCAAGAACCATAAAGGCAGAAATTCTAAAAAAAGTTTATGAGCAGATGCTGATTGACGCCGGAGTTAACTTCACGTATCACACAAGGCTGGTTGATGTCATCACGAGCAAGGGAGTCGTACGCGAGGGTATATGCAACGGAAAATCAGGACTTTTTGCCGTCAGGGCAAAGGTATTTATTGACGGCACCGGGGACGGAGACCTTGCGTATTTAGCCGGAGCCAAATATGAGAAAGGCGATAAGAATGGACTGATGATGCCAGGCACCCTGTGCAGCCTGTGGGCAGGGATTGATTGGGAGAAGGTCAACAGAAGCGGGCTGCGGCAGAATGACATGAAACTCCTTGGGAAGGCATTCAGGGATCGGGTATTCACGATTCACGACAGACATCTTTCCGGTATGTCCAGGGTGGGTGTGATTCTCGGAGGTGCGAATATAGGCCATACATTTGGGGTTGACGGAACCGATGAAAAATCGCTCACGCAGGCATACATAAGGGGCAGGAATTACCTTCCGGAATATGAACGGTACTATAAGAAATACCTGAAGGGTTTTGAGAAGATGGAACTCGTCGCAAGCGGGTCTCTCATGGGAATCAGGGAGACAAGGCGAATAACAGGGGATTACGTTCTGAACATTGAGGATTTTAAAAGCCGCGCAGTATTTGAAGATGAAATAGGACGGTATTCCTATCCCGTTGACATACATCCATCCGCGACAGACAGGAAATCCTACGCAGAATTCCTGAAGGAATTCACGGCATTTCGCTTAAGAGAAGGGGAAAGCTACGGCATACCGTACAGTATACTGACACCGAAAGGTCTTAAAAACGTGCTCGTTGCCGGAAGATGCGTCAGTACCGACCGTTACATGCAGAGTTCCATAAGGGTAATGCCCGGCTGTTACATAACAGGACAGGCTGCGGGCATGGCTGCGGCAATGATGGTCAAGGACAAGAAATACTCGCGAAGCATCAGCGTGCGCAAGCTTCAGAAAAGGCTTAAAACCGCAGGGGCATATCTTCCCAATTTCAGATAGTATTTTCCTGACGAATGAAACATATAAAAGAAGCTGAAAGGGCCATACCGGTCACGGCAGAATATGACGTGGCTGTTGTCGGCGGCGGCATCGCGGGGGTGGCGGCAGCGGTTGCCGCGGCAAGAAACCGGGTTAGCGTCTGTATAATTGAGAAACAGTTTGCGCTGGGCGGGCTTGCGACGCTCGGCAACGTGGTGGTATTCCTTCCTCTCTGCGACGGCTGCGGACGCCAGGTCATAAAAGGACTCGGAGAAGAATTGCTCAAGCTCTCCGTGAGCGACGGATATAACCGGATACCCTCCTGCTGGACCGGAAAAGGAACGTTGAAGCAAAGGACGGAACAGCGGTATCGCGTCACATTCAATCCTGCATCTTTCATTCTCGCGCTTGAGCCCTTCGTGACTGCAAGCGGAGTTGAGATCATGTATGATACAAGGTTCTGCAGAGTAAAAACGAGCGGAAATTCCATAACGCACATAATAGTTGAAACCAAAGAAGGACGCTCCGCCGTCAAATGCAGAGCGGTCGTTGACGCCTCGGGCGACGCGGACGTCTGCGCGGCCGCGGGCGAAGAAACCGTTTCCCTGAAGACAAACATAGCCGCAGGATGGTTTCTTTGTCTTGAAAAGGGGAAACTTTCCGTAGATGCAATTTCTGAAGAATATGACCCATCGGGAAAAACAGTCCCTGAAGGCAAACAGGGTTTCTCGGGCATAACTGCTGCGGATGTGACGCGGCAGGTATTGAAAACACGCCTGCTTTTCAGACAAAAAATAGGTATTGCTAACGGAAAGAAATACCGCGTTCTGCCTGTCACGGTTCCCACCATACCGGGTTTCAGAATGACGAGGCGGCTGAAAGGCAGGATGGAGCTTCAGGAATCCGACGACCACAAACCCTTTGTTGACTCAATCGGCATGACCGGAGACTGGAGAAAGGCCGGACCGGTTTACCGCATTCCGCTGGGAGCTCTCGCAGCAGTCAACACAGGAAATCTCATTACCGCCGGAAGGTGCATATCTTCGGACAGCGCGTGGGATGTAACCCGGGTCATACCGGCCTGCGCCGTCACCGGAGAAGCCGCCGGAACGGCCGCCGCCCTCCTCTGCCGTTCAGGCAGTAAGAACTTCGGTTCGCTTGACGTAAAGAAATTGCAGCAACAACTGAACAAACAAAACGTTTTATTATGACCCGTATTGATAAAACCTGATCTGCGTCACAGCAGCAGAAGCATGGCTATTGAGAAGTATATGAACAGTCCCGAAGCGTCCATTACCGTGCTTATAAGAGGACTGCTCACCACTGCGGGGTCCAGATGAAATCTCCTTAAGACTATCGGCAGAAGGCTTCCCACAAGGTTTGCCCAGATGGCAATGAACACGGCGGAAGAGCCTATTACAATACTTAGCATCATCTGCCCTTTCCACGAATAGCTCCATATGAAAAGTATGATCCCCAGGGCTATACCGAGAAGCATGCCCACAACCAATTCCTTTTTAATCACGTTGAACCATCTCTTTGGCGTGAGATCTCCGGTCACAAGAGCCCTTATGATAAGAGTTGCAGACTGCGTACCGGTATTGCCGCCCGTACCGATAAGAACCGGGATAAAGAAGGCAAGGGCTATGATCTCTCCCAGCGTCTTCTGGAACGCTGAAATGACATTGCTTGAAAGAAAACCGGCAAAAGTGAGCAGTGAGAGCCAGACTATTCTTTTCCTGAACAAGGAAAAGGCGGATGCAGTGGTATAGTTCACTTCAAAGGGAATGACGCTGGCGCCCTTCTGAATATCCTCGGTAACCTCGTCCTCGTACACGTCTATGACATCATCAACCGTGACAACACCCAGAAGAATATTGTCAGAATCAACGACGGGCAGTACGTTGAGATTATACTTTTTCATCATCTTTACAGCCTCTTCCTGGTCCTCCGGAGCGTGAACTGAATGGTATTCCCTGTCCATCAGGTTCTCTATTTTTTCAGTAAGACCGGCAAGAATCAGACTGTGCAGATAAATATCGTCAATGAGATGCCATTTTTCGTCAACGACATAAACCGTGTCAACCGTTTCAGCATCCCTTCCGAATTTTCTTATGTGGTCAATGGACTGTTGTACGGTCCAGTAGGGGCGTATTGCAACAAAATCAGGTGTCATCAATCTGCCGACACTGTCCTCGGGATAGCCGAGAAGCTTCATCGCTTCCTTTCTTTCTTCTAACGGCAGCAGGTTAAGAAGCCTTTTCGTAACTCTCGCGGGCAGTTCCTCAAAAACATCCGTTCTGTCATCCGGTGTCAGTTCAAGGAATATGTCTCTTATGTGCTCATTGCTCATCTGCCTCAAGATAGTTTTCTGGTCGCTGGATTTCATTTCGCTGAAGACCTCTGCAGCAAGGTCTCTGGGAAGGATCCTGAATATGATTACCTTTTCATTTCCCTCAACGCTGTCCAGGAAATCAGCTATGTCCTGTGCAGCCCATTCAGCAAAAAACTCCTTTAGAGTCCTCCAGTCCCTGGACTCAAACAGCTCCATGATTTCAAGCATAAGTAATTCCTTGAGCATAGTGCCGGAATTTTAACATTTTGCAGATCCATAATCAACATCGCATTCCCTGTGTGTTATAATGTAAAGAAGGAGGTCTGAACCCGAATCTTGGATGATATGACAATGAAAAAAACTCTGGCAAAACTTGAGAAAGGGGAACACGTCACAATCGTTGCCCTGGGCGATTCAATTACGGAGAACACCTTCCAGACGCGGGGACGCATGAACTGGGTGAGCCTGCTGGACGAAGCAATCTTTGAAAAATACGGCAACGGAATCTGCACTGTAATCAATTCAGGAAAATGCGGTTCTTCATTCCGTGAAGGATTGACCCGCCTGGAC
>CAYQXZ010000017.1:5964-10500 GCA_964421645.1 uncultured bacterium
CCGTCAATCTGGAGCGGAGTCTTGAAACCTTTCATAGACGTGGGAGATGCCTGGCCTTTTGTCAGCCCGTACACCATGTTGTCATGCACCATCACGGTAATGTCCGTATTTCTCCTTACGGTGTGTATGAAGTGGTTGCCGCCCTCACCGTACATGCACCCGTCACCGCTCTCGGCGATTACAGTGAGCGCAGGATTTGCGGTCTTTATCCCCACTGCTGCCGGCAGTGCCCTGCCGTGCAGTCCGTTAAAGTAATGCACATCCATGTACTGGGGCGCTTTTGCCGCCTGTCCTATCCCCGACACAAAAACAAGATTCTGCCTGTCCAGGTTCAGTTCGTCCAGGGCCTTATTCACCGAATTGAGTATGGCAAAATTCCCGCATCCAGGACACCACGCAATATCCTGTTTTTTCATTTCATCTCCTCCGCAATCTCTTCCACGCTGAAAGGAAGCCCGTCATATTTGTTAATCCTGTGTTTTACCTCGTAACCCGTTACAAGCTTTATCAGGCTGGCAAACTGGCCGGTAAAGTTGTTTTCAATCACCACAACCTTCTTTGCCTTTTCAAGATACCCGTTTATCTCTTTGTTCAACGGCCAGACCTGATTAAAATGCAGAAATCCGTTTTTCCTGTTATCCGTAATATCCAGTGCTTCCTTTATTATGTGGCAGGTTGATCCCCAACCTATAAATAATGTCTCGAAATCACTGTTGCCCGTGAATTCCGGGGCCGCGATGTCCTTTTCAATCAATTTGATCTTTTTCCACCGCTTCTCCACCATCCTGCGGCGTATCTCCATATCCTCGGTTATGTACCCGCTTTCGTCATGCTCATCGCTGTCAACCCTTACCAGTCCCTCTCCGTAACCCGGGATACCGCGCGGCGATATGCCGTTTTCAGTAAAAAGGTATCTCCTGTAATCCTTCCCGGTCTTTACTATATGACTTTCAACTTTTCCTTCATTATTCAGAAAACCAGGCAGGTTATAATAGGAATCAAGAAAATACTGGTCTGTGAGAATGAACACGGGTATCTGGTATTTGTCCGCAAGGTTGAATGCCCTCTGCGTAAGCGCATAGGCGCCTTCCAGACTGCCGGGTGCAAATATTATCCGGGGGAATTCACCGTGTCCGGAATAGAGGGCGAGATTGAGATCTCCCTGTTCGGTGCGGGTCGGAAGTCCTGTTGCAGGAGCGGGGCGCTGGCCCAGGTGAATGACTACAGGGGTTTCCGTCATCCCTGCAAGACTTACACTTTCCTCCATAAGGGCAAACCCGCCGCCCGCGGTCGTAACCATGCCTCTTGCCCCGGCATACCATGCACCGAGAACCATGTTTATCGCGGATATTTCGTCTTCTGCCTGCTCAACGGTAATCTGATATTCCTTCTGTTTGCCTGCCATGAATGTGAGTACGCTTGTTGAAGGAGACATGGGGTAAGATGAAACGAAATTGCAGCCGCCGGCCAGCGCGCCAAGCCCCACAGCTTCGGCACCGTTCAGGAAAATCTCACTGCCGGTTTCTTTCCGGTGCGCAATCAATGATACAGGATTCCTTTTCAGTATGCCGGATCCTGCTTCATATCCTTTCTCAAGAGCCTTCTTGTTCTGCTCAACAATTGCTTCGCCCTTTCTGGCAAAAGCCTTTTCCAGGTACTCCTCCGGGACGTTTTTCCTGACATTCAGAATGGATAAAATTACACCGGTCGCCACGATGTTGGCGAACACCGGATTGCCGATCTCACGCGCAATGGAATTAAACGCCACCTTTTCATTTATGCCGGGAACCCCCTCTCCGAATTCGCCTATCACTATGGTTTCTTTTCCAATCCTTCCGGATATCCTGCCGACAGAATTCTCATCCAGAACAAGAAGCACATCTATCCTGTTGACACACGCGCGGACTCTTTCGGAAGAAACCCTTATCTGCGTGGAATTGGCGCCGCCCCGCACCCTGCTCATGTATTCCTTGGTAGCAAATACATTGTAGCCTTCTGTGCGAAGCATGTCAGAAAAGACCTTTTCAACGGTCTGTATACCCTGCCCCGCCTGTCCCGTAATAACTATAGATACATCTCTCATGGTTCACCCCTGCCGATTCACCTGATCAGGTTAAATGTTCATCCAGTTCCATACCCTGCTCTCCTCCTGCTCAAACCAGTCGGATGTTTCCGAAAGGTACGAATAAACGTTGGCGATAGCCTCCATATGCTTCTTTTCTTCGCCAAGCAGAAATTCCAGCAGCCTTTTCTCTCCTGTATCGGTCGCTTCCTTCAGGAATATTTCATATGCTCTGTAGCCTTCTCTTTCAAGTTTCATTGCGCTTTCGTAAACCTGTAGATTGCTCTTATTGCGCTTCATTGAGTCTTTCATGCCCTTGAAGAACTGCCTGACCTCCTCCTCAACGGAATTCATGCTTCCATATCCGGAAGCACGCGGTTGTTCTCCCGCATCAAGATTGAATTTATCTATTCTCCAGGCATGGTCTATCTCCTGCTTCGCAAGCGTGTAGAAGAGATGCTTGCTTAAGGAATCCCCGGTTTCCGAAGCAAGTTCAAGATACAGCATCGTTCCCTTTCTCTCAAAATCCAGACCAAATTCCACCATTTTCTTTTCCATTCTTTTACCTCCATTGTTTATCCCATGCCGATGTCAAGTATCATCATAAAAATAAATCCCGTCAGAAAACTCATTGTTGCAATGTCAGTATTATCCGCCTTCTGGGTTTCCGGTATTACCTCTTCTACTACCACGTAAATCATTGCCCCGGCCGCAAAGGCAAGCGCATAAGGCAGCAAGGGCGTAAAAAAAGTCACCGCAAACGCTCCAAGAACTCCTCCAACCGGTTCAACCATACCCGACATCTGCCCGAACCAGAACGCCTTCATTCTGCTCATGCCGGTTCCGCTCAAAGGGAAAGAAACAGCCATGCCCTCCGGGAAATTCTGAAGCCCTATGCCGAGAGCAAGAGACGAAGCCGCTGCAAAAGTAATACCCGAAGCCGGAAACTTTAGAGAACCGAAAGCGACACCCACGGCAAGCCCCTCCGGGATATTGTGAAGCGTGATAGCGAGTACAAGCAGGTAAGAAAGGGATAAATCGCCTCTTATACCCTTTCTTACACCTTCAATTTCCTGGTAAGGCATGTTAGGGTGCAGATGGGGAATAAGATTGTCAAGCAGGTATATAAAACCGCAACCCAGGGCAAAACCGGAAGACACGACAAACCATACGGGCATGGAAGATTTTCCACCCGTGAGCTCAATGGCCGGCAGGAGCAATGAGAAGAAGCTCGCTGAAACCATTACCCCGCCCGCAAATCCCAGAGCACAATCAAAGACCTTCCTTGAGGGACGCCTGTGAACCAGCACAAGCGAGGCGCCTGCTGCAGTCACAAGCCATGTAAAAATTGTCGCCAGTAAAGCCAGCAATACGGGATTCAGTCTCTGGATATTTTCCATTATTTCATGAAATCCAGGTATTCTGCGGTCGCTGTCGCCGCCTTCTCTCCTTCTCAAGGCAGATCCCTGCGGCTATACCGGGGGGACCTCCTCCCACGAAAACATATTCATATACGGTCATATCCCCAGTTCTGATTTTATTGCCTCTCTGTCAAAACCTACGATTATCTTCCCGTCTACGTCTATCACCGGGACTCCCATCTGTCCGGTCTTGTCTATCATCTCTTTTCTCCTGTCAACATCCAATCCAACGTCAAAAGTCTCGTATTTAACGCCGTGATCATCAAGAAAATCCTTTGCCATCTTGCAGTAAGGACAGGTTGACGTTGAATAAACGATCACTTTTTTCTCTTCCATTATTTTTCTCCAAGAAAGGTCCCTATTTCTTCTGCTTTTTTGATACACCCGGGATGACTGTTTATCGCTCCCTTCTCATCAACGAGCGGACACAGGAGCTCATACTTATAGGAAGCTTCCACGGTGACAAAAAAGTTTTTTATTATTGATTTTGCGTTATCAAAGAAATCCTTCCTGTCGCTACCCTCAACGGAAAGGAAAGCTCCCCGCTTTTTCTTTTGAATCCTGTATGTTTTGTAAAAAAAGATCCCAAGCCACTGGCACTGAAACCTGTCTATCATCATTTTGGTCTGGGCTGAAAGACTTCCAAAAAAAATAGGAGAGGCAACAACTATGGCATCCGCCTGCTCAACGGCAGGATAAATCTTCTGCATATCGTCCTGTATTTTACACGTGCCGTCCTTTCTTATGACGGCACATTCCTGGCAGGGAATAAATTTCATCGCATTCAGCACGAATTTCTCGGTTTCTGCACCTTTCTGCCTTGCGGCTTCCAGGCACGCGTCCAGAAGAATCTCGCTGTTGCCTCCCTTTCTCGGGCTCCCAAGAATCCCCAGAACCTTCACGGCTGCCATTTTACTTTTTTTCCTTCATCATCTCTCCGCAGCAATATTTCTGTTCACTCCCAATCTTTCCGCATTTCTTGCACTCGTACATCTTGCCTTCATCCTTCTTTTTCCCTCCGCAGCAGCATTTACACATTTCCTTCTCACCTCC
>CAYQXZ010000017.1:10600-12457 GCA_964421645.1 uncultured bacterium
TCTTTCATCTTGGAAAGCCGCACGAAATGGCTTCTTTCCTCCTTAATAATTCTGTCAAGAATCTGGTGCTGTGTTTCGGGTACCACGGACTTGATCTCAATATAGTACATTATTGAGTCCAGCTCTCTTCTTATACCGAAATCCAGGGCTTTAACGACCCCCGCAGAAGTATCCAGTTCCTTTTCTATCTCGGGGGGAAATACTATTCCGTCCGCATAAGAACGCAGGTACTGGAAGTATTCGCCCGGATAGGTTTCGGAAGGTTCATATTTCGTGATTTTTCCAAGCATCTCCGTGAATATCTTCTTGTGTCTTACTTCCTCGTCGGCAAGAAAATTGAAGAGCTCCTTTATTTCCTTCTGTGCATTCTTCTCCGCGACCTTCCGGTAAAACTTTTCTCCGTTCTCTTCTATCCTTATTGCAAACTGAAAGATCTCGCTCACATCAAAAAATACGCCCATAAATACCTCCCTGTAGTTTTTTCAAAGCAAATTCAGCTCTTTGTGTTTTTCCAGTATTGTTTTTGCAAGATTTTCCAATGACTCAAAATCAGGATTCCCCGGATATCCGTTTACTATGACCGGTGACAGAATCTCCAGGTTACCGGACGGCAACATATCCGTTATGGATTTCAGCATGTTTCCGCCCCATCCGAAAGAACCGATCACCGATATGAATCTCGTCTTCGGCCTCAATACCTTGAAAAGGTATGTTGCATAAACAGCAGAAGGATGCGGTCCCGTGAGAACCGTGGGCGTTCCCAGGACAACCGTGGCTGCGTCAACAAGAGACATGGCCAGTTCTCCCACGTCCGTTGCCGTAAGATTGAAAGGCTTTGCTTCTATGCCCTTCCTGATAAGAGAGTCAACGAAAAAATCAACCATTCGGGCAACGCTTCCGTGCATTGAAACGTAAGGAATAACCACTTCGTTCTTCACGCTGTCGGATACCCAATCTCTGTAGGCACTGACAATGAAATCGGGATTATTGTAAACCGGACCGTGACTCGGGGCGATTATTCCGATATCCAAGTTTTCAACCAGCCGGAGATGTTTCCTTATATTGTTTCTGAAGGGCATCATGATTTCTGCATAATACCGTTTTGCCGAACTGTACAACCTCTCGTTGCAGGATGCATAGAAACTGCTTGTTGCCAGGTGCGAGCCGAAAAGATCGCATGGAAACAGTATCCTGTCGTCAATGTCACAGGTAATCATGGTCTCCGGCCAGTGCACCCAGGGCGCATACATGAATCTCAACCGTCTGCTGCCTGTGGATAACTCCTCGCCGTCAGCTACCTTCATGCATCTTTCTTCCGGAATATGGAGCAGTTTTGTGAGAAGTGAAACGCCCTTGTCGCTTGCTATTACCCTTGAACCCGAAAATTCTTCAAGGACGCGGGGTATGCAGCCGGAATGGTCCTGTTCGGAATGGTTTGAGACTATGTAATCTATCCTGCCGCCGCTCAAGTCCTTCAAAACTCGGATAAACTTCTCACTCTTTGACGGGTCTGATGTATCAACGAGAACGTTTTTCTCATCCTTTATAAGGTATGCGTTATACGTTGTACCGTCTGGGAGTGGGATAAGTTCATCAAAAAGCCTCCTGTCCCAGTCATTCATTATGATTCCGTGAACGTTCTTCGTTATTTCCCGTATGACCATTATGTCTCCTTCAGTTGGGCTTGTTCTCCTTCTCAAACTGGTCTTTTGCCGCACCGCATTCCGGGCAAACCCAGTCTTCCGGAAGCTTCTCAAAGCTCGTTCCCGGCGCAATTCCGTTTTCAACATCGCCTTTTGCCGGATCGTATATGTACCCGCACACCGTGCAAATATACCTGTCCATTATTGCTCCTTT
>CAYQXZ010000017.1:12557-21168 GCA_964421645.1 uncultured bacterium
TCTCGCGCAATTCCTGCAAAGTCCCTTCAAATAGAGATGGTATTCTTCAACTGAATGTCCGTCTATTTCTTTCTCGTTCAGCAGTGTGCACCTGTGAAAAATATCATACAAACCGCCGCATTTTTTGCACTTGAAATGCAGATGCGTATTTTCGGAATAATCGTATCTCACTTCATTCTCTTCCACCGTAACCTGCCCGACTATCTTTTTGTCAACCAGTATCTTCAACGTATTGTAAATCGTGGTCTTGGACAGTGTCGGTATTCTGGCAGACAGGCTGCTGTATATGTCCTCAACCGTGGGATGAATCCTGTTCCTGACGAGATATTCAAATATCTTCATTCTCTGGAAAGAAGGCTGTATTCCGTTATCCTGCATTATTTTTATTATCTCTTCCTGCTTCATTTGAAAACCTCCTTATTAAAGAAATACCAGAAAACAAAATCCAGATGAGCCATCGGTATATGAATTTTTTTCGCAAAGTTACTCATTAGATTTTCAATTCTGCTGTATTCCGCAACAGGCAGGGAAGCGGGTATATCGTCTATGACCCCGCACATCACAAGCCCCCGCAGTATGTGCCTGTCAAGTATGGCAAGCTCGTAACCCCTGCCTATGTTTCTTAAAAAATGGCTTGCCTCTTTGCAGCCCATTCCCTTTACGTTTCGGACTATATATTTCCTCAATAATTTCTCGTCCTGTACTCCGGGCAGATATTTAATTAAAAAATCTCCCCCGTCAAAAAATTTCTTCCTCGCTTCTACTATGTACCTTGCCTTGTTATTCATGAACCTGACGCCGGACAGGCTCCGGGAGATTTCTCGCTCGGTTCCCCGGGTCATGATTCCGTTGTCAAAGAGCCTCTCAACATTGTCCCAGCATACTCTTGCCTTGCACTGGGGAGTAAGCAGACAGAAAAAAAATTCCTTCTGTATTTTATCCCTTGTATCATTTTCAGTGAACTCCAGCAGGCGTTTCTCTATTTCCGGTCTGATCTTTTTATGGACTGCTTGCAAACTTGTAATAATTCCACTCATCAGGAGATTATACCCTAAAAAATACAAAAAGCAATAGCTTATAAAAAATTGAAAAACGTTCAACTATTGGATATAATAGTACGGAAAAATGATGCTCATACCCTTGCTTCTCGCCGCTCTGTACATGGGATGGTCAATGGGCGCCAACGACGCCGCAAATTGCGTCGGTGCAGATATAGGTTCGGGCGTCATGTCTGTAAGAACCGGCATAGTAATCACCTGCATCTTCAGCTTCCTGGGAGCAGTACTTCTCGGCGGCAATGTCATAAAGACCATAGGAAAAGGCGTTATCACGTTAAACGAACTGCCGCAGGCCGAAGCAACACTCCTTGCATTTGCCGCACTCTTCAGCGCCGCGCTCTGGGTAACGATTGCAACGTATAAGAAATTTCCCGTGTCAACCTCTCACTCCATAGTGGGAGCGGTTGCAGGCGGAGGACTTGCCCTTTGCACATGCGTGCACTGGGAAAAGATATGGCAGATTTTTGTCTGCTGGGTCCTTACTCCGCTGAGTGCCTGCATCCTGGCAATATTACTCTATCATATTTTCAAGGCTGCCTTCAGAATTCCGGCCGTAAAAAGATGGGAAAAGGTTATACTTTATTTTTTGATATACCTGACAAGCGCATATCTTGCCTTCACGTGGGGGGCAAACGACGTGGCGAATGCCACAGGGATACTTTTCGGAGTGCAGAGATTTACTCCTTACGCAGCATCCCTGATAGGAGCGTCTGCAATCATACTGGGAGTTGTGACATGGGGTTACAGGGTTATAGAGACGGTCGGGTCAAAAATCGTCCACATTACTCCTCTGATGACCGTGGCAATTGAAATTGCATCCGCGTTGAACGTACACATATACACCCATTACGGTATCCCGGTATCCACGTCTCATTCAATTGTCGGTGCTGTATGGGGCGTGGGAATTGTCCAGGGGATAAGAACTATGAACCTGAAGCTGGCACGTGAAATAGTACTGACATGGGCGCTAACCCCTCTTATTTCAGGTATAATAACATATGCCATAATCGTCACGACGCTGTTCTTTATGAGGTAACGGAGGTATCAAATGGACAGGACAAGGAACATTTTCGCATGGCTGGGAGAACGCGAGGAAAAGGGTGTCTTGAACCTCGCCCTTCAACACGTGGAAAAGTCTTATGAATGCGTGCTTGCAATGAAAGACAGCATTGAGTCCCTGACAAAAAACGACGCAGTGGGCAAAAAAAATAACATAGGCCGTGCCAAGAATGCAGAACATCAGGGAGATGAGCTTAAGAGAACCATAATGAACGAGCTCTCAAAGGGCATGTTTCTTCCGCCTGACAGGGAAGACCTTATTCTTCTCAATGAGAGCCTTAACGACATAGCCGACGGCGCAAAAGGCGTTGTACGCCTCCTTGAGTTTTTTGAGAAGGAGCCTTCGGGGGAAATCGGCAAGCTGCTCCTGGACGACAGCCTTCTCGCGGTGAAAGCCGGAGAAAAGCTCAATACAGCGATAAACGCCCTGGTAAAGAGCGATGCAAGCAGGGTTATGGAGGATTGTGCCCAGATTGAAACCATTGAAGAGGAAGGGGACGACAAAAGGCGCGATCTGTTGAGCGTTCTTATAAAAACAGAATTGAGCCCGCAGATGACCATCCTGGTTTACGAAATGATAGACAACCTTGAAAACGTGATTGACTGTATAAAAAAATCCGGCGATATGGTGCGGATCCTTGCAATCAAGGCAAGATAGGACTTACTGTCTCACCAGCTTTTCATAGTATCCGGAAACGTTGAATATGCCTCCGCTTTTCCTGTAGAAATCTTCATTCAGCCTGAAAATTCCTTTGATGGGAGATGTCCATTCCGCTTCGGGAAAGGGATGCCGTGAAACAAGTTTCTCCCAGTCCCTGTAATGCTGGTGACCGTTTGATTCCACCACGGGTATTTTAAGTCCCGGCAGGGGCTTTAGACGGCAGGCAACGTTCTTGTTCCATTCAACGAGAGGCGGTATGACGGTCAGGTCGGCACAGAAGTAGTCCATCCCGTTTCTTTCCGCTTCATTCAATATCTTCAGGGTCATGCTTAAAGTTTTTGCGATAGGTTTCAGGGCCACGCCCTTGTAGCCCATCTGGCACCTCTTGAGCGTGTCTTCCTGCGTATGGGCGCTTTCATCCGCCACGATCCTGACGGGAAAATCGCTGACATCAACCTCCAGGTCTTCGGGAAACGGCTCTTCCATCACTATTACCCTTTCAAGAGCACCAAGCCTGTCAATAAAATCAACCAGCCTCATCAGGCGCTCCTTGCTGTCATACCTTCCGTTGGCGTCAAAGTAGTACGGGAGCTTTCCGTTCTCCGTGTATTCCGTCGGGACGCTTCCGAATCTTTCGTGTATTACCCTTATTCTCTCCATATCCCATTTCAGCATTTTCTCCTGGTCACCGTCCTTATCCGGATCCGAGCCGATCTTTATTTTAAGAGTGAAAAAACCTTCTCCTATTGCCTTGCCGATATCATCAATCGGCACGCCGTAGGACATCAGGGGAATGCAGGCAACAAGGGGATGCCTGTATTTCAGAGGTTTCCGGTATTCCACGGGTATCATTTCAAAAAAATCACTGATCCCTCTCTCCTTCGCATAAAGCACCCAGAGGGCATTATCAAGAGCTACAAGAGCGTTCAATGTAAAGGTTTTTCTTAAGTTTCCTCTTCCTGTAATTTTTTTGGCATATGAGTGCACCTCTCCAAGAATTTCCTCCTGCAATACCATGGGATTGTCAATTTCCCTGTCTTTCAGAAGCCTGGAAGCATACTCGGTGATGTTAAGCATCAGGCCGTTACCCCCTGCCTGGCTGTGAGAGGTGAAAACAGCCGCATCGGACCAGAGAACGCTCTGCGTTCCCGCGCCTATGCCGTAGTTGTCTTCGGTCTCAAGGCACACGAACGTCTGCCACGCCTCGCTCAAATATCCCCCCTTGAATCCGAGAGGCATCTTGAACGGTTCCATGTCAAAATTCAGGTTAACCTTTTTTATTCTCATTTTTTTCTCCTGATAGCTTTTTCCTCATTAAAGGTATATAATACAACGGATATGGAAACAACTCAAAATTACCCGCTTATGATAAGTTTCACTGCAGGACTCCTGTCTTTCGCAAGTCCCTGCGTTCTTCCCCTGATACCCGCATATCTTTCGTACATAACGGGCGCATCAATAGAGAATATAAGGGAGGGTTCCAACTACAGAAGGAACCTCCTGCTGTCAATTCTATTTGTTCTCGGATTCAGCACCGTGTTCACCGTACTGGGTGCCTCGGCAACCTGGCTCGGCAGACAGCTTCTGATAAAGCAGAACGCAGTGAGGATAACGGGAGGAATCATCGTAATTTTGTTCGGATTGCACCTCACGGGCGTCCTCAAGATTAAAACACTGTACAGGCAAAAAAAGTTTAATGCCGGCAGGATGGCTGGCGGTTATGCCGGTGCATTCGCGATAGGCATGATATTTGCCTTCGGCTGGACCCCGTGCGTGGGTCCGGTTCTTGCTTCAATCCTTATCGTGGCTTCCACGGAGAAATCGGTTTTCCGCGGTATATTCCTGCTCCTCTTCTACTCCCTCGGCATAGGCATCCCATTTATACTAACGACCCTGGCCGTAAACAAGATGCTTGGTGTATTCACGCGAATCAAGAAGCATTACGGTAAGATTGAATTTCTTACCGGACTTCTGCTGATAGCCGTCGGCATTCTGATGCTGCTGAACAAATTCCGGCTTCCTGTCTAACGACTATTTCTTTTTTACCGGGTATCTATTCAGGTGGCCTATATCAGGCAGTTTTCCTACGAGCGGCCTGGCATAGTTCATGAAATCCGAGGTAACACCGTTGCTGCTGGCGTTTATGAAACTGTCCGGCATGCTTCTGGTGTTTTTGGCTACCTTGTTCAGAGCCACGAGCTCAAAGTACGCACTGTATTTCTTTCCGGGTTTTCTCTTTATTGATACAGAACCGTCAAGGTTGCCTGACACCGCATATTTTACGGCAAGTTTTCCGACCTCGTATGCCTCTCTTGAATCCACCTCGGAATATATTCCGGGAAAGGAACGCTGGAGATATCCGAATGTGTCCGCCCTTACGCGGCTGACCTTCAATTCTGTTTTGATCATATCTGCGAGAAGGTCGCCAAGAACCCCGGTGCCGCTCAGCTGGACGTTGCCGTGAGTATCCACTTCTTTTGTGAACTTTGAAGCGATCGCCTCGCCGTCCTCATCGGAGATACCTTCCGACACGGTTATAAGGCACCTTCCAAGTTTCAAATACACGTTCTCAACATCATTCAGGAATTTTTCCTTTGAGAATGGTTTTTCAGGAAAATATATGAGATGGGGGCCGTCGCCTTCATCCATCCTGGCCAGTGCCGATGCGGCAACGAGAAAACCTGCATGCCTTCCCATCACCACGTCTATCTTGACGCCCGGCAGGGATATATTGTCCAGATCGTCGCCCATGGCCGCCATCGCCACGAACTTAGCCGCGCTTGCATACCCCGGGGTGTGATCGTTTTCCAGCAGGTCGTTATCAATCGTCTTTGGAATATGGAAACACCTGAACTCATAGTTCACCTTTTTTGCGCTTTCGTTGAGGATGTTAGCCGTCTCCGCAGAATCGTTGCCGCCTACATAAAAGAAGAATCGGACGTCATATTTCTGCAGTATTCTGAAAATTTCTGCGCAGTCCTGCTCGTCCGGTTTTTTCCTCACGCTGCCAAGCGCCGCGCACGGAGTGAACGCAACCCTGGACAGTACCGAAGAGGTCTCCTTTCTCAAATCTATCAGTCTTTCTTCCATTATGCCCTTTATTCCGTTTAATGAACCGTATATCCCCTTTATCTGCCTGTGCTTTTTCGCTTCAGTTATGGCTCCCACGAGACTCTGGTTGATCACCACGGTGGGGCCTCCGCTCTGCGCAATCATCATGTTGCCCTTAAGCTCTTTTCCCATTTCTGCCTCCTGTTTGTGGAAATGATATTTTGCAAATCACCTATTGACTGAGTATCCCTTCTATTTTTTTCAGTTCATCCCCCGTAAAGGCGGTGTTGCTCAAAGCGCCGACCGCATCTTCTATCTGCTCCGGACGGCTTGCGCCTGCGAGGGCGGACGTCACCGCGGAATGCCGCAGGACCCACGCCAGGGACATCTGCGCAAGGCTCTGCCCGCGTTCGTGCGCCAGGACATTCAGCTGTTTTACCTTTTCAATCTTCTCATCAGTGATATGCGCCGGCTTCAGGAAACCGTGCTTTTTTGAAGCCCGCGAACCTTCCGGAATGCCCGACAGATATTTATCCGTCAGCAAACCCTGCGCAAGAGGAGAGAACACGATACATCCGATTTTTTCCCCGGTCAACACGCCCAGCAATCCGTCTTCAATCCATCTGTTGAACATATTATAGGACGGCTGGTGTATCAGGCAGGGCGTGCCGAGCTTTTTCATTATCTCCGCCGCCTTGCTTGTCTGGTCAGCCGTGTAGCTGGATATCCCGGCATATAGAGCGCGCCCGCTCCGCACTATGTAATCCAGCGCACCGAGGGTTTCTTCCACAGGAGTTTCAGGATCGGGCCTGTGGTGGTAAAAAATATCCACGTAATCCAGGCCGAGACGCTCAAGACTCTGGTCCACACTCGCCACAAGATTCTTTCTTGAGCCCCATTCGCCGTAGGGTCCGGGCCACATGAGATAACCCGCCTTTGACGATATGATAAGCTCGTCACGGTACGCTTTGAGGTCCATTTTCAATATGCGTCCGAAATTTCTTTCCGCGGAACCCGGCGGTGGACCGTAGTTATTTGCAAGGTCAAAATGTGTAATCCCCAGGTCAAACGCCTTACGGATCATCGCCCGGCTGTTCTCAAAAATATCCACGTCTCCGAAGTTATGCCATAACCCCAGGGAAATTGCCGGCAGTTTCAAACCGCTCGCCCCGCACCGGTTGTAACGCATGCCGGAATAACGCGAGACGTCAGCAATGTAACCCATGTTCTTCCTCCCGATATCCTGTGCTTCGCTTTATTTTGAAATTCCAATTAATATACCACAAATACATCGCAGATTGAAATTTGACATTTTGAAGATACCGGATTTAAAATCAGAGATATTTCACGGCAAACGATGATTGAAAGATTCTATTGCAAAAGGACATGCGATGGCTACCGAAAATGCAGGACATGACAGGATAACCGAAAGAGATACTGATATTTTGCGCCGGCTTGCCCAACGCAAGGCTGTCATAGCGCAGGATCCGGCAAATCAGGAACGAAGGCGTGCATGGTATTGCCTGGATTCAGGAAATGACGACAGGGTGATGATCCTTGCAGAACATGGAGGCGTGAGGGACAGGATAAAGCCGGTTCCCGACGATATACTTGAATGTACCGGCGACTGGGCGCGCGGGATTGAAAATGGACTTCGTAACGATATATACAGGTTTGAGAAATTGAAAGATGACCATGTGGTTGAACCGTTCATGGATGTGCGGTGGAAGACAACCTTCAGCAATTACGGGGTGGAAGCCGTTACCCATTACGGAGGTGACGATAACTACATGGGCTCGCGCTCGTGGGATCCGCCTATCAAGGATCTGGACGGAGATTTCGGCAAACTGCATTTCAGAACTTTCACGGTTGACCGCGAAGCCACACTGAAAGAGAAGGATCATCTTGAGAAAATACTCGGCTCCATACTGCCCGTGCGTATAAGAGGCGGTCACTACTGGACGATGGGGATGACCGGTACCGCCATACAGCTTATAGGTCTTCAGCAGATGATGCTTGCCATGTACGATAACCCGCATGCGCTGCACCACCTCATGAAATTTCTGAGGGACGATCATGTCAATCTCATAAACTGGCTGGAGAACGAAAATCTCTACACCCTTAACAACGAGAACGATTATATAGGTTCCGGCAGTGAAGGATACACGCGGGGCCTGCCGCAGGCTGACTGGAACGCAGGCATGCCTGTAAGGAAGCAGGATCAGTGGGTATTGAGCGAATCACAGGAGACTGTGGGCGTCGGCCCGGAACAGTTTGAGGAATTCATATTCCCGTACCAGAAGGAAATAGTTGAACAGTTCGGCAAGTCCTATTACGGATGCTGTGAACCGGTCCATAACCGCTGGCACATACTCAAGAGAATCAACAACCTGGCAAGGGTCTCGGTATCTCCATGGGCAGACCAGGAATTCATGGCCGAATCACTGGGTACGAAATACGTGTACTCACGTAAACCGAATCCGACGCTGGTCAGCACCGGAGTCTTCAACGAACAAGCCATACGGCAGGACATAAGGAATACCCTGGAAATTGCGGGCAAATGCAGGATTGAAATCATCATGAAGGATGTGCATACCCTGCAGAACGAACCGGACCGACTGCCGCGCTGGGTTGAGATAGCCCGCGAAGAAACAGGTAATGCAGGATAGAATTGCAGCCATCCCGCGATATCAGGAGGCATTCCTCATCAGGACGGTGCCGAATCTTTCAAGGGGACATTCGTAGGTTTCGGCAAGCATCGGGGACCATGCAAAAATGCCGC
>CAYQXZ010000018.1:0-9941 GCA_964421645.1 uncultured bacterium
GGGCTGCGCACCTTACCCGGACAGCTTTCTTCAGACGGGACACTTGACCGCCCCGGCGAGGCGGTCTGCGTTCGGCTTCTCTCGTCGCTCTCTCCTTCGGAGAACCGTGCCCGCTCCTCAAACAGACGCCCGCTTCAGAAACTGTCCGGCTGGTGCTTGCCCACTCGCACGTCAACTTTTTTTCGGGGTTAGCGGGTGAGGGTGCCCTCAAAGACGCCGTCCATGAAGAGCTTCAACTTCTCGCTGCGGCAGGAGTGCTTGAGTTTCTGTATAGCCTTCGCCTCTATCTGCCTGATCCTTTCCCTGGTCAGCTGGAAAGAATTGCCCACCTCTTCCAGGGTTCTCGGGTAGCCTTCATCGTCCAGGCCGAAGCGCAGCCGGATTATCTTCTCTTCGCGTTCATCAAGAATCAACAGTGCCTTTTCCAGCTCTTCTCGGAGTAATGCATGCTTTGCATGTCTTAAAGGATCGGGATTCTCTATGTCCTCTATGAAATCCCCGATGGTTGTTCTCTCTTCGTCTCCCACGGGCATATCAAGGGAGATGGGATCCGGCCTCATTGATTTCTTTATCGTCTTTACCTTGTTTACCGACAGGTGCATCTTCCTGGCTATGTCCTCGGTGGTCGGTTCGTCGTTCTTTGACTGCCAAAGGTTTGCCTCAATCTTTTTCACCTTGTTTATCTTTTCAATCATGTGCACCGGTATTCTTATCGTGGCGGAGTGGTCTGCAATTGCCCTGGTTATCGCCTGTCTTATCCACCATGTGGCGTAGGTGCTGAACTTGAATCCGGTTTTATACTTGAACTTTTCAACCGCCTTCATCAGTCCGATGTTGCCTTCCTGGATAAGGTCAAGTATTGATAGCTTGGGATTGCTGTATCTTTTTGCTATGTTTATCACCAGCCGCAGGTTGGAGCTTATCAATTTTGAACGCAGCTCAAAGAGCTCAAACTCACATTTCGCATAGTATCTCCTGTTTGCAGACCTGCTTCTCTGCATATGCGCCATCTTTTTCTTGGAGTTCTCAATGCCCTTTGCGATGAATACCTCTTCTTCGTGCGTGAGCAGTGAATAGGTGCCCGCTCCTTTCAGGTACGACCGCAGAGGATTTCTCGCCTCGTCGGTATCCAACTTCTTTTCCTTCTCTACGGGAAAAGGTTCTTCCTCGTCAATGTCAATGTCCCATGATTCAAGCTCGTCAAACAATTCAATGATTTCGTTCTGGTTGGTGAGATCCATGGGAAGAATGTCGTTGATCTCGTCCCACGAGAGATGCTTCTTCTTTTTTCCCAGCTCTATGATTTCATTAATTCTTTCGTTCTTCTCCTTCTTTGAGAGATTATCGTTCTTCTTCGCCCTGGTTTTGACTTTGCCCATATTAGCCGTCCTTTTTCAATTCGTAGAGCAGGTTCTGTATCTTCTCAAGTTCTTCGTTATACGATATTCCGTTCTCTTTCTTCTCCGCTATCTTTTTCTTCATCTCTTCAACCCGTCTTGATATGCAGGATCTGTGAATTTTCATGAGGCAGTCCTGGAAAATCTGCTGTTTCCTCTCCTCAAGCAGGGTTGAACCGTTTCTCACCGAAGCTCCTGAAATCCAGCTCCCGGTTTCCGCATCCACGCTGCTTATAAGGTTTGCCGGCGTAATAGACACATTATTTGCCAGCAGTTCCCGCGAAGTTGCGGCCACAAGTTCCATCCTGCGGGTCAAGAGTCCCTTCCATTCCGCAAGCTGGTTCCAGAAGCTGTTTTCGGAAAGCAATATCTCAATGAGCAGATTTTCCGCCGTGTCATTCGGAGTAAAAGCTTTCTTCTCCGTGGGAATACCACTGTCCCGTCCGGACTTTGCCATGTCATTGAGGTATCCCTCCAGCACAGTCTCCTTTATTTCCAGCCTGTTCGCCAGTATCTTTACATGCTCCGTCTTTTCAATCTCGTCAGGTATCACGGATATGAACCTTAACACTTCCCTTGCCACGGCGGACTTGCCTTTGGGAGTATTAACGTTATTTCTCTGCGATTCAATTTTCAGTACGAACTCCATGAAATCCTTTGACTGCCCGAGCATTTTCTTGAAGGCGTCCACTCCGTACTGATCAACGAAATTGTCAGGATCAAAATTCACCGGAAGAAGACATATCTTTGTCTCAAATCCTTTAGCGAGAACGCTTTCAAGGTTTCTCAAGCTTGCTCTTATGCCTGCCTCGTCGGAATCAAAGACCAGCAGCATCTTGTCTGTAAACCTCCTCAAAAAAACGAGATGCGCGTCGGAGAGTGAGGTGCCCATCGGAGCCACGCAGTTCTCAATTCCGTTGCAGTGGAGTTTCAGAACGTCAAAGTATCCTTCAACCAGCATAACGAAGTTCTTTTCCTTGACGGACTCCCTTGCCCAGTTAAAACCGTAAAGCAGCCGTCCCTTGTTGAACAAGGGGGTTTCCCCGGTATTCAGGTACTTCGGCAGGATCTCATCGTCAAGAGCCCTTCCGCCGAAACCTGCGATCCGTCCCCTGAAGTCAAAAATAGGGAAGATTATCCTGTTCCTGAAGATGTCGGCGCCGCTTTCGTTCAGCAGCCCCGCTTTCACAAAATCAGACCGGTCAAGTTTCTTTTCGCTGATTTTCCCGGGTAGAAAATCTCTTGAATTCGGGGCAAGTCCCAGGGAGAACCGTTTGATCTCCTTTTCGGTAAGGTTCCTCTCAAAAAGGTAATCCATGGCTCTCTTGCCCTGCTGGGAGAAAAGGGCTTCATTGTAGCATTGTGCCGCGAATTCGTTGGCCCTGATAAGCCGCTCCCTTTTTTCCTCGTCTTCCGGGCGATAGCCGGTAACGTTTATCCTGACACCCGCCTTCTTTGCGGCTATCGCGACGGCCTGCGGGAAAGAGATCTTCTCAACCGACATTATGAACTTGATAACGTTGCCGCCGATCCCGCATCCGAAACAATGGAATATCTGCTTTTCGGGATTTACTATGAAAGAAGGTGTCTTCTCTTCATGGAAAGGACACAGTGCCTTGAAGTTCTTCCCGGTTTTTTTCAGGGATACATATTCCGATATCACTTCGGTGATGTCAATCTTAGCGGTTATTGTATCCAGCTGAGAGGGTGCAATAAACTCTTTCGCCATATAATCTCGTTCCTGCCTTTGTTATCATATATGATACAAGAGTTATACCCGTCTGTTTATTGGCATGTCAAGATATTGACGTATCAGAAGCGATAGCCGAATTTGCTGCCGAACTTGAGCGTGTCCTCGTAGGAGGAGACTCCGGAAGTAGCGCCGATGGAGGTGGCTATTTTTGTGCCCGTCAGATTTGCCAGCAGTCCGCATTTCTCAAAGGAGAAGTCTCTGACCAGGCCGGCTATGAATCCCGCCGCGTATGCGTCTCCGCATCCGGTGGTGTCCACCACCTTTATATCAAGCGCTTTGAAGTAGTGTTTCTCCGAGCGGTTCATTATGAAAGACCCCTCTTTCCCCATCTTGAGCCCCACGTTTTTCACGCCTTTTAAAAGCAGGAACGCAGCTACGTCTTCAGGTGTGTTCTTGCCCGTAATCATCCGTGCTTCTTCAATGCTGGGCAGGAAATAATCAACATGGGGCAGGGCCTTTTCCAGTACCGTCATCCACCTGCCGGAAGAATCCCATGCCGTATCAAGGCATGTTGTGACGTTTTCTTCTTTTGCCTTCTTGAAAGTTTCGGCAAGCGGGTCTCCGTCAAAGCCCGGCATCAGGAGTGCTCCGGCGATATGAAGGATTGAGAACTTTCTTACAAAATCAAAATTTATCTCCGCGAGCTTCAGATGTGCGTTTGTGCCGATGGAGTGAATAAAGGAGCGTTCGCCGTCCGGGTGTATGAAAACCGCAGTGCCCGAGGTATTCGTTTCTTTGCCTGTCATCATTCCAGATACGTCCAGTCCCTCTTCCTTGAGCTTGTTAAGCACGAATTTCCCGAGGTTGTCGTCGCCCACCTTGCCGATTATCGCAACGTCAACCCCCAGCTTTTTCAGCACCACGCCGGTATTTGAGGCGCACCCGCCTATATGCAATTCTGTTCTGTCGGCAAGTATCAGTTTTCCCCTGTCAGGCATCTTTTCAAATGGCTTGACCAGGAAGTCTCCCACTACGATACCGAAGCAGACAACGTTTTTCTTCGCCATGATTAAGTTCTCCCGTGATTCAGTCTGAAAAATTCTATTATATTAATAAGGGAATGTCAAAGAATCAAGGCGATCAGGAATTTCCGGACAGCTGTTTTGCAGGATAATCCTGAAGATAGAGTTCGGGTCTCCTGTTTTTGAGATGGGAACAGGGATTTTTTCTGGCTCTTTCGACAAGAGACAGGTTAATTCTGGTTACTGCAACGGATACTTTCTTGTCTTCTTCGTTTGTGATGATTCTGCCTCCCGGACCGGTGATCAGGGATTGAGCGGGATGGGTAAATATGATAAAACACTCACTTTCAAACGACCTGGTTTGCATCATGGCCAGGTTCAGTTCGTTATGCATCCCGTATGTCGGATTAAAAATTATCCTGGCTCCTTTCAGGGCGAGGGTACGTGTTACTTCGGGCCACCTGCGGTCGGCACATATCATGACTCCGAAACAACCAAAATCCGAATTGAAAACATGAAGGCTGTTGCCCGCAAGGTATTTTCTGTCATGTGCCTGACAGTGAGTCTTATCATACCATCCTGCCATGTTCCCTTCACGGTTGAAAATTATGGTAGTGTTGCAGGCTCTGTTTTCAGATAATCGTATACATCCAAGTATTACCCATGATGAATTTTTGCGTGCCCATTCAGAGATACTCCTGACGTACGGGCTTCTCACAGGATCAACAGCATAATCCATGATGTTTTTCCTGTTTACATACCCTTGAGTTGATACATATCCGTCCAGGAATCCCTCCGGCGTAACAACAACGTCTATGGTCTTTTTTGACAGTTTTTCCAACACAGCCATAAGTCTCTTGCAGTTGCTCTCAATGCTGCCCTTTTCTGGAACGATTTTTATCTGGGCAACGGTGATTATGGATTTCATTATTCTGTTCCCGGAGTTACAGTCTGTGCATGAAAGGGTCTCGCCGGCGGTATTCCTGATGGCAGAACCTCCTGCCATCCGGAGGACCGAAATGTATGGCTTTTCGCACCAGTTCTTTTGATGTCATGATACATTCCCGTTTGTTGCAGAGAAAAGGTGAACGTCCGTACAAACAGTAATACCTAAGTTTATGATTGCCGATATGCAGTGTCAAGTTCCTGGCAGTCGGTTGACTTATTTCATGGGGGAGATTAAGATAATTGGCATGATAAGATTCGTAAGAAACCTTGTTTTCCTGTGCCTGATATTTCTCCTGGGATATATATTCGGAATAAAAGAGGTGCGATTTTTTAAAATCGTATCTTCGTCAATGGAACCGACTCTGCAGGTGGGCGACAGGATTGCCAGCGTCAGGAAAGACCGTCTCCGCAGGCATGATATAGTCGTGTTGCAGGCGCCGTCCGGAGAGAGGGAACGGCTGGTGAAAAGAGTAATCGGTCTGCCTCACGAGACCGTGGAGGTCAAAGACGGAAAAGTCTTTGTCAACGGGGAAAAAATCAATGAGCGTTATATTAAAGAAAGCCCCGCATACAAACTGAAGGTTGAGACAGGGGAAAACGGATATTTCCTTCTCGGGGACAACAGGAACGAAAGCGAAGACAGCAGTTCATGGGGACCTGTTGACGGTGAGCTTATCATGGGAAGAATTTTCTGCAGATACTGGCCTTCAAGGAAATTCAGGCTTTTCAGCGGATTTTCAATTTTTAACAGGTAGAGACAAATAGAGAAAAGCGGGCCTTTCAACTGTTGAAAAGCCCGCTTTTCTCTAAATTCACGCCAGCGCTAAATATTCAATTACCCCCACCGCACTCAGCCTCCGGCTGATGCTGCCTCCCCCCTCAAGGGGGAGGCGAACAAGGTTTTAGAGCCTTTTATTTTGCCAGCTCGGTTTCGCGAGTTTCCCGTATGACCGTGACCTTTACCTGTCCTATGTACTGCATTGACTGCTCAATCTTCTTGGCTATATCCCTTGCCAGGTTTTTTGCCGCGTCGTCGGAGATCTTCTCCGGTTTTACCACGACGCGGATTTCCCTTCCCGCGGAGATCGCGAAAGCGTTGTTGACCCCCTCAAAGGACGAGGCTATCTTCTCCAGGTCGTCAATCCGCCTTATATATTTTTCCAGGGTGTCGCGTCTTGCGCCCGGTCTCGTGGCGGATATGGCGTCGGCTATCTGCGCCAGCAGTGTATAGGGAGTATTTACGTCAAGGTCCTTGTGATGGCTCAAAGCGCCGTCAATTACGACCTCGCTTTCACCGTATTTCCTAAGGATGTCCGCTCCTATCTCGGGATGCGCTCCCTCGGTTTCCTGGTCAACCGCTTTCCCTATGTCGTGCAGGAGAGCCACCCTCTTTGCGGCCTTCACGTCAAGCCCTATCTCTGCGGCAATCATGCCGGCAAGAAATGCGCTTTCCTTGATATGCTGGAGGGCGTTCTGTCCGTAACTTGTCCTGTACTTCATCCTTCCGAGCAATTTGATGATTTCAGGATGCACGTTTTCAATGCCCACCTCAAAGATTGCATTTTTTCCTTCCTCAACAAGATCCTCTTCCAGTTTCTTTTCAACCTTGTCAACCACTTCCTCAATCCTGCCCGGGTGTATGCGGCCGTCGGCCACGAGTTTCTCAAGTGTCAGCCGGGCTATTTCCCTCCTGTAGGCATTAAAGGACGATAGCGTTACGGCTTCCGGGGTGTCATCCACGATGAGGTCCACTCCGGTAGCCATCTCAAACGCCCGTATATTGCGTCCTTCCCTGCCTATGATCCTGCCCTTGATTTCGTCGCTGGGAAGACTGACGACCGACACGACGCTTTCGGATGCCTCTTCGGGAGCGAGCTTCTGCATTGAAGTGAGAAGAATTTCACGCGCCTTTTCGTCGGCTTTTTCCCGCGTCTCCTCTTCAAGTTTCTTGAGCATCACGACAGCTTCTTTACGCGCATCCTCCTCCATCATCTGGAGCAGCTGTTTCTTTGCCTCGTCCGTAGAAATCCCCGAAACCCGCGCAAGATTCTTTTTAATTTTTTCTATCAGCGAGGCATACTCGGTCTCTTTTGCCTTGATTGCTTCCTCTCTCGTACCTACCGTTTTTTCCTTTACGGAGATGTCCGACTCCTTCTTTTCCAGTATCTCGGATTTTCGTTCAAGGTTCAACTCTCTCTGCTGCATCCGTTTTTCCTGGAACTGTATCTCTTTTCTCTTGTTGCGCGTTTCGCGCTCAAATTCATTCTTGAGCCGGTATATCAATTCCTTGGCTTCAATGTCAACTTCGCGTTTCTTGTTCAGGGCCAGGTTTTCCGCTTCCTGGATAATTCCTTTCGCTCTTTTTTCAGCGGCCTTGACCGTTCTCTCTCCGACATACTTTCTCCAGAGGTATCCGGCAAGCAGGGAAATGCCTCCCCATAGAACAAACCATGGAAGGAAAAGTCTGAATGTATTTATCTCGTTAATGGTAATCACCTCCTAAAATTGCGGCGTGACGGACAAGAAACCGGGGCAAATGGTCTCTTTCCGCCTCGTTAAAGAGGGATTATCCGGTAAGACATTCCGTAAGGGATCTTAAAAACTTCAGCAAAATAAACAGATCTGTAGTTTTTATGTTAACGTATGGTTTATTGCTCCGTTTCATTTATATCCTTACAAGTTTTACCGAATGTATAGCCGGAAATTCCTCTATCCTGTTCAAAACCTTACTGTCTATCCCCTGGTCAAGGTTGAGGACGGTTATCGCCTGCCCGCCTTTTTTGCTTCTGCCAAGGGTCATAGACGCTATGTTTACTTCCTTTTCTCCTAAAATGGTACCGATGTGCCCCATGATGCCGGGCTTGTCTTCATTGTAACATACCAGCAGGTAACCCCCGGATGCCGCATCAACCGAAAAACCGTTGATCTTTACTATCCGTTCGGCCCCTTCCCTTATGATTGTGCCTGCTGCCGATGCCTTGGTGCCGTTTCCGACCTCTACTGTTACCAGGTTTGTAAACTCGCCGCCGCTTTCCTGCCGGTTTTCCTTGATCTTTATCCCTTTCTCTTTCAGTATAAGCGATGCGTTCACCGCATTCACCTTCTCGGTATCTTTCAGCAGCCCGATTATGATATTTGCCCTCAAGAGAGAAAGGTCGTGATTTATGATATCTCCGGCATAGTTGATGCTTATTTCCTTTATGTCACCGCCTGCCAGTTGTTTAAGAAGAACTCCCAGTTTTTCTCCGAGCGAGAGGTACCCGCTCAATTTTTCCATGGAATCCCTGTCTAGAGAAGGCAGGTTTACAGCGTTTACTATGACTTTCTTTGTCAAAGCCGAGACTATCTGCGAGGCAAGCTGCTGCGCGACGTTTATCTGTGCTTCTTTGGTGGACGCACCCAGGTGCGGGGTGACTATGACCTGCTCCGTCTTCAGAAGCGGGTTGTCAGCCGGCGGCGGCTCTTTTTCAAAAACGTCAAAAGCAGCTCCTTTTACCTTGCCTGCGGCGATATACTTGCAGAGAGCCTCTTCGTCTACGATTCCTCCCCTGGAGCAGTTTATTATGCTCACTCCCTCTTTCATTGATACAAACGCATCTTCCCCTATCAGCTTCCGGGTTGAGTCGTTAAAGGGGATGTGCAGCGTTATGAAATCGGACTGCTTGAGAAGTCCCGGCAGGTTTACCACGGTAATCCCTGCCTTTTCCACCTCGTCCTTGTCAAGGTATGGATCATACCCCAGGACTTTCATCCCCAGGGCGCCGGCAATCGCCGCCACCCTGCGTCCGATCCTGCCCAGTCCTATAATGCCCAGCGTTTTATTGTAAAGCTCCGCACCCGTGTATTTCTTCTTTTCCCACTGCCCGTTTTTCATTGAGTGGTCTGCGGCGGGGATGTTTCTTGCCAGGGCCATGAGCATCGCGATTGTATGCTCGGCGACCGAGAGGGTGTTGCCTTCGGGTGCGTTCATCACGATAATGCCGGCATGCGTGGCGGCTTCAACGTCTATGTTATCCAGCCCGACGCCTGCACGCCCTATAATCTTCAGCCGGCCCGCCTTCTCTATAACCTCTGCGGTTATTTTCGTGGCGCTTCTCACGATGACAGAATCGTAGTCGGCTATAACCCCGCACAACTGGTCGGGCGTCAGCTTACCGGTTTCTTTCACCTCAAACCCGGCATCTTTCAATATCTGAACGCCTTCCTGTTCAAGAGGGTCAGTTACGAGTACCTTTATCTTTTCTTTCATCTCTCTCTCCGTCATCGCATAACGCTGACATTTTACTGTAGTTTCAATATTATGTCAAAAAATGTATAATACTATCCAGTCTGAACAGGGAGGACGCCATTTCCCCGGAGACAGGCGATGAAAATCAGTAAGGAAATACTTACAAAGCCGTGGACTGCATCATGGATTTACAGCCCTGAAGGTGCCGCGAGCGATTTTGGTGTCTTCTATTTTCGCAAAAAAATACATTTCACGGAGGTCCCGGAGTCCTTCGTTGTGCACATCTCGGCAGACAACCGCTATCATTTCCTGGTAAACGGACAGTCCGTATGCAGGGGACCTTGCCGGGGGGATTTGAGCCGGTGGTTTTTTGAAACCGTTGATATCGCCAGGTTCCTTAAGAAAGGAGATAATGTACTTGCAGCGGTTGTATGGAATTTCGGCATATTGAGGCCGCAGGCGCAGATAACCTCCCAGACACGTTTTATTCTTCAGGGCAACTCCGGAAAAGAGCGGGTTGCCGACACCCGCAGCGGAAGCGGCTGGAAGTCCTTTCATAACAGCGGCTATTTTCCTTATGTGGCTGGGGGGGATGAAGCACATCTCGGCGTGGGTCCGGGAGAGAAAATAGACGGCAGTTTTTACCCGTGGGG
>CAYQXZ010000018.1:10041-13837 GCA_964421645.1 uncultured bacterium
CACATCTCGGCGTGGGTCCGGGAGAGAAAATAGACGGCAGTTTTTACCCGTGGGGCTGGGAAGCCCTGGAGTTTGACGATGCCGGCTGGTCTGAAGTGAAAAGCACTTTTCCCAGGGCTTTGCCCCGCGAATGCGACTGGGGGACCGTATATTACCTTACTCCGAGAACAATCCCGTTTCTGCCTGAAACAAGGCAGTTCTTCCAGAGGGCGGCCGCGGCTGAAGGCATTGAAGTCCCCGAAGGTTTTGTATCAGGAAGAGAAGAACTGGCAATTCCCGCGAAAACCGAAGTCTCCGTAATATTTGACCAGGCCGTACTTACCACCGCGTATCCCGAACTGGCGGTGAGCGGAGGAAAAGGTTCCTCAATATTGCTCTGTTATGCCGAATCTCTTTGCATGCATGGCGATAAGGGCAACAGGGATGAAGTGACGGGCAAGACCATCGCTGGCCTGACTGACTGGTTCCTGCCTGACGGAGAAGAAAAAAGGATTTTCAGTCCACTGTGGTGGCGTACTTTCCGCTACGTTCAGATGAAGGTCAAGACTGGAAGTGAGCCGCTTAAGATAAATAGAATCTCTTCGCTGTTTACCTGTTATCCTTTTGAAGAAAAAGGGAGTTTTGAGAGCGATGACCCGCAGTTGAAGCGCATATGGGATACGGGCTGGCGCACCGCCAGGCTTTGCGCGCACGAGACCTATTTTGACTGTCCTTACTACGAGCAGTTGCAGTACGTGGGGGATACACGGATACAGGCGCTTGTCTCCCTTCATGTAAGCGGGGATTCCAGGCTGATGCGCAAAGCGATCCTGCAGTTTGACGATTCACGCCTGTCCGAGGGTCTGACCAAGAGCCAGCACCCGTCTATTTATATACAGGTGATACCGCCATTTTCACTCATATGGATAAACATGCTGAACGATTACATGTGGTTCAGAGACGACGCGGCGTTTGTCAGGCAGTTCCTTCCCGGCGTGCGGCTTGTCCTCGGATGGTTTGAGGAGCGGCTTGACAGGAAGACAGGGCTCCTGGGTCCTTTGACGTGGTGGAATTTTGTTGACTGGGCAAAGGAGTATAAGGGAGGCGTCCCGCCCGGGGCAGAGCAGGGCGGCTCCGCAGTCGTCTCGCTTCTTTTCATAAATTCCCTGCTTGATGCGGCAGATATTGAGGAGTCAGCTGGCGACCGTTATCAGGCAGAACGTTTCAGGAAACTTGCTGCGGGGATCAAGAAGGCAGTTATAAAACACTGCTGGGACGGAAGAAAAGAATTGCTCTCCGATACCCCGGCTAAGAAGCATTTCAGCCAGCATGCAAACGTCCTCGCGGTTCTTACAGATACGCTGCCGCATAATAGACACAAAGCGGTCATGGAAAAAGTCCTTGAAGACCGGTCCCTGGTACAGTGCACATATTATTTCCAGTATTATCTCCACCTTGCGGTCAGAAAAGCAGGTCTTGGAGACCGCTATATTTCTCTCCTTGACCCGTGGCGCACCATGCTGTCCATGGGGCTGACCACCTTTGCGGAGAAGCCGGAGCCAACGCGTTCGGACTGCCACGCGTGGAGCGCCCATCCGAACGTGAACCTCCTTGCGCTTGTCTGCGGCATCACGCCCGCCGAACCGGGTTTCAGATCTGTCAGAATTGAGCCGCACCCGGGTCCTCTCAATTGGTTTAAGGGAGAGATGCCCCATCCCCTGGGAATGATAAAGGTCTCTGTCAGGAAAACGTGTGCGGATAGAATAGATGCGGAGATAGCACTGCCGAAGGGCCTGAAAGGCACCTTTGTCTACGGGAAAACCGCTGCCGTCCTGAAGTCCGGCAGGCAGGTTTTTAAGGGAGTGAAATAGTGTTCATAAAGCTTTTCATAAGGATACTGGCGATTTTCTGCATGGTAGGCCTTGGTATCCTCGCACGCAGGTTGAACATCCTTGCAGGAGAGACCAACTTAAGGATGTCCAGGGTTACCACCAATTTCTTCTATCCTGCGCTTATCTTCACCGCCCTTGTCGGCAATTTCACGCTTAAAGGGCTTGCCGAAAACTGGTTCCTGCCAGCAGGCGCGCTTCTCATCATGACCACCGGGTACGTTCTCGGGATTATTGTTTACCGCTCCATAAAATTCTCCAGCGATAAAGAGAAGAACCAGTTTCTTTTCCAGTGCACAATCAACAACTACTCTTTTCTGCCCCTGCCCATTGTCCTTATGCTCTGGGGCAATACGGGTGTTGCGGCGCTCATCTTTTCCACCCTCGGTTCGGAACTCGCAGTCTGGACACTGGGAGTTCTCGCCCTGACCGGGAACAGGTTCAGGAAGGAAAGCCTGAAACAGCTGTTGAGCGTGCCGATGATATCCATCTTTGTCTCCATTGCATTCATAGCGATACGGGATTGTGCCTGTTTCCGGGGAGTCTCCCCTCTATTGCAGGAAGCGGGAACATCTTTCTTTGCGTCTCTGGACATGCTGGGAAAGGGAACCATACCGGTTGCGATGTTCATAGTGGGCAGCAGGATGGCCGAGCTGAAACCTCACCATCTGTTTACCGTGCGACAGGGTTATATCGTGGGCCTGCGCCTGCTGGTCATCCCGGGTATTGCTGCGGCTCTGCTGTATCTTCTGCCGTTTCCGCTGGAGACGCGCCTGATATTGCTGGTGGTGGCTACGATGCCTTCGGCAATTGCCAGCGTTGTCTTGAGCGAGGTCTACGGCTCGGACGTTGAGTTTGCCGCATCCTGCGTCCTCACCACCCACCTTTTCTCCCTGCTGACCATCCCTGCGTGGCTCTCCCTTTTCCTGCGTTAACCCCGCCCCTTGACATCTGTATGTAAAGCGCATATAATTGTATGCATGATGCATACGGAGGTCATAAAATGCAATTACTTACGAAAAACAGGTCAGAGCTGCTCCGTCTGTTTTTCTCCAACCCCGACAGGTCTTTCTTTATGCAGGAAGCAGGCAGGATTCTGGGAAAGAAACCCGGCATATTCCAGAGAACAATCAATAAAATGGTTGACGAAGGTATACTTGAAAGTGAATACAGGGGTAATGCAAGATTTTTCAGGGCAAACAAGAAATACCCGCTTTACAGGGAATTAAGAAGCATCGTGTTCAAGACAGTCGGAGTTAAGGGAGAGCTAAAATCAGAGATAAACAATATAAAGGGGGTGCAATTCGCGTTTATCTATGGCTCCTACGCAAAAGCAAAAGAAGGCACTCTATCGGATGTAGATCTTTTGATAATTGGAGAACCTGATGAAGACAAGCTTATCAGAAGAATTGATGCGATAGAGAAAAAGCTGCAGAGGGAAATCAACTACAAAGTATATTCCCTAAGAATGATAAAGAAAGATGTCAAAAATAACGAGCCATTTATCGTGAATGTCCTGAAGGAAAAGAAAATAATGTTAAAAGGAGAAGAAGATGCCTTACGAAAAATTCTTGAGGGATAACCTTATAAAAAAACAGATTCCCGATTTTAAACAAATAGAATACCAGTTGAAGCGTTCCTTAAAAGACCTGAAAACCGCCGAATTGAATCTCAAAATTGATGTAACATGGTCTCTGACAATTGCCTATCATGCAATGATCAGGGCGGGAAGATCGTTAATATACGCCAACGGGTTCCTGCCAACGATAAAACAGACTCATAAGACAATTGTATCCCTGACGGAAAAGATCCTCGGTAAAGATTATGACCTGCTTATCAGGAAGTTTGAGAGACTGCGCCGGAAAAGACACGACTTCATCTATGACTCCGTAAATCATATCACTCTTGCGGAGGCAAAATCTTCATTG
>CAYQXZ010000018.1:13937-20894 GCA_964421645.1 uncultured bacterium
CTTCATCTATGACTCCGTAAATCATATCACTCTTGCGGAGGCAAAATCTTCATTGGATACCGCAGAAAAGCTGATACACAGAATCATAGAGTTGGTCTCCGAAGAAAATCCGGGAAAAACATTGTTTTAGAGAGTCCCCCGGCGATTTACAGTTGATGCAATTTCAATCTCCACTTCCCTTTAGCTTTCTTCCGCTGCCTCCGGGTCGCATTCACGCAGATGCCGGGAGACTATTGCTTGTTTTTCCAGAGGAGACGGTATTTTTCCATCGCGGAGAGAACTGCCTCTATGTTTTCCAGCGGCGTGCCGGGATAAACGCCCCATATCAAAGACAAGCCGCCCTGTGGAGAGCCGAGCGTCTTGATACAATTAAGGATGTGCTCGTTAATCTCCTGCTTCTTCCCGAAAAAAGTCAGTTTTTGCCTGTCAATATCAAGATTAAGGGCAACCTTACCCTTCGCCAGACTTTCAAGGTTATCAATCCCGTTTACAAGATCCTGCGGATTGAGAATACTTATACCGCATTCTATGAGGTCGGGTATTATATCAAGAATGTATCCGTCGGTATGCAACCCCACGTGAACACCATTGTCCCTGCAGTAAGAAAAGAGTTTCTTGTATGACGGCTTTATGAACTCCCTCCATGCCGCGGGGCTTATCGGAAGTGATTTTTGAAGCCCGAGGTCATCACCGAAATTCATCATGTCAACGTCCATGGCAACGTATCGCTTCACAACAGCCATCCAGAATTCCGTAACCATTTCTGTCAGCTCAAATATGCGGGAATCTTTCTCCGCCATATCCATCATGTAATTCTCAAAACCCCTCAAGTATGCAAGTTTCAGGAACAAAAAACCGTGTTCGGTACCACCGGAGGTCAATACTCCTTTTTCCTTTGCTTCCCTGACATCAGATTCAGCCTTCCTCCAATCCGCATAGCCATCGGGGTCCGGAGGGACATAGCTCTTCAGACTGTTCCAGTCCTTGAGCGGATGCTCAACCACCTGTCCTTCAAGATAATCCTGGGCATATGACCACAAACACCCCCATATATCCCTGGTGGTACTGCCGGCTTTTTTCGTGTCATCCTTTGCCACGGAAATGGAAATGGTCGAGAACCGGTCCTTCAGTTTTTCCATCTGTTTCTCAAACTGTTTCCATACGGGATAATATACGACCACATTGCAATTCACTTCTCCGTCACCCCTGAAAGATATGCTGTTGAGGTACTGTTGTCTGTTCATCCGTCTCCTCCTTGTTTCTGTGTTTCGCCCACGTTGTCCAGACAGGCCGGTCCTTAAAACCTGGCGTACAGGTCATAGTTACCGGATGAGGTGATCAAGACCTTCCGGAAATCGCCTGTCTTGAGTTTTCCTGCTGTCTTGATATATACCGTGCCGTCTATGTCCGGTGCGTCATATTCCGTCCTGCCAGTGAAATACTTTCCCTTCCTGCCTTCCACCAGAACTTCTATCTCCGTCCCGACAAGGCTCTTCAGCTTCCTGCGTGATATCTTTTGCTGCAGTTCCATCAATATCCGTTCCCGCTCCTTTTTCATCTTTTCAGGCACCTGTCCCGGCATATCAAACGCAGGTGTTCCTTTTTCTTTTGAATAGGCGAATACGCCCAGGCGGTCAAATTCTTTCTCTTTAATGAAATCCGCCAGCGCTCTGAAGTGCCTTTCCTTTTCCCCGGGGAATCCGGTTATGAAGGTGGTTCGCAGTCTTACTCCGGGGATAACGTCTCGTATTTTATCAACAATGGCGCCGTAGTCAAGCACCGGCCGGTTCATCTTTTCAAGTATTTCGGGATGGACATGCTGCAGCGGGATATCAAGATACCTGCATATTCCCGGCACATCCGCAATCGTTTTCAATATCCGGTCGTTCAGGTGGGCAGGATGCAGGTACATGACACGCAGCCAGTGAAATTTAAGGACCGCAAGTTTCTCAAGCAGCTTTTCAAGGGTTGTTCCTTCTCCCCTGTCTTTCCCGTAATTCGCGGTGTCCTGCGCCACGAGTATCAGTTCCTTTATTCCCATGTCTTTTATCCTGCGGGCTTCATCGTATAAGTCCCGGATGGTCCGGCTCTTGAGTGGCCCTCGTATTGACGGGATAAGACAGTAACTGCAACAGTTTTCACATCCCTCCGATATTTTGAGGTAGGCGTATGGGTAAGTAGAAATCAACCTGGGGAGGCAATTTGATTTCACGCGGGCAGTCTTACAAACAGTGGAAACGATACTTTCAGGGCAGCCGACGCCGAAAAGAGCATCAACGCCCTTTATCTTGGGCATCTTTCCTCCGAACCGCTGGACGAGGCACCCGTAGACTATGATCTTCTGCCCCGTTTTCTTTTTTTCGCAGAGCTTCCTGATAACGTCCATGGATTCATCAACCGCAGACTTCAGAAAGCCGCAGGTATTCACTATAAGCACGTCCGCATCTTCCGCCGAATCTGTCAGCACGCAGGATCTTTCACCCAGCCGGGCAAGGAGGTTCTCGGAGTCTACAAGGTTCTTGGGACATCCGAGAGTGATCAGGCAGACTGTAGTGTTTTTCATTACGGCAGAAAGTGAAGGACAAGAAAGAGGATTACCAACAGAAAGACGGCGAGAAGCATCAGTGTACATACAACCTTGTCCACTCTGCATATCTTCGTGGGTATGTCGGTGACAGGGATATTGTTTGCTGTTTCTTCCTCCCGGCAGTCTCCGGTCGCGTCCTTTATACATTGCTCCACCAGTTCAGGTTCTATCTTCAGGTAGTCCACGTAGAGTTTCAGAAATCCCCTCAAATGTACCTCGCTGGGGAATCTGTTCCACTCTCCGTTCTCTATCATGTACACGAACTTTGAGGGTATATGAGCTTCCTTGAATATGGTTTCAACGGAGATATTCTTTTCCAGGCGCTTCTGTTTTATCAGCTCGCTAACCGGTATATTCTTCATCCGTGTCTTCTCCGCCTGCGGATAGTACCCTCCTAGGTTTTCCCTCCCTGTAAGGTCCGACTATGCCTTCTTCCTCCATCTGTTCAATAAGTCGCGCAGCCTTGTTAAACCCGATCTTTAGCCGCCTCTGCAGCATGGATATTGAAGCAATTTTCGTGGTAACCACAATTCTCTTTGCTTCCTCGTAGATGTCCGCTTCCTCCCCTCCTTCTACGGTGCCGGCAAAGTCCAGTTCCTTTTCCCCTTCCGGCTTGCCCTCAACTATCTCCATCTCGTATTCTGGCGTTTTCTGCCGTTTTATGAAGGTGCAGACGTCCTCTATCTCTTCGTCGGCGATCAGGCATCCCTGTATCCTCATCAGGGATGAACTGCCAGGCGGGATGAAAAGGAGGTCGCCCCTCCCCAGCAGTTTTTCGGCTCCTATCCTGTCAAGAATCGTACGCGAGTCAAACTTTGAGGTCACCTGAAAGGATATCCGACAGGGCAGGTTTGCTTTTATGACCCCGGTGATGACGTTCACCGAAGGTCTCTGTGTCGCAAGTATCAGGTGCAGTCCTGCGGCCCTTGACAGCTGGGCAAGCCGTATGATGCTGTTCTCTATTTCGTTTTTGGCTATCATCATCAGGTCTGCAAGCTCGTCTATCACGACGACTATGTAAGGAAGAAGCTCCACATTCTTCACCGAGTTGTAACTCTCAATGTTCCTGACCTTGGCATCGGAAAAAAGCTTGTACCTTCTGCCCATTTCGGCTATCAGCCACTTCAGCGTGTTCACCGCCTTTTTTGTTTCCACCACGACAGGGCAGAGCAGGTGCGGGAGGTCATTATACTGGGTCAACTCCACCATCTTGGGATCAATCATTATGAACTTGACCTCTTCCGGTGTCGCCTTGCACAGTATGGACGCGACGAATGAATTGATGCATACGGTCTTTCCGGAACCGGTCGCGCCGGCTATGAGAATATGCGGCAGGAGCTTCATGTCCGTCACTACCGGCTTGCCCATGATGTTCTTGCCGACGGCTATTGTCAGTTTAGAGGAACTCTTCTGGAACTCCTTGCTTGCGAGTATCTCGCGCAGGTACACGATGGAAATATCCCTGTTGGGGACCTCTATGCCGACGGTTGACTTGTTGGGGAGCGGCGCCACAACCCTTATGGTCGTTGTCTTCAGGTTCATGGCGAGGTTGTCCTGGATGTTATGCACCTTCTGTATGGGTATGCCCGGGGCAAGCTGTACCTCGTACATCGTCACCCTGGGCCCCTGGTTCAACTGAACAACCTCTCCCTCAATGCCGAACTCCACGAGGGTTTCCTCTATTACCTGTGCATATCTTTCAAGATCTTCGGCAGTCTCCTGCTGTGTAGGCGTTCCTATCTTGAGAAGGTCCAGGGGCGGCAGTTTGTAATCCTTGATTTTCCCGGACGGCTTTGGTGTCTTAATCTGGTCTACCGGCGTTCGTTTCTCCTCGCGCACGGGTGCGGTGGTTCTGGGTTTTGGCGGTTCCTCTTCAGTTATTACAGGCGTCAGCTTCCTCGGTTTTCTCTCACGTCTGACCTCTTTCGCGGCTTGGCTTTCTTCGGGCAGGGGTATCATTTCCCCTCTTGATTGCAGGTAGTGATCAGCCACTTCCTTGAACGGATAGACGAAAATCCTGTAGCCGGCGCCAAGCGAGGCGAGTCCCGCAAGGATCAGAATCATGTATATTCCGCTGTTTCCGAAGTACTCCTTCAGGGGTGGGCCCAGCAGGAGTCCCAGCACTCCTCCCGAAGGTCCGTGCCCGTTTTTTATCGCCAGGAATACCGATACCGTGAAAACTATCCCGGCTGTACTCAAGACTTTTTTCCAGATGCCTGTTTTTTCGCCCCAGACTATGTTGTATCCGAGGAATATGAGAAGAATTACGAGAAGGTAAGATGCACTCCCGAAAATGTAAAACAGCAGTCCTGTCAGATATGCCCCGAACCTGCCGCCGAAGTTGGCGACCGCAGTGTTGACCGGAGAGGCTGTTCCTGCGAATCCAAACGTGGGGTCATACACATTATAGGATATCAGGCAGAAGAAAAGGTAGAGAGATACACCGAATGCAAACAGTCCTTTTATCCACCTGTCCAGTGTCTTTTTTTCCATCTCTCTATTTGAGTTTGTCGGCAGAGACTTTTACAACCCTGTTTTTGCGCCATATCACCAGTGGTCTGCCGGATTGTTTATGCTCTTCAATTACTTCACGTACGGCTTCCTTAATTGCCTTCTCGGCCTTGATTTGCAATAAGTCTTTCCTTGTTTCCCGCCCCCTTGAGGGGGGAGGGTGTGGGCGGGGGTGGAGGTTTTGCCTTATTACTTCAAAAACCCCTTCAACATTGGTTAATACTTCGTTATCCCAAAATCTTAATACTGTATATCCTTCTTGTCGGAGATATTCGTCTCTTGTAATATCTTTCCTTTTATAAATTGCATGTTGTCCACCATCTACTTCTATAATTAATTTATTCTCGAAATTTATAAAATCTACTATGTAGTCACCTATGGGTTGTTGACGACGAAATTTTACTCCAGCTATTTGTTTGTTTTTTAAATGCTTCCATAAGTGTTTTTCTGTGTCTGTCAATGAATTTCTCAATATTCTGGCTGTATCTTTCAGACCCGCTTTGTATTTTTTCACCCCCACCTTGCCTCCCCCCTCAAGGGGGAGGAATTTTCCTGCTATCTGCGGTTTCTTCCCCATTTTTAGTTACTTTACCATTATTGTACGCCAAAATCAAGTTCTATGACCGCGAAAAATTGACAGATTAGGGAGGTCTATGGTAATTTTTGTGCAGTCGGCGGCTTGTGTCAAATCCGGGAAGGATACCGGCATTTTCCTCCAATATGTCCGCAGAAAACAAAGAGTGGGTAGGAAAGGTCTTGTCTCACCAATCAGGCCTGCCTGTTCCCTACTACTTTGATTTTACTCCTAAAGCAAGAGAAAAAATCATAGACCTGTACGGGGAGAATTTTGAGGATGTCCTGGAATATCCCATCAGGATGAACGGCGCCCGTTCCATAAAACCCCTCTATGCCAGCCCCGCAAAGTACGGAGAAACAATAAAGGACGAGTTCGGTGTTACGTGGACCACGAGCGAGATAGACAGGGGAGTCCCGGTTGGAGCCGCGCTGTCCGAACCTGACCTTTCAGACTACAAATTCCCAGATTTTTCTTCTCCTTACAGGTTTGAGAAACTGAATGAATGGTGCATGAAAAATTTCGGCAATTATCTCATCATGTGGGTGGGTGATATGTGGGAAAGGGCTACCTTCATGAGGGGGATGGAAAACATACTTGTGGACATAATTGTACACCCGAAATTTGTGGAAGAGCTTCTTGAAGGTCTTGCAAATCACGTACTGGGAACAATGGAAATTCTCTTTGAAAGGTTTGACTTTGACGGGATCGCCTTCAGCGACGACTACGGAACCCAGAAATCGCTTATCATGTCACCCGGTCACTGGAGGAAGTTTGTAAAACCTCACCTGAAAAGGATATACGGATACGCGAAAAACAACGGAAAAACGGTGCTCCAGCACTCGGACGGAAATATCTACTCCATAATAGGCGATCTGATTGATATCGGATGCGATATCCTGCATCCTGTCCAGCCGGAATGCATGGATATCTTTGCGCTGAAAAAAGAGTTCGGAAAGGACATCAGCTTCTGGGGAGGGATAAGCACTCAAAATTTGCTTTCCAATGCCAGTCCGGAAGAGGTCAGAAAGCAGGTGCGGAGACTGAAAAATGAGATCGGACAGGGAGGCGGCTATATCGCAAGCAATGGAATCACCATCCAGGCAGACGTTCCTCTTGAAAACATCACAGCCCTTATAGACGAAAGTATTTGTCAATCTTATAACAAATGAGCTATACTGAATCTTTTAAAATCTCGATAATTGTCATTGCGAGGAATGCTTTGTATGACGAAGCAATCTCATATTAAGGTTGAGATTGCCGCGCCAAGAAACGGCTCGCAATG
>CAYQXZ010000019.1:0-17342 GCA_964421645.1 uncultured bacterium
TCTCTTTCTTGCATTGGCTGACAGGTTATTTTTGACTTCCGTAAAAAGCGACGAACCTCATCGCCGTATGGAAACAATACATCAAATTCCGGGAAAGGTCAAGACACAGGATTGACGGCGGCGGCAAAATCACTTAAACTGTTTAAAAAATGCAGGTCTTTTTTCCAACAACAGAGAGGAACAATATGGAACGGGCATTTGAGGCTTTCATACCTGTGCCTGAAGGCGCGGGTCTGATAATGGTCATAGAAAAAGAGTTCGGTCCGGCAGGGGCTGCCGACTGGGCGAAGGCGGCAAGACGGATTGCCGGCATTGTAAAATGCGCATTCGGAACAGGAGCGCTGTATGACAGGGATGTACTGGAAGAGAAGATCAAGGCCTACAAGTCCTGCGGAATCAGCACGATGATAGGCGGATCTCTCACGGAATCAGCCATAGTCAATGCCGGGGGTTACGAGAAGTCTCATCTTGAAAGTTATCTCGCGTACGCCAGGTCTCTGGGCTTCACGCACATTGAATTTTCAGACGGTTCAATCTATGTTCCGGAAGATAAGCGAAGGGATATCATAAGAATGTGTATTGATGCAGGATTCAATGTAATCTCCGAAGTCGGAAAAAAGGATCCCGACAAGGATGCAAAACTGACTATTGAGAAGCGCATTGAACTGATGGAGAAAGACCTTCAGAGCGGTTCCGCAATGGTCATAATAGAGGCGCGCGAATCAGGCAAGGGCATCGGCGTGATGACTGCGGACGGAAAAGTCATGTTCCCGGAACTTGACAGGATCATCAAGTCAGTCGGGCTGAAAAACGTCATGATAGAAGCGCCTAACAAGGGACAACAGCAGGACATTTACGTGCGGTACGGTCCCGGAGCAAATGTGGGCAATGTACAGCCGCATGACATTTTTTCCGCCGGCGCATTAAGAGCCGGGCTCCGCGGTGACACCATGAAGGCGCTGATGAAAGACGCATGGAGAGCATATCACAGGTCGCAGAATGCGCCTGAAGACTGTATGTAGATCTTGAGGAGCGACATGGAGACGAATGCTTTCAGCTTGAAAAGGAAAATCTACTACCACGACACGGACGCCGGCGGGGTTGTCTATTATGCCAGGTATCTGGAGTTCCTTGAAGACGGGCGAACAGAATTCCTTGCCTCAAGGGGGGATAGATGCGGCCAGGTTGACAAATGAGGGCATTCTTTTCGTCGTTGCCCATGTTGAGGTGGATTACAGGAAACCGGCGTTCTATCTTGACGAGGTGATTGTTTCAACCGAAATTGAGCAACTTACCGCTTCCTCCCTCCATTTCAGGCAGAAGATTCAAAGAGACTCTGCCGTGCTTGTTGAGGCAAAAATTGTTACTGTCTGCGTCGGTGAAGGGATGAAGCCCCGGCGCCTGCCTCCGTTCATAAGAGAGGCACTATGACTCTCCCGCATGGTTAAATCAGGAGATTCAACCAAAAATGATCCTGACAGAAAATGAAATACAAACCATAAAAGGGCTCTCTGAAAAAGAGGCTTCCCGCAAACTCAAGCATGACGGATACAATGAACTTCCGTCTTCCCGGAGGAGAGGTGTCTTAAAGATTATCCTGGGGGTATTCACGGAACCGATGTTCATTCTCCTGGTAATCTGCGGCACATTATATGTCATTCTGGGAGACGTGGGAGAAGCGTCAATGCTACTTGGATTTGTATTCGTTATCATGGGCATAACGGTTTACCAGGAAGGCAAAGCCGAGAAAGCGATAGAAGCCCTGCGTGACCTGTCCAGCCCCAGGGCGCTGGTTATTCGCGAAGGAATCCAGAAAAGAATATCAGGCAAGGAAGTTGTGACGAAGGATATTATCATATTGCGCGAAGGAGACAGGGTCCCGGCGGATTGCATATTGCAATGGGGGATGAATATGACGGTTGACGAATCTCTCCTGACCGGAGAAGCCGTTCCCGTAAGAAAGAATCCTTCAGGCAATGTAACCCCGGAACTGCGAAGACCCGGAGGCGACGGTTCTCCTTATGTTTTCTCCGGGACGCTCGTTGTGCAGGGCCAGGGCATTGCCGAAGTGGTCGCTACAGGTATTGAGACAGAGATGGGCAAGATAGGCAAGGTATTAGGCACGATAGAAAGAGAGCAGACCTTTCTGCAGAGAGAAATCGGCAGGCTCGTCAAAAGTGTTTTTACAGTAGCTGTCATGCTCTGTCTCGTAATAGTGGTAATCTACCGGTTTACAAGAGGCGACTGGATACACGGCGTCCTGTCAGGAATAACTCTGGCGATGGCAATACTGCCGGAAGAATTTCCGGTAGTGCTGACAATCTTCTTGGCTCTGGGGGCGTGGCGCCTTTCCAAAAAAGACGTGCTCACAAGAAAGGTCTCTGCCGTAGAAATCCTGGGTGCTTCAACGGTGTTATGCGTAGACAAGACAGGTACTTTGACCCAGAATAAGATGTCCATAAGAAAGATTTTCAACGGAAGAGATTTCCTTGACATAGAGACAGCCTTGAATCCATCTCTGTCAGAAGCTTTTCACAAACTGATAGAATACGGAATACTTGCCAGCAAGAAGGATCCTTTTGACCCCATGGAAAAAGCGCTGGAAGAATTGGGGCGCAAGACGCTTTATAATACGGAACACATCCATTCAGACTGGCACCTGGTAGAAGAATATCCCCTTTCAAGCGAATTGTCGGCATTATCACACGTCTGGAAGGCAAAAGAAGAGAAGGGATATTTGGTAGCGACAAAGGGCGCCCCGGAAGCCATCGCAGACCTCTGCCATCTTGACGCGGCGAGCAAAGAGACTCTATCAAGGAATACTCACGTGATGGCAAGCGAGGGACTCCGGGTACTGGGGGTTGCCGGTTCCTTTTTTGAAAAGCAGGCTTTACCGCAGTCCCAGCACGATTTTGATTTCAAATTCATCGGCCTGATAGGACTGGCTGATCCCATACGTGAAAGTGTTCCCAGAGCCGTCACTGAATGCTACGATGCAGGGATAAGGGTGGTCATGATCACAGGCGATTATTCAGTCACGGCACAGCGTATCGCGAAGGAGATAGAACTTAAATATCCCGACAGGGTGATCACCGGACCTGAAATTGAGAAGATGAAGTGCGATGAAATGCAAAAAAGGATCAGGGAAGTCAATATCTTCTCCAGGGTTGTCCCGGAACAGAAACTGTTGATCGTTAATGCTTTGAAAGCAAACGGCGAAACAGTCGCAATGACCGGAGACGGAGTAAACGACGCACCTGCGTTGAAATCTGCCCATATAGGCATTGCCATGGGCGAACGTGGTACGGACGTGGCAAGAGAATCTGCGGACATAGTACTTCTCAATGACGATTTTTCATCTATCGTGGAAGCAGTCCGGCTCGGCAGGAGGATCTTTGACAATTTGAAAAAAGCGATGGCCTACGTCATAAGTGTCCATGTACCGGTAGCGGGATGCGCGCTGATTCCGCTCATATTCGGCTGGCCCATCATACTCTATCCGGTTCACATCGTTTTCCTGGAGCTGATAATTGATCCTGCATGTTCCGTCGTATTTGAAACCGAACCGGGTGAAAGAAATATCATGAAACGCAAGCCACGCGGCTCTAAAAAACCTCTTTTTGGAAAGAAAATGATGATTCTGAGTCTTCTTCAGGGCCTCTTTTCACTTGCCATTGTTATGACTATCTTTGGCCTGGCTCTAAGACTTGGACAGACCGAGGCCGGTGCAAGAGCTCTGGCTTTCGTTACCCTGATAGTATCAAACATCTGCCTTATTTTGACCAACAGGACATGGTCAAGAACCATCATATCTTCGTTTTCATTCTTCAACAAGGCGCTGGCAGGCGTTATAGGCGGAGCAACGGTGCTCCTGTTGATAGTTCTCTATGTACCTTCCATGAAAAGACTGTTTCATTTCGGCACCATGCATCTGCCGGATATGCTTATATGCCTGGCCGCCGGCATATTAAGTGTGATGTGGTTTGAATTCCTTAAGTTCATATTCATGAAACTGAAGATAGACTTGATGTAACTGGCAGAAATTTTAAAAAACACGCTTCACGAAGAAAAAATCGGGCTCAAATCTGTGGCCAGGCTCTGCAACTTTCCGACCTCCACTTCAGTCAATCTCCGGTAATCCCCTGCAAGTCTTAAAGCAGTCAGGTAAACTCCAACGTCTCCCGGGGGTACGGCCGCAGTAACTCCCTGCGAAAGCGTCCAGTAAAGCGCAAGTCCTGCGAGTTCAGGGTCGTCTACCGGTTGATACCAGCATTTTGGATGCTGTTTTCTGTCCGCGTCTTTCGGCCAGATCTGCATGGCCATGGATTTCAAGGCAAGTATGCCCATCCCCTTTTGCTTTGCTTCCTTCAGCACCGCCTCTTCAAAACCGCTGCGGAAATGAGTCACGAAATTTACAGGATAGAGGATTGTGTCAAAATCAAATTCTTTCATCGCCTTCAATGCAGCTTTCGGAGAATGAGCGCTGAATCCTATGTATCTCGTCAGCCCTTCCTTCCTTGCCCGAATAAGAGTTTCAATGGCACCGTCCTTTGCCAGCGCCTTTTCCACTTCCTGCTCGCTGATAAGCCCGTGCAGCTGGTACAGATCCACGCGTTCGGTTTGAAGCCTCTGCAGGGAATTTTGCAGTTCGTTCCACGCTCCTGTCCTGTCACGCATCGTGGTCTTGCAGGCAAGGAAAATTCTGTTTCTCCAGGGCTTAAGGGCGTTGCCGAGCTTCAATTCCGCATCCCCGTAAGTCGGCGCCACGTCAAAATAGTTCACCCCGGCTTCAATGCTTTTCTTCACCAGTTCATCAGCCCTCTCCTGCTCCTCTTTCATTACGACTATGCCTCCCATACCTATCAGGGAAAGTTTTACGCCGGTCTTGCCCAGAGGTCTTTTCGGTATCATGGTAGCTTAGAATTAAATGCTAACTTTTTATGGGAACTAAGTCAAAATCGTATTGTAATTTATTCTCAATGTAGTAAACTATATTCTGCCATGAAAAAACTCATTCTTGCGGCTCTTGTGATATATGCAATATTGCTTGCCGGTTGCAGGACCGCCGGCCCGGTCTGCCCGACATGTGATCCGTCGTCGGCATCCGGGGCGGATGAAATAACCTCACAGAAGGAATATATGAATAAGACTCTGCAATGGCAGAAAGATCAGCAAAGCATGGATAAATCAATCAACAACAGCAGAATTAAGAACAGGAAGAAAACCTGGTGGCAGATGTTCCTTTTCCGCTGATTTATTTCGCATAGTTCCTGTAATTAAACACCTTCATAAAGCCCTTGCATCTGTCCTTCACGGCATTGAACCATGCATCGCGTCTCTCCGGGTTGGCTACGTATTGAAGCTTGGGTTTTATGATCTCCTGCGTGTTCGCGTAATCCTGAGAAAGAACGGCCTTTCCCAGTATGCCTTTTTCAACCATATCCTCCAGAGTCTTCCGGTCAAATATATTGCCGAGATTGTCAAGGACATGGCTTGTCAGAGCCTGGCCGCCGCTGACCGCCAGTGTGGTATATATGTTTATCTTAAGGAAGCCGTCTTCCGGCAGTTTATGGAGGTCCTCCGGCCCCACCGAGGATGTCCCGTGCAAACACAAAATCTTGCCGACTTCCGCGCTTATCTCCCTCGCTCTTTCTGACAGGTACCTGGCCTTGTCCACGGTGGAACGATGTTCGGTACCCACGTTGGGCACTATGATATCAACACCCGTTTGAGAGAGGAATTTTCTTGCCTGTTGTGGTGTCGTAGGTTCGTTTTTCTCTCCTTTTCCACCGGATTCAAATATCTCGTCAACGGCACCTTCAACAACCACACGACCTTTCACCTTCTCGACGTATCCTGCGGTCATCCTGATGTTTTCTTCAAAAGGTTTTTCACTGGCGTCGTACATCACCGATGCAAAATCATCTATGAAATCTTCAAGCATATCGCCGTCCAGCCAGGGAAATGCATGGTCAAGGTGAGGCATAACCAGAAGTTTCCGGTAGGGACTTGTGTCTCCCATGAACGCTCTTATGTCCGAAAGCATCAGATTCACGCCCAGGCGCGGTTCGCCGCAGGCGGTTACCAGCTTCATCTGCCCGCGTCCCGGGTATCTTGACGTCCATGAAGTTATAATGGGCAGGTTATCCACTCCTGTTTCCCGCCCGAATTCATATGCAGCCGCCAGGATGGCTTCCAGCGTCTCCCTGTCTTCCGCGCAAAACGTTGGAAGTCCCACTCCCAGTTCTGTAGCCTGCTTGTATATCTCCTTCACTTGTTTGTAGTTGTTTACCAGAGGCATTTTTCACTATTCCTTTCGTTTTCTGTTAATTCCCGGACGGTTATCTAATACATGATTGCGCCGCCTGAAACATTGACCCGTTATATACGATGCGTCATCGCCTGCAAGAAAAACAGCGGCCTTTGCCACATCGCCGGGAGTACAAAGTCTTCCCATCGGGATCCTGCTCTCAAGATAAGGTTTTACCTCTTCAGGTTTCATGTTCCTTTTCTCCGCATAATCAGCAAGCTGTTCGTCCCACAGAGGTGTAAATACAACTCCCGGACACAATGTATTCACCCTTATTCCGTGCCCGGCAAATTCCACTGCAAGCGACTGGGTCAGTCCTATGATCCCAAACTTGCTTGCGCAATATGCCTGGTAATTGCTGCTGCCGGTCTTGCCGGACTGGGAGGACATGTTGAGGATAACCCCGCGCTTCCTCGGGAGCATACGTTTTATGGCTGCCCGGCATCCCAGAAAAGCGCCCTTCAGGTTAACCCTCATTGTGAGGTCCCATAACTCTTCTGAACAATCAAGAAACGGGACAACCTTTGATATCCCGGCGTTATTAACCCATATGTCAATGGATCCGAGCCTTTCTTCTATCTCGCCTGCGGTATCATCAACCACCTTCCCGTCAGTTACGTCAAATGACCAGGAATCGGCTTTACCGCCTGAACCGGATATCTCACGGGCTGTTCTTTTCGCAGACATGTCGTCCAGGTCGGTAACGGTCACAATCGCACCCTCTCTCGCGAACTCTGTACATATTTCAGCCCCGATCCCCCTGCCGCCGCCCGTAACAACGGCAATCTTTCCCTCCAATCTCATCATCTGATACCTCCGGAACAAACAGCAACTGAAGGACAGATCCGTCTGATACTTTCATATTATAGCACACCCACATATTACCCCTGCAGAATCACTGTGGAATACTCTGAAGGCGACAATTTCGGCAGGACTGGCCAGAGGGAATCCTCTTCTTCAAACTCTTTTAAAAATCTTCGGTGAGGCGTATCATGGCCTCATAGTTAGCCATTGTCAGCGGAGTTATAGTCCTTCCGTACGGACAGGAGGAAGGCTGGAGGATGAATCCTCTTCCGCCGCCCCTTGTACCCTCCTGCAGGGCTGTAACGACTTTCTTCTCAAATTGCGAAGTTGGAAGGTTCTCAATGTCGGCGGCCTCTATATTGCCCATGAGAACAGTGTCTTTTCCGATTGCTGCCTTTATCTCTGCAAGTGTCATGTCTCCCTGGGACGGTGGCTCCAGCGGCTCAAGGCCGTCCGGCTCCATCTTTGCGATAAGCGAGATGATGCCTTTCAGCCTTCCGTGTGAATGGATTCTTGCATATCCACCGTACCTCTGTATTTCCTTAACCATTTTTCCCGTATAACGTACGACATACTCATCGTAAAGACGCGGAGGAAGGTACGGTTCGCTTGCATATTCTGAACCGCATATTCTCCACAGTCGTCCTGGAAATTTCTCTGCCACCTTCCGGCATCTCGGAAGAATCATCCGCTCAAAACGTTCAAGAAGACGGTGGAAAAGAGCCTGCTCCGTGAGGGCGATGACGGTATAATTTTCCATGGAGAATAGACTTGCAGCCGCGCAGATCGGATCTCCCGTCTCCACGCTCACAATTCCGGATTCACCCAGCTTCTTCTCTTCAGCAAGCATGGGTGTAGTATCCAGTTCTCCGGTGGTCGGTTCCGGAAGACGCAGGTAGGCTTCAAGATCTTCCGTGTCTTTCAGCAAATGCTCAAGCTCCCACGTTGTCTGCACATCGGCATCCCTGCGCGTCAAGGATGTCAAGGTCCTTCCAAATGCATTTATCGTCGTACGGGTGAACATGGATCCGCCCTCGCGCCATGTTTCCACCTTTGTAAGTTCTCCCACACCGTTATCACTGACTCCTTTCCAGGACGGGCCGATAAGACGTATTATATCTGTCTTCTCATGGGCCATATCCACCAGCGGGCGCCAGGAAGGATCGTTCCACACGGTAAATTCATCGTCGTTCTTCTTCATTTCCCATCCGCCGATTTCATAAAAAGATACCGCCGGTCTGTCTACGGATTTCCCCTGAAATGTCCGCGTCAGTCTTTCCCGTCGTGTCATGAATGCTCCTTTGTATGTCTACCCTGATATCTTCAAGTCGTTTTTTTTCGTGTCTTGCTCCCCCGGAAATTCTGGTAGCCCACAGACAGCACAGTTTGATTTTAAACGGAATGGATTCAGGCTGTCAATTTTTATCTTGCAGTTCCCCCTGTGCCAGTCCGGACGTACAGGAAGCCCGAGGCAACAGATTACATTACCCGAACTGAAGGGTATAATATAGAAAACGCCTTAACGGAAAGGAGGTAAACATGCCGGTAAAAAAGATTAAGGATTTTCTTGATAAGAATGCCATCAAGTATATCAGTATCAGCCATTCGCTTGCATATGCGGCCCAGGAAATTGCGGCATCTGCCAATATTCACGGTGAAGAGCTGGCCAAGACAGTGATCGTCAAGCTTGACAATAAACTTGCCATGGCAGTGCTGCCGGCAACAAAAAAGGTTGACCTCAACCTCCTGAAAAAAGTTTCAGGGGCAAACCAGGTTGTGCTTCCGAACGAGGATGAATTCAAAGATGCATTCCCTGAATGCGACATCGGAGCCATGCCCCCCTTCGGGAACCTGTACGGAATGGAGGTCTTCGCCGACGAGTCTCTTGCGGAAGATGAGAAGATCGCCTTCAATGCCGGGACACACACAGAGCTCATCAAGATGGCTTACGGGGATTTCGTGAAACTGGCAAATCCCAAAGTGACAAAATTCTCTGCTTAGGTACCTGTAATAAACGAACAGATAGATTACTGTCCCGTAATCAGGTAAGGATATTATGAGCAGGTTTATTTACCCTCAATAATTTCAACTTTGTCCAGAATCACGGGTTTCAACGGTTTATCCTGACTGTCTCTTTTTACTTTGCCTATTGCGTCAACCACTTCCTGTCCGGATACCACGCGCCCAAAAATGGTGTGGTAGCCGTCAAGCCACGGCGTCGGAGCTAATGTGATAAAGAACTGCGAACCGTTTGTATTCGGTCCTGCATTCGCCATAGCCAGAATTCCGGGTTTGTCAAACTTCAGCTTCTCGGAAATCTCGTCCTTGAATTCATATCCGGGTCCGCCGGAGCCCGTACCGAGAGGATCACCGCCCTGTATCATGAATTCGGGAATCACCCGGTGAAAGACAGTGCCGTCGTACAGCGGGCGGGTGACTTCCTTGCCCGTAGCGGGATCCGTCCATTTTTTCGTCCCGCGGGCCAAGGAGATAAAATTCTCCACCGTCAAAGGCGCCTCTCCGGGATAAAGCTCACATGATATTTTTCCCATGGAGGTATGGAAAACGGCCGTAATTGATGCCGTCTTACCCTTTTCAGCCACGGAGGTTTGCACCAAGGGCTCCTCCGCAGGAGGCAGGTTTGCCGGTTGTTCGGCGGGACGTTTGCATCCGCCCGAAAAGAGGCACAATCCGCACAGCAAAATCATAACTGACATTATATGAGTGTTCATGGCGCTTTTCCTTTCCGTGTTGCTTATACCAGGCCGTCCTTGTATTTTTTTAGTCTTGCTCTAAGGGCTTCATCATTCAGGGAAAGAATCTGTGCCGATAGGATTGCCGCGTTTCTGACTCCGGACTTTCCTATCGCCATCGTGGCGACGGGAACTCCCGACGGCATCTGGACTATCGCAAGGAGTGCATCCATCCCCTTTATGTCGCTGGTCGGCAGGGGTACCCCTATGACCGGAAGAAGCGTCTTTGCCGCTATTACTCCGGGAAGATGCGCCGCCATTCCGGCACAGGCGATTATCACGCCGAATCCCTTTTCCTCGGCAGTCTCTGAAAATTCAACCACCCGGTCAAGCGTTCTGTGGGCGGACATGACCAGCACTTCATAAGGAATCTTGAACTGTTCAAGGAGTTCCTTCGCACCTTCTATGTAATCCATATCGCTCTTGCTGCCGAGCAGTACCGCTACCTTTTTTTCCATATCTCTTTTATCCTCCCTATCGCCTGCCTGATTCTTTCTTCCTTCAATGTCAGAGAGAATCGCAGGTATCCTTCCCCTGAAGGGCCGAATCCAATCCCCGGAGTTGCCACTATTCTGCCCTTTTCAAGGAAATAATCGGCAAGCTTTATTGAGCTTTCGTTCACTCTCACCCAGAAATAAAAGGTGCCTTTCGGGGCGGCAACGTCAAGACCTGCTTCCTTCAGGCCGTCGGTAAACATATCCCGCCGCTTCCTGTATATGCCGCGCAGTTTTTCCACGGTTTCCTGACTGCCCTGCAGAGCCTCTATCCCGGCAAACTGTATCGCCTCAAACGTACCGGAATCAATGTTTTCCTTAATCTTTGCAAGAGCTGCCACGAGCTCCCTGTTGCCGCATACCCATCCCACCCTCCAGCCAGTCATATTATATGTCTTGGAAAGTGAGTTGAACTCTATGCCGACGTCTTTTGCTCCGGGGAGGGAAAGAAAGCTGACCGGCTTTTCCTCAAAATATATCTCGCTGTATGCGGCATCATAGGCTAGAATGATATCGTTCTTCTTGCAGAATTTTATTGCATCAAGGAGAAAATCTTTCTCTGCGAAGGCCGCAGTCGGATTGTTTGGGTAGTTGAGAAACATTATCTTTGCCTTGCGGAGAACATCTCCGGGTATCTTCCCCATTTCCGGAAAGAAGCCGTTTTCCTCTTTCAGCGGCATGAAAAACGGTGTCCCCTCGGCAAGTGTCGTCCCTATGTGGTATACGGGATAGCCGGGTTCAGGCACGAGCGAGACGTCACCCGGGTCCAGGAACGCCCATGGGAAGTGGGCGATGCCCTCTTTGGAACCTATAAGCACCGCGACTTCTTCGTCAGGGTTCAGGTCGGCATCGTAGTTCTTCTTATAGAAACCTGCTATCGCCTTTCTGAAGGACGCTGTCCCCTTCCCTATGGGGTAACGGTGGAAGGAAGGATTTTCAATTCCTTTTTCCATCGCCGTTATTATGTTTTCCGGAGTGGGAAGGTCCGGATCCCCTATGCCGAAATCTATGATGTCCGCACCCTCGGCAATAAGTTTTTTCTTCTTCCTGTCTATCTCCGCGAAAAGATAAGGCGGCAGTTTTTTCAACCTCCGGCTCACCTCAAACATTCATTACCTCCTTTACCAAATCGTCCATGCTGTACATACCCGCTGGCTTATTCCGTATGAAACTTGCAGCTTTCAACGCTCCCAGAGCAAACGACTCCCTGTTGTAGCACCTGTGCGCAAGCTCTATGATTTCACCTTTGCCCGCGAAGTACACATAATGTTCGCCAACCACGTCTCCCATGCGAAGAGAATGCATCCCTATCTCCCCGGCAGGTCTTGTTCCGCCTATCCCCTCCCTGCCGTACTTTATTACAGTGCCGGGATCTCTCTTTGAAACGGCGCATATGATATCCGCTATCTTCTTTGCCGTACCGCTCGGAGCATCTTTCTTGAACCTGTGATGAATCTCGGATATCTCCGTCTCGTATTCCCCGAGTAAACCTGCGGCAAACCTGACTATCTGGAAGAAGAGGTTCACCCCGAAACTCATATTGGGAGCAAAGAAGACCGGTATCATGGAAGCAGCCTTCCGCATTTCAGACATCTGTTCGGGGGTGAAACCGGTGATGCCCGTCACAAAAGGAACCTTCCTGGCGGTACAGATTCCAAGATATTTCATTGATGCGTCGGGAACAGAAAAATCTATTGCCACGTCCCCTCCGGTTATTACACTATCCGCGTTATCTGTGATGCTGACACCTGCAGCGGACTTTTTCCCCGCAAGAGGATGTCCCTTGCTCTCAACGCCTGCTTTTACCTCAAATTCGTCACTTCTCTGCTGTGCCAGCTGTATGATGAGAGAGCCCATCTTGCCTGCCGCGCCGCACACCACTACTCTTGTCTTTTCCATCCAGATTCACCTCCCCCCCTCCTCTCCTCCCCCTCGATGGGGGAGGAAACAGGTGGGGGTGAAATATTTCAGACCTCTTTACAGGCGGAAACGAACGCCTCTATGTTTTCTATAGATACCTCGGGCTCAAGAACATGGGTGGGAGAAAGAATGAGAGCCCCGTCATAGCCAAGTTCTCTCTTCCTTTCCCTCACAACCCTCTTAACCTCTTCCGGAGAACCGAACGGCATCGTCGTCTGCGTCCCTATTGTCCCGTCAAAAACCAGCCTATCACCACACATTTTCTTGAGTACGGACAGGTCAACACATTCCGGCTGTACAGGATTGAGTATGGTCAGTCCTATCTCTATCATTTCAGGAACAATCTCGGTTACATTCCCGTCGCTGTGATACCATATCTGTATGTCCGGCTTGATCTCCCTTGCCGCGGCATACACCTTCGCCCACTTATCCTTTATAAATCTCCTCCACATGGGTTTTGAAAACATCAGCGCGTTCTGGTTCGCTATGTCGTCTCCGGTCATGATGAAATCCACTCCCGCCTTTGCACCAAGAATAGCCATCTGAAGATTTCTCTCCATGAACCTGTCCAGTATATAATCGCACCAGTCAGGATTGTCAACCGTATCAAGCAAAAACTCCTCGTATCCCCTGACCTGCCAGGAGCTTTCGTACATGTGTCCGACCCATGTCATCGCTGCTTTTCCTTCCCTGTGCGCTTCCTCAACCTTTTCCTTCATGCCGGTTCCGTCCAATCCCTCCGAAGACGGGAAAGGAAACTTTTCAATGTCACTCAATCTCTTGGCATTGCGCAGAGGACTTATATATCCCGTAAAGTGATAGAATTTTGCGGGGATATTCAAAACGCCCATTGCGCTTATAAAGGAACCTTCAGGTTTTTCAACATCCTCAAAATAATGTGAAAAATCCGGCGGATTTTCCGGCTTCGGCTCCACGGGTTGTACCATAACACGCTCGAACATGCCGTATAATTTTGCGATATCTCCGTCTTCCTTGAGTCCGTATTTTTCCCTGATCCTGTTTGCGAGATCCGGAACGAAACTGGCATAAAACAAGAAATCCGGATGTGCTTCATGCGAAACGGTTTTTCTGAAAATTTCAAGCTGCGTCATTGTGTCGTCCTTTCTCTTTTGATTCTTGCACCGAGGGCTCTCAATTTCTCTTCAAATTTTTCATAGCCCCTGTCAAGATGGTATATCCTTGATACCTCTGTCTCGCCTTCCGCCGCAAGCCCCGCAAGCACGATCGCAGCGCTTGCGCGCAGGTCCGACGCCATCGTTTGCGCCCCGGTCAGCTTGTCAACACCCCTTATTATCGCCTTTGCACCATCCAGCGTTATACTGGCCCCCAGCCTGTTAAGCTCGCCGACGTGTATGAATCTCTCCGGAAAAACTTTTTCGGTTACGGTGCTTATCCCCTCCGCGAGAGTGAGGTATGACATCATCTGCGCCTGCAGGTCCGTCGGGAATCCCGGATAGGGAAGCGTTATCAGGTCAATGGATTTCCATCTACCCGCGGGAACGGTCCTAAGATAGTTCTTTCCAGTCTTGAAAGTCGCTCCGCTCTCTTCCATCTTGTCAAGAAAAGAAAAAAGGTGTTCCGGAACGAAGTCCTTTACGGTGATTCCGCTGCCCGTGATGTACCCGGCAAGCATGTAGGTTCCTGCCTCTATCCTGTCGGGGATTATGGAATACTCAACGCCTTTCAGCTTCTTGACGCCTTCTATCCTCAAACGGTGCGAACCCTCACCGCGGATCCTCGCTCCCATTCTCTTCAGGAACAAGGCAAGGTCAACAATCTCCGGCTCCGCCGAGGCAAACTCAATCAGCGTTTCCCCCTTCGCCATGGTTGCAGCGCACATGATATTGGCCGTCGCAAGCACGCTTGAACCGAAATTTCCCCCGAGAAAAATCGTGTTTCCCTTCAGCCTGCCCGGTGCGTTCCCGACCACGTATCCTTCCTCGGTAAGAATTTCAACGCCGAGCCTTTTCAGTCCCTTAATATGCAGGTCTATGGGCCTGGTGCCTATTACACAGCCGCCCGGCATTGAAAACCTTGCCTGCCCGTATTTCGCCAGGAGAGGACCCAGCAGGCATATTGATCCCCTCATCGTACTGACAAACTCGTAGGGGGCGGTGTACCGGCATATGCCCGAAGGATTTATTTCCAGGATGTTGTCGTCAAACTTCACGGACGCGCCCATGTACTCCAGAATCTTTATCAGTGTTCTGATGTCCTTCACGTCCGGTATGTTATGGAGAACAGTCTTGCCTTCCCCAAGGAGACTTGCCGAGATAATGGGCAGTGCCGCATTCTTTGAACCCGATATCTTCACCGTTCCGGAGAGTCTTGTCCCGCCCTGTATTACAAATTTATCCATGACCTTCCTCTCTTTTTAATCTCGGGGGAAATTGTAACATTTAGGCGGATTCCGTCAACTCAACTTCCGGTTGGCATGCGGAAGTGAATCCTTGCTTTCGGAAAGACCGGGCAGTCTTAAAGAGGGTAATTACATTCTGCAGAGGCACGTCTGGTTTTACATGATGGTCGGGTCCGCATATATACCCGCCGTCTTCACCCAGCTGTTCTATGGTTCTGACAACTTCCTTGCGAACTTCCTCCACGGTCAGAAAGGGAAGCGACTGTGTGCTGATTCCTCCGAAAAAGGTTAAATACTTGCCGTATTCCTTTTTCAACCGCACTGGAGTCAATGGCAGAGTATGTATCTGAACCGTCTCCCAGACATCCAGACCGATGTCAATCATGTCAGGTAGCACCGCCGTAATATCGCCGCAACTGTGGAACCAGATAAATTTCCCGTGTTTCTTCCCGATATCAAAAATTCTGCGGTATCTGCATTTCAGAAATTTCCTCCACATGCCGGCGGAGAACATTAATCCGCGCTGCGTGGCAAAATCGTCGCCGAGGTAAAGACAGGTGAGACTGCTACCGCAGGCGTTGAGGAAACGTTCGCACAGTTCCGCAGTTATGGCGAAAACCCTTTCAAGAGCAGACTCAAAAACTGCCGGTTCGGAGACCATTTTCACCATCGCCTCCTCCATGCCGAAAAGGTCGCATATCCTGCAGAACAGCGGGTTCCATGCAGGCCCCCTTGCGGCGTAGTACTTTCCGACACCCGCGGCCGCTTCTGCCGCTGTCTTATAATCGTACAGCAAAGGATCGGGCCAGCAGAATTTTTCTATTTCGGCGACTGTTGAGATGCCGGTAAGAGGATAATACCGTTTTGTGCCGTAATGGTGCGCTGCAGGAGTCTGCCATTCCGTAAAATGCGTTTCTTCTTCTGCCGCAGACAAAGGCCCTTTATAATAAGGACTGATTATCCTGCCATCAATGCCCAGTGTCAGCAGGGGATCGTCTCCCATGTCTTTACCGCCAACCTCAAGAGCCATGCAGTCAACCGGGATTCTGTCAGGAATCCTGTGCATAATCACAGCGGTTTCTCTTTCGCGGGGGTTCATTGTCTTGCGGCAGTTACGTGCAAGAGCCGCGGCCTCTTTGAAAAAACTTGAAGTTCAACTTCACCGTTCCTGAAGGGTATGTTTTCACCGGTGACTATGTCGCGTACGGCGGTGCGACTGACGTCAAAGCCCATGGCTGCAGCGTCTATTCTGACCCGGACGGTTTTGTTTTCATCCTTCCAGTTGGTAACCGTCAGCCAGGCTTCGTTTCCGCGTGAGAGGTGAAAACTGCAGAAAACATCCGGGTCTCTCGTATCCACGTAAGAATTATCTTTCCAGTAAGGCCACCACTCGGCATGCGCCCAGTCAAAACTTCTCTTGATTTCCCACACCTTGCTTATAATATACGCATTCTCATTATAGGTGTTTTTTGGAATCCACGGGCTTCCGGGCGGCCACATGGAGCTTGTTGCTTTCAGTTCGGCATCAAGAAGCAGGGCAACCGCCCAGGCATTAATGCGCTTCATGGGATAGTGCGGCTGGTTCCAGTATGTAAACGTCACAGGGAGACCGTAGGGATAGCCGTAGAAACGTGACCTCCATTGTGCTTGAGGCAGCGATGACCCTTCACCGGTATGGTGGATATCAACGAAAGATTCTGTGGCCATATATGGAGGCGTGGTATTATGAGCATATATTATCCCTTTATTCTTCAACATTCCATGGAAAAGAGAATAAATTCTCTTGTGAAGCTCCCTGCTGGCAAAAATGGGGAAAGTACCGTGAATTTTCCCTTTCTCATCCACGTATCCGCAGCCGTGATGCATGTTGCTGCACGCGGCAGGGATCGGAGAACTGTCCAGGTACACGCCGTCTATTCCGGTCTCCTTGATGGTCTGCGCCAGGCTGTATATATACCAGTCATTGAACGTGCTTTGCGGACAGTACATAAGCGTATTACCGAGCGTATATTCTTCCGGATTCCTTGCCATCTCCTGTCCGAAATACTTCCACTCAGGCCTGTCGGCAGTCATGGAACCCCAGATGGCATATACCAGTATTTTGATTCCCTTTTCATGGGCATAATCAACACATTTTTTCATGGCGGCTATCCGATCGGCACCATATAGGCACGGGTTCCCGAATATCGGATTCCATACGGTCTGCGCCCATGACCAGCATATTATGGCATTGGTACCGATTCTTAGATACTCTTCAATATATTCCCTCCACTTATCAAAATAGTCTTCCTTAAATTCTGGAAAACCACCCGTGCATATAAGAACTTTCCTCATCAACTTCTTGTCCATCGGTTTTACGGGCGTAGGTATCATTGCCCACGTATAGGTTACGGGTTTTTCCAGCACCGTTGCAAGAGTTATGAAATTAACGCGCAATATCACAGCGTCTCCGCTTCGAACGACTTCCACCGCCTTTTTTCCATCTTCCGGCCGCCAGTTCTCATCAGTTTCACAAAACCACTGAAGCCCTCTTTCGTCATTGCCCAGCCAGAAGGCATTGGTAAATGGAATAGCGAGTTTTTCCGGAACTGCATTGGCGTCGTACCGGGATGAAATAGAGCGGAAATGCGCCGGAGTTCCCAGTGCGTGGCGGGTGTAAAGCGTTGCCTGTGAGGACTTCA
>CAYQXZ010000019.1:17442-20608 GCA_964421645.1 uncultured bacterium
GTCCACGGTTCCGGAGGAACTTCGGGGAATCCAAGTTTGTTGTCAAACCATTCAGGCACAGGCGGTTTTTCAACAGGGATGGAATTTTGCGCAAGCTGCCTTCCGTCTGCACTCTTGACAGTTACGACAAGCACATATTGTCTTCCGTATTTCATGCTGTCTGATGGAACGTCAATACTGAAAGACTGCTGTCCGTCCTGCAGCGTCTCCTTAACCGAGTAAGCGATCTTGCCGGTCTCATCAGCAATCTCACACTGGACAGTGCTTCCTGCGGAGACATCTTTCACCCTTGACAGGTCGCCGGTAACGCCTAAACACCGGGATGTGAGATAATACGGCTTAAAATTTATCTCAAGCGGGACTTTTTTTAAGAAAGGAAGCGTTCCTCCTGCAACAACAAATCCGGATGAATCGCTAACAAGATATCTGACAACGTAAGGACCCGCCGGAGCTTGAACTGAAATGGGGACCGTCAGACTGCGACCTGCCTTTATTTGAACTGGTACTTCTTCATGCTTGAGAATTTTGTAACGCGGCAGAAGTTTTTCCATGGCCTTCTTGACAGGAGTCTTTGCAGTTGCGTCTGTGACCCCTCCGAAAACGTCCGCTTCGCCTTCCAGCGTCTTGTAGTACTCTGTTTTTTTATCGCCTGGTTCAAGGATATCGCAGCCAATAAGATACTTCACATCCTTGCTTGTAAAATTGCTTATTTCAACCAGACAGCCGATATTGCTTTCAGTAGTCTCTCCTGCCTTCAGTACATGTACGGCCGGCATATTTCCGCCGAATATCAGGTATCCGAAATCCTCTTTCTGGTTCCACTGATAAAGGTACGACCAGCTGGAGAGTTCCCCTGCCGGGGTCCTCTGGTTATTTAAGAAGTTAAAGCCCCATACCGTTCCGTCAGCGGGGGGAGAAACACCCAAATCCGAGAATCTTACAGCTATCTCACCCTCCCACTTACCTGACGCAATGCTTGCCTTGTATTCCCATGCGGCGTTCCAGGACTTATCCGTAGACGTCCTTGATATTCCGTCCCCGAAGACAGAGACGGAGTTGCCGGCAAAATTGAATGCCTCATTTTTGCGCAAATCCGGCTGCAGGAAAAGTTCCACGCAGTCATCGCTCCATACGTTTCCATCCCGCCCTTTATGCTGTTCCGCCATTGGGGAAGAGGAACCAGGACGCGATACACGGAAACCGATGAACAGTTTCTCGTCATTGTATCCCAGATAAATAACTGTGGTACTTTTCGCCTCAATCCCCTCGCTGAAATCCATTAAAGGCGCCAGCATAGCTGCCCGCGACCACTCGCTCTTGTCCAGGTTGCCGTCAATTAACGGTTCCTTCGCCATCTTGGGGATCGTGACAACAGGCCACCGCCAGGTTCCCGTCTGACTTATGTGCGGTCCGTACTCTTTCTCCACAAACTTTGCATGGAGAGGCAGGTTCATTAGCAGAAAAATAAATACGGCAAGTACCGGACGTTTTGCTTTTCGGACGGACATTCTCATCTCCTTTCAAGGACACATGGACATTTGGTGGGACGGCTCTTACTTCTCCTTTTCCGCCGTCTTCTGTGTAAACAATGCAACACCCTTGCCCGTTTTCCCGTCCACCAGACGGCATGCCGCAGACATGATGCCGCCGGTCATTCCCCCTGCTTTTGCCATCACTGCGGCACACGTCTCTGTCAATCCGTTCGGTAGTCTCCTCACACTGCTGAAACTGTCCAGCAGAAGCGTGTACGGGTCAGGTTCCAGCGGGCCGGATGCAAAAAAAGCCAGAGCTTTTTCATCTCTAACTATGGAAGAGATGCGCAACTGCTCCAATACAACCAGTGAGACAGCGGAATACTTGCTGCCGAGATAAAGCACCGCATCCGAACTGACTTCATTCTCAATGTCGCCCGGCTGTGTTACCTCGGAAACCTTCCTTCCGTTGATGAACAACCTGCAGTCCCTGCCTTTCCAGGTCACCGCGACATGAACGGGAACGTTCTGCTCCCAGTTTACGGTTACCGGAGTTGCCAGCCACAGACGATTGCCGCCTTTCACGGGGAAATTGACCCAGATCTGGGATGCCACTCCCTTATCTTTGTCCCTGGGATTGGCTTTAATAGCCCATGCAATGGTCATTTCTTTACCGGGCATCAGTACCAATGATAAAATCTGCGCTCGGACGTACCAATTTGAGGCTGTTTTCTCATAGGGGTCAAAACAGGGAGTAACCCATAGCTCAACGGTGCCCTCGTCCATCTGAACGTTCCCATAGACAGGATATTTGATGTTGCCGAAGGTAAATGCTTCATCCCCACCAGTGGAAGTTCCGGCAAAAAGTATCATAATCCCAAGAAAGCATAGCAGTATATAACGTTTCATTAGTGTCCCCCCTCGAAAAAAGCGCATCTCACCTGTCATTCACGCCACCATGTAAACATGCTGAACTTCAGATCACTTTTTGTGAGCGACTCTACGTGGCCGTCAACAAAGAGGAAATTTCCCCGGCCGTCGTGAGGAAAAGTTAAAAGGGTAATATTGAATTTCTCCGGGCTCCCGCCCACAGCAAGTGCACAGCTCCCTCCCGTAACATAGTTACATGTAATACGATTACAATTATCGAAAATTTCGGCAACAGCTACGGTATCTGGAGCTGTTTTGGAAACTTTCATCCAGTGATTATTAGACGACGCACAGGAATTGGCGAAGACACCTATACGCGTTGTCCCTGCAGGATACCATCCTGTTCCCACCACAGAATCTCCTATGTACGCCGTATACGAACGTACAGGTCTCACATTGTATGCGTCTACCCGGGGTACCCTGTCACTTGGACATTTGAAGATTGCCACCTTGGAGGGGTTTGCCTGCATCTGGGCATAGGTTGCCGTGATACTCAAGTACGGAAGTAATGCCTGGTCCCACGTATACTTGTCGTAACCAGCCGGACTGCCGTACCCGGTTGCCCCGGGATAAAAGTCTTCGTAGTCAATCATATACATATGAAGGGCAATCCCGATCTGCTTAAGGTTGCCCATACAAACGGCAGCCCTTGCCCTTTCCCTCGCCTTGCTCAACGCAGGCAGAAGCATCGCCGCCAGAATGGCGATTATTGCCACAACAACCAGTAATTCTATAAGCGTGAACCCGGTATTGTGTTTATACCG
>CAYQXZ010000020.1:0-19715 GCA_964421645.1 uncultured bacterium
GCGAGCCCTTCGCCTTTTCCTTTTATGCTGAACGTGCCTGCCAGTTCGCACAGTATTCCTTCCTTTTCAATTGCCCTGTACGTTTCGTAACCCACGAGTATCTCGTCACCCGCTGTCAGCTCCTCAATCCTTGCGGCGACGTTAACGGCATCTCCTATGGCGGTATACTCCATCCTTCTTGCGGTACCTATGTTACCTATGATCATGCGTCCGGTATTTATGCCTATTCCTATTTTAACGTCTGTGCTGAATTCCCTCATTTTCACCATCATTTCCTTTGCGGACAGGACGGCATTGACCGCATGTTTCGGATCATCAACCGGAGCGCCGTATATCGCCATGACCTCGTCGCCTATGAACTTGTCAAGCGTTCCGCTGTACTTGAACACCGCATCCGACATGATGCTCAATATACTGTTCAGGAAAGTGAACGTCTCTTCCGGGGTATGCCTGCCCGCAAAAGGAGTAAACCCTCTGACGTCGGCAAACAGAACAGTCAGCGTCTTTTCGTCGCCGACAAGCTGCACATCTTCTCCTGAACCGAGCAGTTTTTCCATGACCGCCGGAGAAATGTACCGGCTGAAAAGAGCCTTGACCTTCAGCCTTTCCTTCTTCTCCGATATGAACTCCCGCACCATGAGCACCCCGTAAACAAAAATTATGCTCAAAATGGCAGGCACTATGTCCACCCAGATAAGCTGGAAGCTGAAAAGCGAAAGAGCGATGGACATGAAAAGCACGGCAAGCAAGACGATAAAAATGATGCCTGCCGCCGGAGAAAAAGAGACCGCGGCGGATCCCGCAACGAAAGAGAAAACAAAAGAAATAAGGATGTTTTCCGGACTCCCCGCCTTCCTTATGAATTCTCCCTTGAAGAAGTTTTCAAGGAAGCTCGCATGAACACCCATCAGGGGATAGTTCGCCACGCCGGATACTGCCGCCTTGTCCGCAGCGCCGGTTGCAGTTGAACCGACAATCACAATCTTGTCCTCAAACGCGTCAATGGGAATCATGGGGTTGCCGCCCTTGCTCAACTCCATGTACGACTGGAAAACCTGGACGAACGAGTAGTTCGGAAACTGCTTCAGGTCGTCGTAGATGTTAATATAGGTGGAATAGTCACCGGAAAACGGCACCTTTCTTATCATGCCCGGGGTCTCAAATTCAACGCTTCCCGCAGTCATCCCGTTTATGCGGCCGCCCAGGACGTCCTCCACTACGGAGACACAGAGAGAATTATAAAGATTGTCCTGGTATTTTACAAAAAGCGGGTATTTTCTCAATACGCCGTCCCTGTCAGGCATTATGTTGATGAAACCGGTTGTCAGGACGTTCTGCCGTAGCAATTTGAGCGGCTGCATCATCCTTTCCGAATGGAGCATACCGCCCTTCTCCACCAGATCGTCAAAATAAAAAGGCAGTATAACGTTGCCTGCCTTTTTTATCGCAGCGGCAAATTCCCGGTCCGCCTCCCCAGAATTGTCCATGAAAAGCACGTCAAAAATGACCGCTTTTGCACCCATGACCTTCAGTATTTCCGTCAGGCCTGCATACCACTGCCTTGATATGGGCCATTCACCGAGCATGTCAAGCGTATCGTCGCCTATGAATATAAGCACCACGTTCCCGGTTGTCTGTTTATTACTGAAGGTTTTCATCCTCCAGTCGTAGGTAACGTTCTCAATACTGTTAAAAATGTCAAGGCGGAAGAGCAGAAAGAAGAATGCGGTTGTGAGGAAAGACACTACAAAAACGTTTCTCTTATTTTTTATCCTTACCATTTTCGGGGTCCAGAGGAAGCGTGATGGTAAAAGCAGCACCTTGCCCGGGTTCCGAGGAAACATCTATCGTTCCCCTGTGCTCTGTCACTATCTTCTTAACGACTGCCAGTCCCAGTCCGGTACCCTTATGTCCCTTCGTGGTAAAAAATATGTCAAATATCTTCTTCAGGTTCTCGGGCGGAATGCCGGGCCCGTTGTCCTGTATTGTTATGGAACACCTGCATTTTTCAGGCATGTTCCTGGTGCAGATTTTTATCCTGCCCGTCCCATCCGGTATGGCCTCGTACGCGTTGCTGAAAATATTGAGGATTACCCTTTGCATGCCCGTGGAATCAATTTTTATCTCCCCGACATCCGGGTCAAATTCATACTGAAGCTCTGCCTTCTTCTGCTTCAGTTTCTCATCATACACGCTGACGGCATCCTTGAGAAAATTGCTCAAGACGACCTGCTGGAAGAGCGGTTTTTTCTTGGATGAGTAATTCAGCATGTCCAGTATCAGGTCGGAAATCCTGTTCACGTTTGACTTGACAATCCCCCACGCATCCTGGACGTATTCACCCTGCACCGACGCCATTGTTTCATCCAGCAGGTAAACGCCCCCGGAAAGACCGTTGAGTATGTTCTTGATGTCGTGGGAAAGCGAGAGCATCGTCTCGCCGACTCCCGCCATCTTCGCGTTCTTCATGCTCTCAATGTACAGCTGCGCATTCTCAACCGCGAGGGATGCCTGCCCGGCGATGATGCTCATCAATTCCTCGTCTCCGCCGTCAAAAGACGTGCCGTCCTTCTTGTTGAGAACTTCAAGAACCCCCAGCAGTTTCCCTTTCTTGCCTGTAAGGGGAACCGCAAGTATGCTCTTGGTCTGAAAGCTGGACTTCTTGTCCGCGGAAGAGAAAAAGCGCTTGTCCTGTGAGGTATCCTTCACATTTATTATCCTTTTTTCTTTCGCGCAGGTTCCTGCAATCCCCTGTCCCAGTTTCAGCTTGATTGTCTTTACCTTGCTGCCCTTCTCTCCTGTGGCAACCTTGAAGAAAAGGACTTTTTCTTCCCTGTCGTAAAGAAGAAGTGAACTTGCTTCCGCATTTAGGATACTCTTGCTCTCTTCCATTATCAGGGTGAGGAGTTTTTGCAGGCTGTCTATGGAGGATATGAAAACGCTGATTCTCTGAAGGACCTCAAACTTGCGCATGTAGTCGGTATTGTCTTTCACATTTCCATTATATAATGCACCTCCGGATTTTACAAATCCGTGTCTATGCGGTAAACTGTTTGGAAAAACAGTCCCCAGACGGGGTAAAGGAGACAAGATGAAATTTTCAGGGATAAGCGATGAGGCGGGACAGGCAATAGAGACACAGATAAAGGCGCACAAGGAACTGGGCTGGAAGTACATGGAAATACGCAACGTTGACGGTGAAAACCTGACGATGGTGTCAGACGCAAAATTTGATGAGATATACGACAGGGTTGCGGCATCCGGGCTGAAGGTATCATGTTTTTCAAGCGCCATCGCAAATTGGGCAACCGAAATTTCCGGGGATTTCAAGAAGGACGTTGATGAACTCAAGAGGGCAATCCCCAGAATGCACAGGCTCAAAACAAAGTACATCCGCGTGATGTCCTGGCCGAACAATAAGGAGAATCCTCTTTCCGAAGCGGAATGGGGCAAAGAGGCCGTCAAACGGATGAAGGAACTGGCGAAGATGGCGGAAGACGGCGGCATCATTCTTGCGCACGAAAACTGCAGCGGATGGGGCGGGTTGAGCGGAGACCACATGCTGAAACTGTACGAGGGCGTGAACTCCCCCTCGTTCAAACTGCTGTATGACACCGGTAACGTCATCGCCCACGACTACGGAGACACCTGGACGTTCTATTCAAAAGTCAGGCATCTCATTGAATACGTTCACATAAAAGACTACAAGCTCGGGACAAAACCGTTGAGGGCGACCTATCCGGCTGAAGGCGACGGCAAGGTGAAAGAGGTGCTCCAGGACCTGAAGAAAGCGGGATATGACGGATTCGTTTCCATAGAGCCGCACCTGGCAAGCGTCGTGCACGAAGGAAAGGTTGGAGATAAAGACCTCACCTACAAAACCTACATCACCTACGGGCAGAAACTCATGCAGGTTGCCGGAGTTTGAGGGGGCCTGCGTGAAAGAAAAGGTTGCGGTAGTAAGGTGCACATCCTATGACAGTGCTGTTGTAAGGGATGCCGTAAGAAAAGTCTTCATGCTAACGGACATCCGCCAGGACGCCTTTCAAAAAATCCTGTTTAAACCCAACATGCTTTCGGCCAGAACCCCCGAAGAAGGCGTGACCACGCACCCATCCGTCGTGGAAGCGGCGGTAAGATACTTTTCCGGCTCTCAAAACATAATCGGCGACAGCCCGGCAAACGCGGAAAAACCGCTTTCACTCTACTGGGAGAATTGCGGATATAAGAAGGTCTCGGAGGCAACCGGCGCACCCCTGGTAAAATTCAACAGTTCCTTCATGGTTAAGGTGAATCTCGGACACCTCACAAAATCACCCCCACCTTTATCCTCCCCCCTCAAGGGGGAGGAAAAGGGGAGACAGAGGATCAGGGGAAAAGAATACAAGATAGAGGTGCCGCTTACCGACTATGTGAAGAATTTCAGCATGGTCAACGTCGCAAAACTGAAGACGCACGGTCTTACGATCCTCACCGCCGCGGTGAAAAATCTCTACGGGCTCATCCCGGGATTTCACAAGAGCATTCTGCACAGCAGGTTTGTCTCCCCGTATGACTTTTCGGAATTCATAACCGCCTACTACGCGGCTGTAAAGGACTACGTTTCCTTTAACCTGGTGGATGCCGTCGTATCAATGGAAGGAGCAGGGCCCGCATCCGGCACACTGCGTGAAACCGGATACCTGGTCGGTGGCAGAGACGCGGTAGCCGTTGACATTGCGTGCTGCCGCCTGATAGGGATAAAGCCGGAAATTGTGCCGTGCCTTGAGATATACGGTGAGAAATACGGGCTTCCGGAAGTTGAGATAACCGGAGATGTACTTGTACCGGCAAAGAATTTCAGGATACCCGCCAGACGTACCGGCTCCCTGATTTTCAACAGATGCTTCAGGCCTTTTCTTAAACTGCTCGGCAGGCATTTCAGGGCCATGCCGGTGATAGACCCGGAAATATGCAGGAAGTGCTACGCGTGCAGGCAGGTATGTCCTGTAAGCGCAATCTCGCAGGACTTGAAATTTAACAGGAAAAAGTGTATAAATTGTCTGTGTTGTTTTGAGGTGTGCCCATATAAAGCCATCAGTGTAAAGAAAAGCCTGCTGGCAAGGATTTTCACGTAGAAGAAAAATCATGAACCCCTCACTTATCGGGCGTATCAGGAAGTGTTCGGGGTAAAGGAGAGAAAGCAATGGAGAGCATGATAGGCGTGATCAATTACAACATTTCAAATTTCTCAAATGAAGAGCTTTTCAAGTGGTGCAGGGACAACAGTGTCGGGTACGTGGAACTGCAGAGGAAAGACGTGTGGGAGGACATTGGAAAACCAGAAAACAGGATACGGGAGACCGGACTGCTGCTGCAGAAGTACGGGATAAAGGTATCCCAGATATCTTCCGGAAGCGATTTCCTGCAAAAAACCGGGGATGACCTCAACAGGCAGGTATGGATGGTCGGAGAGATGTGCAAGATGGTCAAAGACCTCGGATTCAACCAGTTGAGGATTGACGGGGGATGGCCCAAGGAAGGGGTGAAGGAAGAAGACTACAGGGATCTCATAATGAAAGGCGTCTCAAAAGTTACGGAGAACGCGGAAAAAGAGAACGTTTACCTTGCACTTGATAATCACGGGACGGTAACCAACAACCACGTCCTGCTTCTGGATATCCTGAAAACAATCAATTCAAAGCATCTCGGCACCAACCTTGACACCATGAATTACAGGTGGTACGGATATGCGGTGGACGAATTGAGAGACATATACAGGCAGGTTGCTCCTTATACCCTGCATACGCACCTCAAGGACGGCACCGGAAGCATGGGTACGTACAAGGGGAAAGTGCTGGGCGAAGGAGAGGTGCCCGTGGTGGATGCCGTAAACATATTGAAGGATGCCGGGTACAGAGGAGTATGGTGCGTGGAATACGAAGGCAAGGACGGCGCGGAAGGATACAAGAAGAGCGTCGCATACCTGCGCAAACTCAAACTGTAACTACAATGCAAAGAGAAAGCTGGGGAAGCAAGTTAGGAATAATTCTCGCGGTTGCCGGAAGTGCGATAGGCCTGGGCAACTTCCTGCGATTTCCTGTTCAGGCGGCGAAAAACGGCGGCGGCGCATTCATGATACCGTACTTCTTCGCCTTCATCCTCCTGGGCATACCCCTGATGTGGATTGAGTGGACGATAGGAAGGTTCGGGGGAGGATTTGAGCACGGGACGGCGCCGGGAATATTCCACTCGCTCTGCCGGAAAAACAGGTTCATAAAGTACTTCGGGGTCATAGGAATCTTCGGGCCCATAGTGATTTTCATTTACTACACCTACATTGAATCCTGGCTGCTGGGCTACAGCCTTTTCTCCCTGACGGGAAGATACGCGGGCATTACCAACGAACCAGGCATGGTTGCCTTCCTGCAGGGCTACCAGGGCATCGTGCACAACGAATACTTTTCAGGGATCCGGACAGCATATGTTTTCTTCTTCATTACTTTCTGGCTGAACATACTGGTCGTTCTCTTCGGCATAAGAAAGGGGATTGAACGGCTGTGCCTTGTGGCCCTGCCGGCCCTGCTGGCAATCGCGCTGATAATTCTGGTGCGGGTGCTGACCCTGCATCCTGCGGTTGACCCTCTGTGGACGCCAGCAGGCGGACTCGGTTTCCTGTGGAATCCTGACTTCTCCGCGCTCAAAAACGCAAAGGTGTGGCTCGCGGCGGCAGGACAGATATTCTTCACCTTGAGCGTGGGCATAGGCGTTATACTCACCTACGCAAGTTACCTCAAGAAGAATGACGACGTGCTGCTTTCCGGGCTCACGGCGGCAAGCACGAACGAGTTTGCGGAGGTAATTATCGGCGGCAGCATAGTCATACCGGCGGCATTCATGTTCTTCGGTCCCGCGGGCATCGGCAGGATTGCCCAGCAGGGCTCGTTTGATCTCGGCTTTGTCACGATGCCCCTCATATTGAAAACCTTTCCTGCCGGCACCATGTTCGGCTTTTTCTGGTTCATCCTGCTGTTCCTTGCAGGCATCACCTCTTCAATTTCGCTGGCGCAGCCGGCAATAACATTCCTTGAAGATGAATTCAACATATCAAGAAAAAAAGCTGTCTCCATTTTCGCTGTCGCCTGTTTCGCTCTTTCGCAATTCGCCATATTCTTCCTCGCAAGAGGGGTCGTGGACGAGCTTGACTTCTGGGGCGGTACTTTTGCGCTGGTGGTTTTTGCGACGGTGGAGACTATTCTTTTCGCATGGGTATTCGGAATTGACAGGGCGTGGGAGGAGATGCACTCCGGTTCGGACATACGGATACCGAAAATCTTCAAATTCGTCATAAAATACGTGACGCCGGCCTTCCTGCTGGCAATACTTGGTTTCTGGACGTTCCAGCAGGCAATCCCCACGCTCCTGCTGAAGGGCGTGGCCAAAGAGAACGTCCCGTTTGTGATCATGACCAGGATTATGATGCTGGTTCTGTTTCTGATATTATCTCTGCTGGTAAAGAAAGCGTGGGAGAAAAGGAAATGCGAACAAGCGGACTGATCTTCATGCTGGTTTCTTGGGGATTCATCATTTGCCTCATGATTTTCTGCGTCGCCAGGACAGTGATGGATAAAAAACGTTCCGATAAAAATCAGGAAGAAGATGAGGAACCCTCGCTTTTCTAAAGATACAGCAATATGAGTCCGTGGTAAGGGAGAAAAAAAATGTGGGTACCGATAGCGATTCTCGGAGGACTTGGCCTGGCATTCGGGGTGTTTCTGACATATTTCAGCATGCGGTACAAGGTTGAGGAGAATCCCCTGACCGGGCAGATTTTTGAATTGATGCCGAAAGCCAACTGCGGAGCATGCGGCCAGGCTGGATGCGGTCTCTTTGCGGAGCTCCTCACCGAGGGCAAGGTTTCGCCGGAAAAATGTGCGATGCTGCCGGAAGAAGACATGGGTAAGATATGCTCAATTCTCGGGATTGAGAAAAAAGAAAGGGAAAAGAAGGTTGCAAGGGTGCTGTGCCACGGCGGAGTGAACGCAAAAAGGAAATTTGAGTACAGGACGATCAGGACATGCAATGCATTGAGCTCTCTCTTCAATACCAACCTTGAATGCGCTTACGGATGCCTGGGACTTGGAGACTGCTCCAGGATCTGCCCGGTGGATGCAATCACGATGGATGAAAGCGGGCTTCCCGTCGTTGACGAAGAAAAGTGTATCGCCTGCGGGAAATGCGTGGCTGAATGCCCGAAGAACATCATCAAGCTTGCTCCCGCGGACAAGAAAGTTTACGTGGCATGCTCGTCCACCGACAGGGGACCGGTCGTTGTGAAAGTATGTAAGACAGGATGCATCGGGTGCGGCAAGTGCGTGAAGGTCTGCCCGAGAGATGCCATAGTCCTGGAGAACAATCTTGCCGTCATTGACTACTCAAAGTGCGACAACTGCGGCAAATGCATTCCGGAATGCCCGCGAAAGATAATCTTCGCCGCCGAAGTTAAGGTCCCGCAGCCGGTATAAACATGGAGCGGAACATAAAACTGGTCATCTCCTACAACGGAAGCAGGTTCTCCGGCTGGCAGGATCAGAAAACAGGGATAACCATCCAGGGAACTATTGAAAAAGCCCTTAAACAAATCCTCGGCGAAAAGATTAAACTGACCGGATGCGGAAGAACCGACGGAAGAGTGCACGCAATATCCTACACGGCAAATTTCAGGACAGGATCCTCCAGGCTTGCCCCGCAGCAGATAAAAAATGCCCTTAACGCCACACTGCCTGACGACATATGCGTGAAGAGTGCACGGGGCGCAAAGCCGGATTTCCACAGCAGGTATTCGGCAAAGGAAAAGACCTACAGGTACCTGATTGTCCGCGGGGACAGAAACCCCTTTCTTAACGGCCTGGTCTGTTATGTCAGGGGAAATCTTGACGCGGAAAAAATCAGGAAAGCAGCGGCTTATTTCCTCGGTGAGCATGATTTTTCGGCGTTCCAGGCCGCCGGCAGCGAGAAAAGAAACACGGTACGGATTGTTTCCAAAATTACCATCAGAAACGAGAAATTCACGCTTGACCCGTCAGTGAAGATTCTTTCGGTGGAGATTACCGCGAACGGTTTCCTGTACAAGATGGCAAGAAATATCCTCGGAACCCTGCTCTACGTGGGAAAAAGCAAGCTCCAGCCGGAAGACATCCCCGGCATCATCAAATCAAAAGACAGGAAGAAAGCCCCTCCCACCGCCCCTGCCTCCGGCCTCTACCTCAAGAGTGTCCGCTACTGAAAAAATGTTTATGACTGGAACCGGCGACAAATTTGCAGCGGTTGATTCTCCTGCATTAATTGACTGAAGAAAAACAAGGTAGTATATTATGGGACGAATGGAAGAGACAAGAAAAAACCTGGACAAAATATCCCGGATGGTGCAGGAGAACGTTCCGCTCGCTTCGCTGACAAGCTTCAGGACAGGCGGGCCTGCGAGATACCTGCTGTCTCCGGTGGATATAAAAGAAGCAGAGACAATCCTCTCCTCTGCGGCCGGTAATAAGCTGCCTCTGCTGGTAATCGGAAACGGAACCAACATTCTTGTGAGTGATGGGGGATTTGCGGGGATTGTTCTGACGACACAGAGACTTAACCGCATGCTTGTTGAAAACGAACGGGTCATCTGTGAACCCGGCGTACGCCTTTCATCCCTTGTGAAAACTTCTCTCATCCATTGCCTTACGGGAGCGGAGTTTCTCGCCGGGGTACCCGGGACCGTAGGAGGAGCTGTCATCTCAAACGCGGGACTCAAAACTATGTGGTTCTCTGAAATTATAGAAGAGGTGGAGGTGCTTCCGATCACCGGAGGAAGTCCGCATAGATTATCCCGTCGGGAGATAAATTTCGGTTACAGGACGAGCGGACTTGCGGATGTCTTCATCTGCGGAACGGAGTTGCGGTTGAAGAAGGGAGCGGAAGAAGAAATAAAGGATGCCATTGCCGGACACATGAAAAAAAGAATGTCCAGCCAGCCGCTTGAGTATGCCTCGGCCGGAAGCATATTCAAGAATCCCCCGGGAGCTTTCGCCGGGGAGCTGATAGAGAAGTGCGGCATGAAAGGACTTTGCCGGGGAGATGCCTTCGTATCAGATAAACACGCCAATTTCATAGTGAACAAGGGGAACGCAAAGTCCGGGGATATATACGGTTTGATAGAGGATGTCAGAGAGAAGGTCAAAAAGGTGTATAATATAGAGCTTGAACTGGAAATCAAGCTGGTCGGGAGATTCTGACAATGAAAATCGCAGTGCTATATGGAGGAGAAAGTCCTGAAAGAGAAGTTTCGTTAAAGTCAGGCAGAGCGGTTGCGGGTGCACTGAAAAAAAAGGGACACAAGGTCTGCCTTCTTGATCCCGCAAGAAAGAATTTTTTCAAAAAGCTTTTGAAAGCAAAACCGGACTGCGCATTCATAGCGCTCCACGGCGGAATGGGCGAGGGAGGCGTCATGCAGGGATTCCTTGAGGTACTGGGGATACCCTATACCGGTTCCGGAGTTCGGGCATCCGCAGTATGCCTGAACAAGATTCTGACAAAGAAGATCCTCGCATACCATAAGCTCCCGACGCCTGCGTTCGTGGAGGTTGAGAAAGAAAAGACGGTCTCGCTTCCGTTCAGCCTGCCGGCGGTGGTTAAACCCGCGAATCTCGGTTCCACGATAGGGATAAAGATTGTAAGGAACGCGAGGCAGCTCAGGTCAGCGGTTGACGAATGTTTCATGCTGGATGACCAGGTATTCATAGAAGAATACATAAGCGGCACCGAAGTTACCGTTGGGGTGCTCGGGGACAACCGCAACCCTGAATCCCTTCCGGTGATAGAAATAGAGACCCCGGACGGATTCTACGATTACAGGGCAAAGTATACTCCGGGAGGAAGCAGGCACATAATACCTCCGCGACTCAAGGACGAAACCGTAAGGAAAATAGAAGAGAGCTCTCTGAACGCTTACAGGGTGCTGGGCTGCTCCGGCTTCGCAAGGATGGAACTCATTACAAGACGGAACGTGCCGTACATACTGGACGTTAATACAATACCGGGAATGACCGGCACCAGCCTTCTTCCCGACGCCGCAAGGGCAAAGGGAATTTCATTTGAATCTCTATGCGAGAGAATAGTACGCTTCGCAGAAAAAAATGCCGCGACAGAAAACAGACGAAAGAATAAGAGAGCTTAAGCAGCGGGCCTGGCAGAAAAGGAAAAAAAAGATAAAGATCTTTCTTTACACTGCCGGGGCAGCCGTTGCATTGCTTCTCGCCCTCAACGCAAGGAAATTGCTCACCGTTCTCCTGTGGGATATCAAAACATTCAGGATAGAAGAAGTGCGAATTGTGCCCTACAACGCACGGCCGCTGATAACCGGACTTCTTGAGATTGAAGCCGGAAAGAACATGCTTTTTCTTGACGTTGACGGACTGCGTGAACAAATAGCGGGAATACGGGAGGTGGAGAACTGTACCGTAAGAAAAATCTATCCTTCAACCGTTGAAATAAACGTGACCCTGCGGAAACCCTGGATCATACTGGAAAACGGAACAGGCACATTTTACGTTGACAGGACAGGGAAAATACTCCTGCCGCCGGAAAATCCGGAGAACCTTCTCCGGGTGACTGGCATCAGCGTGAGCGAAAACAGCCTGGATGCCGGAGAACTCTGGAAACTGGAGGTTTTGAAAGAGATAGAAAAATGCTATAATCTCCAGAATCTTCAGAAACATTTCAGTCTTGAGAGTATCAGGATAGTTAAGCCTACTGACATAGTTCTAAACGAAACTGCAAGCACAAGAAAGATACTTCTTGTGAATGAAGATATCACCGGCAAGCTTGAGAAACTGCGGGCGGTGCTGGAGGAATGCGAGAGAGACGGGACTGAATGGGATTACGTGGATTTGAGGTTTGAGAATCCTTACGTAAAATACACTAACATCAAAAGAGTACCAGCAAATTAGGTTCGCCGGATAGCAAGGCGGTAAGGAGGAGGCGAGGAGGCATACTGAAAACGTATGTTGACGAAGCCGACGACGCAACCAACGCCGCTATCCGGATGAAATCAATTTGCTGCCAAAAAGATGAACGGAAACATACTAACCGCACTTGACATAGGCACAAGCAAGGTTTTCGGCATTTCGGGAATAAGGAGCGCCAACGGGCTTGAGATCGTGGGCGCCGAGGTGCAGAACCTGCCCGAGGACATAGTGAAGAAGGGCAGGATTGCGGATATTGAGGAAGCGAGCAACTGTATATTTGAGGTCCTCAAGTCCCTCGGCGGAAAAATCGGCGAGAAGGTGGAATGGGTCACCATCGGAATGGGCGGGGGGCACCTGAAAGGAACGATTCATACGAGAAGGACGGAGATTGAACCGCAGGGCCGCGAAATAGGAGAGGCGGATGTTGAATCATTGAAGAGAGAGATAAGAAGCGCAGTCATCGCCGCCAACGGGCCCGGGAGAAAAGTTCTCTACACGATCCCGCAGGAATACAAGATAGACGACCTGAACGTTACAAGAAAACCTCCGGTGGGAATGCACGGCAACAGTCTTGAAATGAAGGTGCACGCCATAACCGTGGAGACAAACCCCTGGCAGGACATCAAGAACTGCATAAAGAGCTCCGCGGCGCAGATAGAAAACATATATCCCCACTCATGGGCCGTTGCAGAGGCGACGCTCACGGAGGAAGAGAAAAGAGTCGGGTGCCTTCTCATAGACATCGGAAAAGGTACCACCGACATAGCGCTCTTTGCCGACGGAAACACCATACTGACCGATTCCATAAAGGTCGGCGGGGGCAACGTTGACATAGACCTCGCCAAGGGACTGCACACCCCGGTTGCTTTTGCCGAAGAGCTCAAGAAGAAGCACGGCTGGTGCGATTATCCCAGCCTCGTCCAGGAGAAGGACAGGGTGCTTTCCGAAACTGTGGAGATATTTGACCTGTCCGGAAAAATGTCAAGGAGGGTTGCGGTTGAGGAAATATCAAAGATTGTCTACGAAAGGATGCGCGAGATATTTGAGGACTTTGTCAAGCACCGCATTGAGAAACCGGCAGTTCTATACACGGCCGGGGCGGGTATAATTATCTCCGGAGGAGGAGCCAGACTGAATGGAATAACAAAACTCGCAGAGACGGTTTTTGAGATGCCCGCAAGGATCGCGATTCCCAGAAATCTTTTCAACCTTGATGAAAGCTTTCTTCAGCCTGAATTCTCGTCCGGCATAGGTCTGCTGCTTCTGGCGTCAAAACAGGAACGCAGGGATGAAAAAAACAACCTGTGGCAGAAAGCCAAAAAGGTCTGGGAAAAGTGGTTCTAAGGGGTCGTATCGGAGTAATGTTGACTAAGGAGTTGTAAACATGGTCAAACTCATAGAGGAAAAGGATGAGAACGGAAGCATTAACGTAAAGCTCGTGGGGGTGGGGAACGCAGGCAGCAACATAGTGTCCCGCATATACGGGGCCATACAGGGGATCACCTTCGTCGTTTTTAACACGGACGCAAACGCACTCAAGTACTCCAAGGCGGACGTGAAAACGCAGATAGGCGAAAAGACCACCCACGGCAGGGGTACCGGGAAAGATCCGGAAAAAGGCAAGTTTGCGGCAAACGAAGACCAGGAGACCATAAGGGAAGTGCTGAAGAACGCCGACATAGTATTTCTCGTGGCCGGACTCGGAGGAGGAACGGGTACGGGCAGTTCACCGATCATAGCCAAGATAGCCAAGGATAACGGGGCAATCGTAATATCAATAATAACAACTCCTTTTGAGTTTGAAGGCGAACGCAGGATTGCCCATGCAAAGAAGGGCATGGAAATGCTGGAAAGCAACGTGGACACGCTGATACACATCCCGAACCAGAAGATATACGAGCTGGTTGACGAAAAGACCCCGCTGCCCGACGCTTTCGCCAGGGTGGACGAAAAGATTTCAAGGACGGTGGCCTCCATCACCGACCTGATATACAAGCAGAAATTCCTTGACATTGATTTTACCGACATCTGCTCAATAGTGGAAAACGCGGGAAGGGGAATAGTGGGGCTGGGATACGGTAAAGGCGAAGGAAGGATGGAAAACGCCGCAAGAACGACGATTGATGACCCGCTCATAGAGAAAAGCGAAATAATGGAAGCAAAGAACATCCTGATAAGCATAACCGGCAGCAGTGACCTTTCGCTGAAAGAGGTGGGAGATGCCATGAATCTCATCCAGACCAGGATATCCTGCCCTTCAAAGGTTCTCGGCGTAACCATAGACCCTCAACTTGAAGATGAGGTTCACATAACGCTCCTTGCAACCGGAATCGGCGGAATTAAACCGAGGATGGAAAGCCCGTTGAGAAGGCCCGCATCGGAGAAGAAGCCCGAGGAACTGCCGCTCATCAGGAACGAAAGGGAAGATGAGTATATTGACACACCCCCATTATTGAGGAAGAAGAAACCGGGAGGGCAACTATGAGATTTGGAATCTGCAGCGAGATATTCAAGGACTGGGAAATTGAGAAGATGTTTTCTTTTATAAAAGAGACCGGATACGAAGGCCTTGAGATAGCTCCTTTCACTCTCGCCGACACGGTTGACCTGATACCTGCCGCGACAAAGAAGATGATAAGGGACTGCTCGGAGAAGCACGGCGTAAAGATAATCGGGACACACTGGCTGCTGGTAAAACCCGAAGGGCTCTCGGTGTCCGGAAAAGACCGTTCGTTGAGGGAAAAGACCGCGGACTACCTGTGCAAACTGGCAAGGTTCACCTCGGAAATCGGGGGCGACATAATGGTCTTCGGCTCACCAAAACAGAGGAATATAGGCGAGGGCCAGACCCTTGAAGAAGTGAAGGGCAACGTGAAAGAAGTACTGCTGAAAGTACTGAAGGAATGCGAAAAGCGCAAGGTATTCCTGTGCCTGGAACCGCTGGCAAAAACAGAGACGAATTTCATGAACACGGCACAGCAGGCGATTGAGATAATAGAGGAAATCGGGAACCCGTACCTGAAGCTTCACCTTGACGTGAAAGCGATGAGCGGCGAGGAAAAGGCGATACCGGACATAATAAGAGACAGCAGGAAATACCTGAAGCATTTCCACGTGAACGATAAGAACTTAAGCGGGCCCGGCTTCGGCGACGTTGACTATAAACCGATAATCGGGGCATTGAAATCCGCGGAATATGACGGATGGCTTTCGGTGGAAGTCTTTGATTTCTCCCCGGGAGCAGAGACGATAGCGAAAAAAAGCATTGAATACCTTAAGAGGTTTGTATAAAGAAATACTACTTAAACACCTTGTTCTCCTCCCCCTTGAGGGGGGAGGAAACAGGTGGGGGTGACAAGATGGAAAAGCACCCCTCAACCTGACCTTCTCCCCCAAGGGGCGAAGGAAGCAAAAGAAGTATAGGAGGAAACAAAACATGGCAGAGGTAATTGTAAAGAATGGAGCAAACAGGGAATTTGCAGGATCTCCGCTGTCGGCGGAGTGGAAAGGAGAAAAAGGCGCATTTGTTCTGTCGCGCGGCAAGGAGAATTACTACGGGCAGGTTGACAGAGAACGGATTGTGTTCATTCCTTCGGCAATCAAGCCCGGGGAGGAAGTGAAACTCGCCGTCAAGAAGACCGACAAGGCGCCGTCAACCGTGAAACTGGCGGACAAGAAGGATAAGGGGATTGTTGAAGTTTTCATCAACGAGCAGTTCTTCACCGCTTACAACTACTCGGAGAAACTCGTGAGACCTTTTCTGTTCCCCCTCGCCGGGCCCGAAGGAACAGCGGTATTAAGAACGCCTGCTTCCGAAGGCAATCCTGAAAAGATTGACCACAAGCATCACAGGGGAATCTGGGTATCGCACGGAGACGTGAACGGAACCGACAACTGGTCAGAGGAAGAGGGACACGGCAGAACCATTCATAAGAAATTTGCGGAGCTTACTTCAGGTCCGGTCTTCGGGAGAATACATTCCGAAAGCGACTGGGTGACAAACAAGGGAAAGAAGCTCCTTGAAGAAGAAAGGATAATAACGATTTATAACCTCCCGGAGGACCGCAGGATTATTGACCACGAGTTGATACTCCGTGCAAGCCAGGGCGAGGCAATATTCGGGGACACAAAGGAATCCGGGCTCTTGAGCATCCGGGTCAACCCGGTGATGGAAGGACGCAACGGGGGAATACTGGTAAACTCCTACGGCGGACGCGGCGAAGCCGAGTGCTGGGGCAAGAGAGCGGAATGGTGCGACTACTGCGGCGTGGTTGAAGGCGTGAAATGCGGCATTTCAATATTTGACCACCAGAAGAACTTCAGGCACCCGACGTGGTGGCACATAAGAGATTACGGACTATTCACCGCAAACTTCTTCGGCCTTTCGGATTTCGCCGGAGACAGGAAGATAACGGGAACGCACATTCTGCCGGCATACCAGGAACTGCGGCTGTATTACAGGATATACGTGCACAAGGGATACACTGAAGAGAGCAAGGTGGCGGAAAGATATCTCAACTTCATCTACCCGCCGCAGGTAACAGTACAACAGTAAGAAACAGTGGTTAGTGATTAGTGGTCAGTAGACAGAACAAAATGGAATACCTGATGGGGATTGACGTCGGGACAAGCGGCGTCAAAACGGTAATCATTGACCGGGAAGGCGCCATAGTCTCCTCGGGGACGGTGGAATACCCCCTGCTGACACCCAGGCCCGGATGGGCAGAACAGAATCCCGCGGACTGGTGGTCGGCAACCGTAAGGTGCATAAAAAACTCCCTTAAAAAATCTGCCGTCAATTCCAGGAATATAAAGGGCATCGGTCTTACCGGACAGATGCACGGCTCGGTATTCCTTGACGGGAAAAATAACGTAATTCGTCCGGCTATACTCTGGTGCGACCAGAGAACCGCGAAAGAATGCGCACAGATAACAGAAACCGTCGGGGAGAAGAGGGTTTTTGAAATCACCTGCAATCCGGTGCTCACGGGTTTCCAGGCGCCCAAGATTATCTGGATGCGGAACAATGAATCCGCCCTGTACAAACGAATAGCAAAGGTACTGCTTCCCAAGGATTACATACGCTTCATGATGACCGGAGAGTTTGCGACAGACGTTTCCGACGCCTCCGGGACATCCCTCCTGGACGTGAAAAACCGACGGTGGTCTGACGAGATACTGGATAAACTGAACCTTTCCATAACGCTCCTTCCATGCTGTTTTGAATCGCCGGAGATAACCGGACATATCACAAAGGAAGTTTCGCAGACAACCGGCCTGGCTGAACGCACGCCGGTAGTTGCAGGCGCCGGAGACCAGGCAGCCGGAGGAGTAGGAAGCGGGATAGTGCAGGAAGGCCTTGTCTCCGTCTCCCTGGGGACAAGCGGAGTCGTATTCGCCCACTCGGAAAAGGTCTTCGTGGATCCGAAGGGACGGCTTCACACCTTCTGCCACGCGGTACCCGGCAAATGGCATCTCATGGGAGTAATGCTTTCGGCAGGCGGTTCCTTCAGGTGGCTAAGGGACACGTTCTTTTCCGATGCAGGCAAGAAATCCGGAAATGCGTACGAAGCGATGACTTTCCTCGCAAAAAAAGTGTCCCCCGGAAGCGAAGGACTCGTGTTCCTTCCCTACCTTACCGGAGAAAGATGTCCGTACCCTGACCCGAATGCAAGAGGGGTATTCTTCGGGCTTTCGCTCAAACACGGAAAAGAGCATATCGTGCGGGCGGTAATGGAAGGCGTGGCGTTCGGACTGAAGGACAGCGTGAGGATAATGGAAGAGATCGGGGTGCCTGCCGGCGAGAGATTCAGAATTTCCGGCGGGGGCGGAAAGAGCATTCTGTGGCGCCGGATGATGGCTGACATATTCAACAGCGACACGGTGCGGCTCACGGTAGAGGAAGGTCCGTCTTACGGTGCCGCTGTGCTTGCGGGCGCAGGCACCGGGATCTACAAAGACGTGGTCTCTGCCTGCAAACGCATGATTAAAGAAGATGAAAAAAGCCTGCTGAAGCCTGACCGCGGGAACACGGCAGTCTACGGCAGATACTACAAGGTGTATAATGACCTTTATTCTTCCCTTGAAAAGCAATTTGACAACCTCGCCGAAATTTTCTAAAATAGAGGTTTAAAAATTAACGGAGGAAAAATCAAAAATGGCAGAACAACTGATCGGCATCGGGAGAAGGAAAACAAGCACCGCAGTCGTGAAACTGACTGACGGTTCCGGCAAGGTACTTATAAACACCAAGGATTTTAAGGAGTACTTCCCGGTCTTCTACCAGCAGGAAGCGGTTATGAAACCCTTCACCGTATCCGAGCTCGGAAGCAAGTTTGACGCGGACATCAAGGTTACCGGCGGAGGGCCCACGGGACAGGTTGACGCGGTAAAACTCGGCATTGCGAGAGCTCTTGTGAAATTCAATCCTTCCCTTGTTTCCCAGTTGAGAGAGCACGGGCTCCTTACGCGTGACCCGAGAATGAAAGAACGCAAGAAATACGGGCAGAAGGGCGCAAGAAAGAAATTCCAGTGGACCAAGAGATAATCTTGAAATGAAGATACGGGCAGGGATATTCGGGATTTCGGGATACGCGGGGCAGAAACTGGTTGAACTCCTTGTCGCACATCCCGGCGCGGAGATTACCGCGGGGTTCGTCGCTCCAGTTGAGGGGACGCCTGAAGTATCCGAGATAATACCGAAACTGAAGAATCTCATAGACCTGAAATGCGAGAACGCGCCCGACTGGGACAGATTGGAGAAGAACTGCGACGTAATATTCCTCGCTCTGCCCCACTCGGTCTCAATGAAGTTCGTACCTCCTCTGATAAAAATAAACAAGAAAATTATTGATTTGAGCGCAGATTTCAGATTTGACAGTCTGGAGACCTACGAGAAGTATTATCAGAAGCATGCCTGTCCCCAACTCAACGAACGGTTTGTATATGGCCTGCCTGAAATAAACAGAACAAGAATCAAGGGTGCGGAACTGATTGCGAATCCGGGATGCTATCCTACGTCGGTGATACTTGCCGCAATGCCGCTGGCAAAAAACCGCATGATTGAGGCGCAGATAATCGCCGATTCAAAGAGCGGAGTGACCGGTGCGGGAAGAACGCCTTCCCTGGGCAACATGTTTGCCGAATGCAACGAAAACATGAAGGCATACAAGATAGCCGAACACCGGCACGCCCCGGAAATGGACGAAGTGATAAGCGGGCTCTCCGGAACAAGCCATAAGGTGACTTTCGTGCCACACCTCGTGCCGTACAACCAGGGGATTCTTTCAACCTGCTACGTCCGGCTCAAAGAGAAGCAAAAAGCGGAAGACCTGCAGGAACTGTACGAAAAAACATACGCCAGGGAACCGTTCGTCAGGGTGATGAAATACGGCGTGTCCCCCTGTGTGAAGAACATAGTTGACACAAATTTCTGCGACATAGGCATCAAGCTCGCGGACGAAAAACTCCTCGTAGTCGTATCCGCCATTGACAATCTCGTGAAGGGAGCGGCGGGACAGGCGGTTCAAAACATGAACCTGATATGCAACCTTGAAGAAACCCTCCCCTTTTTCAGCAAAGCCGCAAAATGATGTCCGCCAACATGAAAACGGTATTCCTTGACAGAGACGGTGTAATTTCCATTTTCACGCCGAATGACTGGATAAAAACATGGGGAGAATTCAGGTTCATCCCGGGCGCGATTGACGGGTTGAAGAAACTCTG
>CAYQXZ010000021.1:0-19706 GCA_964421645.1 uncultured bacterium
ACGTTGCTCCGAGTATTTCCGGGGGATGCTTCTTCTCCCTCTCAATGAAAAACGATGTGTCTGTGATCTGCGCCCTGAAAAGGTGGTTTGTGTACCTCTCCGCAACATCCCAGTATTCTTCGTATCCGGATTCGGCAAGAACTATCGCAGCGTCAATAGCATCCGCTGTAACGCAGATTTCGCAGGTGTCCCACCCATGGCGGGGTCGGGTAAACCATGAAAAATCCACCTTCTTGCCGTCAGGGAGAACCCACGGCTGCCAGATATTGCCGGAATCGCTGCCGCCCCTGCTGTAAACGTGGCGTTCAGGCATGTAGCCGAATTCCGTGCCCCAGACGACATTGGCGGCAAACAACCTTTCCGCGGCAGCAAGGTAATCAGTCCTGCCCGTCAGTTTCGCATAACGGGCAAACCCGGCTATTGTGCCCATTCGGAGATGCAAATGCCCCACCCCGTAACCGTGCGTGTGCATACCGTCAGGGAAGTACTTCAGGCAAATATCGCTGACGAAATAATCCGCAAGTTCGTCAAGGGCTTTCTTTACTATCTCGTCGCCTGTCGCTTCAAGATATAATACCAGGGGCGTCATCATGTTAGGTATAAACCAATTTTCCCCCACCCGTATGCTTTTCGTATTGCTTATACTGCCCTTGATGGCCCGGGCAATTGTCTCTTTCGCTTTTCTGTCACCTGTAACAAGGTACCAGCGGACAAGTCCTTCCATCACCATGCAAATATTTCCGCCGTTATGTTCAAAGCCCGCCTTTCCGTACCACCCCTTCGGCTCCTTTCGTTTTCCGTCCCAGGAAAAATAAAATATCCGCTCCGGCCTGTCAATGACGCCAAGTTCCTCCCCTGTAATGAAAAATTTGCCGCTTCGGCCAATCCTCTTCGCAAAATACGACAACAGGTGTTCCGCTGCGCCAATCAAGGATGTTTTTCTCTTCAATGCGCCCGGACTGTTCTTCAGGCAGAGGGATATAGCCGCAAGGTGTCTTCCGGGTATATCGCTCAGGTCCGGACCGGCATGCATCAATACCAGGTGTTTGCCCATGTATGCCTTGGTATAGGGCAGGCCTTCAAGCAGGGTACCTCTGGCGACAGGGCGCCGGTCCAATGACCGGGTCAGATGATAATTCAGGGCCAGTTCAATCCGTTCATCAAGCGAAAGCCATTTCTTATGCATATCGTTCTCCCTCTGTCAGAATTGCCGGTTATCCGTACGCTCTGTTGGTTTTACTGCTCCGCAGCCTTGCCGAAGAAGATATCATCCACCCAGGCCTTGCCCGTAACGTAAATTGCAGGGCCTATGCGAAGAACTTTTTCATTCTTGACCTCAAAGTCCATCGTGTACTCTTCCCACTTGTCGGAGATATTGACCGACTTTGGTATAATCTCGCAGGCAGCACTCTCGCCAAATCCGACAAAGTTGACGCTTATCTTTCCCTCGCCTTTTGCCCGGAAACTCATACGGTACTTTTCACCCTTGCCCGAGTTGGCGGGAGAAACCCTGATATAGAAACCGGAGAAGTTGCCTTCCATGTAAAGGGCCTTTTTCCCCTGGTACACCACGTCTCCCGGTTCTCCTTCAACAACAGTTATCTTCCCGGCAGTGCCTGACAGCTGGTCATAAAAGACAGGCAGGACAATCATGATGTCGTCTCCGAAGTCCCATCCCGCCTTCAGTGCAGTGGTAAAAGAGGCAGCCATGTGTTCCTTTGTGACCTCTATCCCGCCCTCTTCAATCATGTTTTTCTGCTCTGCGGAAGAAATGAATGCCGCAAAGAAAAAGCAGTACGCAAGACACGCAAGCAATTTCAGACCTTCCTTCCTGTTCATAATACACCCCCTATTTTTTAAATAGAAACAGGTTGTCAAGATAAACTGACGTCTGCGTAGTAACGTTTAGAACAACCACACCGCTGTTCGCGTCCTTGTGCGTTAAAACCACCGGCGTTTTATACACCCTCCACTCTTCTGTAAGTTTCACTCTTATGAAGGTTGGCGCTTCAATACAGGCGTTCTGCACGTTGTAAACATACGCTCCGAATGATATCTCGCCATTGCCTCTTGCGGCAAATTCAAGAGAATAGCTGATACCCGGGGCAATGCTTCCCGTGTAGGCGGAACAGGCCTCTCTGTCGGTTTTCACGGAAAGACAACCGGTGCCCTCATAAGCACCAGGACCCTCTTCATCCCGAACTTTCGCACACCCCTGGTTTGGAATAAATACCGGCATCCTCCAGAATAAAGGCCCTTCTCTCTCAAAATCCCAGCCGCGCCTTATCAAGTTTATGTAATAAACGTCTCCCGAAAGATAAGCGTACACCGGTTTTTTTTCAAAATCGCCGCCGGCTATGAGGTTGCCTTCACGCTGCGGCAAAGCCGTACCTGCCATGAAGAGCAACAGACAGAACGCGGCGACTCCTCTGTAAAAAATCCTGTCTCTTTCCATCTTTCCTATTCGGCCTGCTTCACATCAAAGTATGCCTCTGCACGGTGACCTGTTGCAATTGAACGGACTTCCATCCTGTATCTTCCGGGAACCGTGTTCAGGGCGACCGGCAGCCTGCCGCCGTACAAAATGCCCGTGAATATCTGATTACCGGTATAACACGGCATCTCCTTTCCGTCAGGGCCGTAAACAACAAGATGGGTGGCATTTCCCATGGAGGAGACGCCCCTTGCCTGCGGAGTCTTGAACTCTATTCTGTATCCCAGCGTTGAGCCGGGTGAAATGCTGTTCTCTGACAGAGAAAGGGACAATCCCGCAGGGGAAACTGTATAGAGAGCAAGCACCTTCCCCTCGTATTGAGGAAGCGTTATGTCCAGCCTGTCATTGCAGCCGAGGAAGGAGCCCGAACGGACGTCGTACACGCAGTATTTTTCCGGGAGAACGACCGTTACGGAAGAACCCGTGTCATCCTCCTTGACGTTCGGCTCGCGCAGTAAACACAGGTACCGCGTATCTCCGCTGGCAAATACCGAGCGGAAGATATCTTTCCTGTCAACGCCGTATCTGTCAAGAAGGCGTACACGGAAAACCGGTTCCGCATACTTCTCAATTGTTTCCTTCAATCCCTGCAGTGCGCCGAAATCACGGTTGTTTATCCTGCCTTCCATCCCCATCAGTTCATTACCGACATATAACGCCTCTCCCCTGCCCGTCTTCGTTGAATAGTAGTCCTTGCCGAAAGAGGGAAAGAGGTCGGATAAAACACTCTTCTCCCTCTCCTTGCAATGAGCGGTAAGGGACCCTGGTTTGTCGGCGGCAATCAGCAACCCTCCGTTTCTCACAAATTCGCGCAGTGCGGCGGCAAGTTCTTCCGACATTGCGCGGTTGTAGGGCAGAAGGATGACCCTGTAGCCGGATTTTTTTATCCGTTCCGAAGTCATATCCGCCTCTCCGATGAATTCCGGGGTAATGCCCATGCTCTGCAGGGCAACAAAGAAATCACGATGGTTGTTGTCATAGTTCATCTCGCTTATCGGGTCAAGCACGCTTGCAAAAACATTGACCGTGCTCAAAACAACCGCAACAGACCTGTCCCTCAGCCGCTGCGACTGGATAATCATGGGACCTATTCCCGCCTGTATCTCTTTTATGCCGTCTGTGAGAATTTTGAACCACTCGAGCGGCCCGGACCAGTCGGAAGTGAGAGGATGGCAGCCGCCTGCCATTTCATATCCATTGCCCCAGCCGTGGAATACTGTCATCTGCCCGCCGTGAAAGAGGTTCCACCAGGGGTGCACCCTCATCTTCCAGTGCTCGGTCTCCCAGTACCACCACGGGTCAATCCTCACCACCTGCAGTCCCCTGCCGCCGCCCAGGGAATTTGCAACCTCGTACATCAGCGCCTCCCACTGGTAAAAACTGTGCACCTCGGTCTGGTAACTGTCCACGTCCTTGAACATCTCCGGCCAGTCAAAGGGCGAGACCCCGTAACCCGGCTGGACAAACCACATGTCAACGGTGCTTGCCCGAACAGCGTCGTGGAAAGTCCCGAGACGCTTCGCGACATCGCGGTGAATGCCTGTGTAAATCTTGCTGAACATGAACATCTTGTGGTCAAGCCACATGGGATACAGTTTCTTCAGGAAAACATCCGGTTCCGGAATCGGTATGACTTCCGAAAAGTTCTTGTAGGACGTACCGTATTCACTATTCAGTTTTCCGATATCTCCGTAAATGCTCTTCAGATAATCCTGGAAGCCCGCTATGCATGTCTTTGAAAAACACACGTCCAGCGGCAGGAAGCTCTCCGCGCAGATAGAATTCATTATTGTACCGTAACGGCTGGTCACGGCGCCATCGTTATCAACCCACTTTTTCCACTCTTTTATCTGCGGGTCTGCCGCCTCATCGGTATTTGTAAGGCAGTTTTTGTTGATTGGACCATATTCACCGGGTATGGAGCCGTATCCTTGACCTGAGCCGCCGAAACCGTTCGGGAATACACTGCTGTAAATACGGAGGTTATTTCTTGCCGCAAGTTCTGATTCATAAGCAGCTCCGTAGAGGGCCGCCTGCTCTTCGGTGTATTTCCCTCCCCACATCACATTCCGCACATTCGCTGAATTAACACCGTACAACGGCCAGGAATATCTCATCTTCAGAATATTTTCCGCTCCCGGTGACGCACCGTAGAATTCCGACAGGAAATAGTTGTCTATCTTATAATCCGGGATTCCTATGTTGACTGTCTTGCTCACGACCACACCATTCTTATCCTCTATCATTATCTGAATATCCCATAAGGCGGAAAGGGGCTCTCCCACCGCAAAATCAAAATTCGCCTTTTGCCCGTCGGGATGCAATTGTTTTCTCAGGATATCCCTGCCCCATGTGTCTTTGACCAGGAGGAAGAGCAACTGCCCCTCTGCCAGCGGCTGGCCGAGAACAACCTCTCCTTCAGCTTTTTCTCCGGGACGGTACCTGTCCTTCTTTGTTGCAACGGAAGTTATTTTCTCAGATGTGCTGACAGCGAACGAGAGCGATGCAAAATCCAGGATATCGCCCGCCTCTGTTTTCACCCATATATCTGCGAAATATTTACCTTCAGGGAGATACATGAGTGCTGCGTTGAACTCCTGTTTGCCGGATATTTTTGCAGGTTTTGTTGTCTTCCGTGCAAGAACCTCGCCTTTGAGATTTCGTATCCTGCACTCTGTCACAAGAGGAACCTGCAGTTCCGGAGAAGCGGTGACGCTGAAGGAGATGCCTCGCGTCCCGAGTGATTCCCTCTGCATGATTTCATCCTGACGCGAATTGAGGGATATGCCTGCCTGCGTCTGCCTGCCTGAAGCCCACAGACAAGCCTTTCCAACCAGAGCATACAAGAGGTCATACCCGGCAAGTCCCGTGACGGCATTGGACGGCAAAATGCCGGTTCCCTGTTTGCTGCCTTCATAATAGTCAATCAGCAGAACCCTGCCTTTCCCGTACTGCCATCCCTTTATCGTTGCCGGGGATTTTCCTACCGTCCACCATCCTCCTGCGCGCCAGCCGTCCTGTGTGTGCCAGTGGGCGCCTTTGAGTTCCTTGAGTTTCTCAAGACCGTCAGACGAGTCTTTCACAGTAACCACGGACATCGCACTCAAAGGCAGGCCTGCAGTAATAGCGGCATCTGCACCGTCAACCGGAGAGGTGAATTCCTCTCCCCACTGCTTCTCAGCGCCTGCCGCCTCAATGTAAACAAGCCCTGTCCCGTTCATTACACGGCCGAGTATGTTTTCTCTCAGAAAATCCGGGAGAACCTTCCATCCAATCTTAGAAACGAGTATGACATCATAATCTATGGTCGGATGCAGTCTTTTCTTTGCCAGTTCTTCAATTAACAGAGCGTACCTCGGAACAGCATGCCTGCCTGCATGTTCAGTCTCAAAAAAAGAATCAGCCTTCGCCGTCACAAGAACCGTATAGTCCATGTCAAGCCGCTGGGCGAGTTCAGCAACCTGCCTCGATGCTCTGTCCTGGATTATGATGAACACTCTCAGCCTGCCGCCGCTGAGGGGCTTTGCCCACTGAGTATGTTCGGTAACAAGCGTTCCGGTCAGCCGGTCGTACGCCTGGTCTGAAGCAAGATAATCAAGACGGTTTTCTTCGGACCCGCATGGTCTGGTGGCTAAAAAAAGCAGAAAGGATATTGCGAGAACCGAATGGACGATTTTTCTGTTCTTCATTGCTCATCTCCCGTATCTTCCGGATGGAACCCGCTTGCTCCATTCAATGTATCTTTCCGTTTCCGTCAAAAGATTTTTCAGTGAATTCACATACCCGTAGAGTTCAATCAGTTCGTCTTTCCGGATGTCTGTGTCCGGGGCGCCCATCCCGGCAATCTGCCTCTTGAGCATATCCATCCTGCCGGACTGTCCCGCAAGGTAACGGTTTTTCGGATAAGCCCGGACGCTCTTCTGAAGAACTTCCATGTCCGGCTCTATCCTTTCCTCGTATAACTCCCGCCACCATGTCCCGGGGTCACCTATTACAAGCGTGCCGAACAGCGATGGATTATGGAACGCTCCGCCTGTGTATTTCCATATGCTGTAATTGTTTTCATCGTTCCTGACTATATTGAACCCCCATTCCGTACCGGCAACAGGGAGGCCGTTCCTCAATTCATCAAGAGGTATGGCAACTTCGGATGTCCATCCGGCAGAGGATACTTTCGTGTTGAATACCCAGTTGCCGTCAAAATCACGTGCGCTCATCCTGAACCCGTCGTATCTTTTTCCGTCGGCACTCCAGACAAACTGGTAATAGTTGGACCGGCTTGAAAGGGGGTCAAGAAAGACCTCTATGGAATAGAGGGATGTATAGTGGTCTGCCTTGTCGCCCTGCGGTTCTGCGCGGGAAATCTCGGTGCCGCCCGCAGTGCGGCAGTCAACGGCAAGATAGAGATGCCCGTCATCATACAGGACCCTCATTGTTGTCCTGAGAGGCGCCCTGACACAGGAGTCTGCCGTAAGAACAAAATCTGTAGTCTCCTCCGCCTCATTCCAGCATGAATCCGAGATATCGCCGTCTATCACGGGCGCCTTGCCGGTATAAGAGGCGAAAACAACCTTCTCGCTCGCCGATACACGGAATACTATAAGCCATACTGAAAATACCAGTATTTTCAATATTGAAAATCCTGACATTGGTTTCTAGTCCACCTTTCTATTTCATGACGGTGAAGGTTGCGGATGCATTCATCCCGGTTACAGGATACTCCACCACCGCTTTGTAATCACCGGGTCTTTCCGTATAAGATACCGGGATTTCAACAGTCAATTTATCTCCCTTGAAAACGACGTTTTTCCTGTACCACTCAAGTTCCTTGCCCTCCGGGTCGTAAACCTTCAGGTGAACAACCTGCCCCATTCCGTTTATATCATCCTGACTGCCTGCGCCGAATTTCACGCTCACATCAGTTCTTATTGTACCGCCCTGTTTCACGCTCGGGCTGTCTGTCCTTACGGATATGCTCTCGGGATTTGCGGGCAGAAGCGCAAGAAACTTGGGATACATGTCAAGTTTCATTTCAAGACCGTCAACATATCCCAGGTATTTTGACTGCCGCACATCCCACACGTGATATTTTTTGTCCAGCGTCACCTTTGTCTCTTCCGTCTCCTTGCCCGCGCTGGTATCGGCCCTGAGCATCCCGATGAACCTTGAAGAGCCGTTCAGATAGACAGGCATGAGCGTATCCCTTCTCGGCTTGCCGTTGCCGTCTGTCAGTTCCGCAAACGGTCTTATCCCCGCGTATTTTTCAAGAAGAAGTCCTATTGAATCAGAACCGGCATAATCTCCCTTCTCCATCCGGGAAAGATACCCGTTGATGGCGCCGGGCATGTATGCCGCGGTCCCCTTGCCGTACTGCACGACATTCTCCCTGTCCGTTACGGGGAACAGGTCGGCAAGAACCGGCTTCTCCCTCGTCTTCCCGAAGCGGGTGAAGATTCCCGGCTGGTTCTCCGCTATAACCAGACCACCCTTTTCCACAAATGAACGGATAATCTTTGCCTCATCATCCGACATACCCTTGTTATAAGGAAGTATCAACGCCTTGAACCCTCTCTTTGTCAGGTCACCGGCTATTATATCTTCGGGCGCTACAAATGTCGGACGGATACGCAGGTTTTTCATAAGCACCAGGATATCGGCTATGGCACCGCCGTCAACGTCTATGTTGTAAAGCCATCCGCCGCTGAATCCCTGCTCCTGTCTGGGATATAACCGCGATATATAGTGGTTGGGCAGACTCCAGAGTACCGCCACGTCCGAACGGTATGGTTTTGAGGTAATGCAGAGTCTTCCTATGCCGCTCTGCAGATAAAGCACCTGCTCGCCTATGTTCTTGAAAAACGGCATCGGTTCGGAATAGTCCGGGGTCATGCAGGACATACCGCCCAGCGAATCAGAACTGGCTGAACCTGCCTCCCAGTCAAACCCCCTGTAACCGGCAAACAGCATCTTCCAGGGCAGCCGGTAATTATTCAACGGAGTTTTCTGGTCAAAATTCAGCGTCATCATGGACTGCGATGAAATCAGGAAGCTCCTGTCGCCGGAGAAAGACTGTCTCAGTTCCTCACCCACGCACTGCCGGTACTCCGCGTTCTGCTGCTGCCCGGTGTAGAGTTTTCCCGAAGTCATCTCGTTCCTGTACCTGCTGATATCATGGTGTTCGTGTCCGTTGGTGCCGGTAACAAGAGGGTATCCGATATTCCTGCGTATCATATCGGTATATTCAATAAAAAATTCACTGAAGACACGGGAGCGCATGAAGTATCTGAATGCAATCCACCTCGGCATCTGTTTTGCCTTATATGCCTCTTTGAAAAGAATGCCGCGTATCTCCCCCCAATCCTTGAAATCGCTCCCCCACTCGGTATTGAGTGCGTTCAGGTCGTTTTTATACTCTTCTTTGCACCATTGCTGGAAGAGACGCGTGCTCGTCGGGGAAAAGCCCGATATCTCGTAACCGTTGGGTTCTCCGAGAAGGTAGTTCTCTCCCGTGAGAAATGCGTAAGGCGTGCCGAACTTCAGCAGTTCCGTGTAGGATTTCATTCTTTCATTAAGCCATCCGCCGCCTAACTTGTAATTCCCGAAATCAAGCGCTTCGGGGAATTTCTGTGTATCAATTTTGCCATCGTGGTTTGCGAGGGCATCCTTTATCATTTCCACCCACTCAGCCATGGACGCACCGGGATACTCGCTTTCCCTGTTCTCCTGGCTGAAGAACTGAGTCCCTGTCCCCAGCCCGTTCTCGCCAAGGTGTTCACCGTATGTTATGTTTATGAGATGTCCCCTCTCGTTGTATTCGTACTGGTCCGTAAATGCGTATATTACATAGGTGTTGTTGCCGTTTACACCGTGCTTCCGTGCCTGGCTGGTGTAAAGATACCCCCTCCATCCGTCACTTGGTATTGGACCGGCGCTGAATATGAACGGCACATAATAGTCGTCAAAGTCCCAGTCAGGCAGTCCCACCCATATCCTGCTATCCGATACCGTACCCTCACTGTCCTTGACGGCAACGGATATATCCCACAAACGGCTCAGGGGATTCGCCACCGGGATTGTAAATTCGCCTCCGTCTCTGTCTGAGGAAATGTTGACGGGAACGCGCGCAACCTCCCTGCCCCAGGTGTCAAATGCGGATGCTTCGGCCCTCTGCCCTTCCTGCAGAGAGCTGAAAGACACCCTTCCCTGTATCCTGTTTCCTCTCTCGTAGTAAGGCCTGTCGGTCTCTATCTTTGTCACGGTTGCCGGTGTCTCCACGCGGAATGCGGCGGAGGAGAAAGATACTATGCCTGCTTTCGTTTTCACCCTCAGGTCGGCAAAATACGTGCCTCTCGCAAGCACCGGCAATGAAAATTCTTCCGTTGATATCTTCCCGGCGGAGAGTGAAATATTTCTTGTTTCGCTCTTCAAGATAGAGCCCTTCTCATCCCGTATCTGCACATCTGCCGTGGAAGCGCCCCTGACATCCGCGGAATCAATGCTGATAACAACCTTTGAGTTCTTGAGCGCATCGCGCGCTATGACGGTCTTCGGGGATTTTACATCCCAGCCGGCAGGCATTTTCATACCCTCGGGTGCTTTCAGAGCTGTCTCAGGCGACTTGAAAGAGACTGAACTCTTGGGTCCTGATTCGCCTTTGACCGCATAGAGGATGCACCGTGAAAGGAGGGCATATTCATAATCGTACATGACAGGGTCATAGAAAACGTCCGATGTGAGGGAGTTCCCTATACCCAGGTCGCAGTAGTCCAGTACCACTATGTTGCCATTTCCTTCTTTTGTAACACGGATGTTTACCGGCTTCTGAAGCGGTAAACGGAATGAGCCGGGTGCGATTGGCGCCTTCGGAAGTTTGGCCGCTTCATCAGCGGTATCCTTGACTGAGAGAGGGATAACGTCAAAGGGCAATCCTTCCGTCAGCATTTTCGTAATACCGGGTTTATCGTCCTGCCTGAAAAGTTTATCGTACTGCGGGTCGGGTGTCGTCGCCTGTGGTGCTGCGCCTCCCCGCCACCCGCTTGTCGCCCTGTGCGGAGACACGTAAACAAGGGCAGTCCCCCTGCGCACACGGCTCAACACAAGTTCCTTCACTTTTGCAGGCATTATCTCCCACGAAACCTTGCCTATGACTATCGCGTCATATTTTCTGGACAGGTCCAGGCGTTCGTCAACAATCTTATTCAGGACTTCTTCGCCGTTTGCTATGGGCGAGGCATCCCCTCCTTCCCTGTACCCCTCCCACCACGAGGAACGGCAGACGTTCATGATGACCGTGTAGTCAAGGTCCAGCCGCTGCCTCAATTCCACCACCTCGCGCGACATGCTGTACGGCACGATGAAAAGAATCTTCAATTTGCCGTCGGGCAGAGGCGTGGCCCATTTCACGTGATAGGTTTCAAGAGTGCCCGGCAGTTTGTCGTACGGCTGGTTCGGGTCGCCGTAAGGCGCTGTGCCATACAGCGAAACTGCACCCGTCACCAGCAAAACAGCGGCGCACAAAACACCAATCATCTTTCTCCTGTTCATTTCCTTTCCTCCCTGGCCCTTTTGAGGGACATTTCTTTCCTTCGGTAGGTGCACCATATGGTCCCCTCTTTCTCCGGGATGTTTATGGGAAACGGTTTCCCTCCGGTAATCTGTCGTGTTTTCCCCGTATCAATGTCGGTCATGCTGTAAGTCCTGCCCGGAGTCAATCCGCCGGGTTTGATTGTCGCCGAATTTTCGGGCGACTCCACCCTGAATGCCATGAAAAAACCCTCGTCTTTCTCCGGGTCGTGGAACTGCCAGCCGTCGTAATCGGTCAGTCGCTGCGGTTTGAAAATCGGATAGAAATCCTTCATCATCAGGTGCCTTGTTTTCTTGTAATTGGCTATTTCATTTCTCAGATATGCTTTGATTCTGGGCGTAAAGAGTGCTGTCCTCTCGGCAAACCCCAGTGAGCCACCCATGTGCGAGCGGAGAGCCACCGGGGGATAGCCGTCTTTCTTCAGGGACTCGCGGCTCTGGGGACAGCGGTCTTCGTGGGTCGCCCAGTTGAAGACTGAATTCGCGTGGCTTCCGGGCAAGACCCTGTTTATTCCGGACTTGAAACGCCTGATGGCAAATATGGTATTTGAATTGTCGTTCATCCACACCGAATGGGAACGCCGCATCATGCCCAGGTCAATCCTGTATCCTCCGCCAGCGCATGTCTCTATGTGCACCTGCGGGCATTTTTCCATGAATCTGTCAAGAAGCGCCAGCAGTCCTTCTCCATATCCCAGCTGTATCCTTCCCCACTGGTTATCCGCCTCGTTTGCCTCCCAGAACGGCGAAGGGCCGTCATTGAAATCTATCCTGACCCATTCTATGCCGTACCTGTCAACCCATCCCAGCAGGAAGTCAAGCACCTGCCTGCGTACATCCGCATCGTCCAGTTTGAGCAGGCAATCGTCAAACTCTCTCTTGCCGTAAAAATAGTTGTGTTTTCCCTCCGCGAAATAGAACCAGTCAGGATGGCGTTTGACCCAGTCGGAAGTTTTCATTGCAAACTCAAACTCCAGCCATGCGCCGAATTTCATGCCGAGAGAACGTACATAATCCGCGAACTTCGCCATGCCTTCCGGAAACATGCGTGACTCTTCAATCTCCCAGTTGCCAATCCCTTTGCGGAACCCGTCCTTGAACCACCCTGCGTCAATCACGAAATATTCAACCCCGAGTTCAGCGTAAACCCTGGCTTCCTGCATCAGATAGTCTATATTGTCTATGCCGGTCCCCTCTGATGCGGCCCAGTATGTGTTGTAAAAAACAGGTGGAACCTTCTGAACATCCGGAATCAGCCGTATCACGTTTTCAACGATATGCCTTCTCAGCGCGTTGGTTCCGGCAACCGCATCTCCGTCAAAAAAACCTATATCCGCTTTCGGCATGTAAACGGATTCACCCGGTGCCAGGTCAAAACCCGTGTAGGAAACGTGGACAAGCAGCCGGGTCCCGCCAGCGCTGAGAATCCAGCGGCATGGCCACTCGTAAGCCACGAAATACCCGTGCTGTTCTTCTGGATCCGTGACGATTGCATAGGGAGCGACGCTGTCGGTGGAACGGCCACTCTCCCGTCCGCCTATCAGGCTGCGTCCGCCGTCCGTTTCAGTCAGCTTATACGCGGGCGGCGGGAAACATCCGTCCGTGGGTCCCCCTCCGTAAATGGTTGTCATGCGCGGCGTGCCGATATCTTTGAGGTCAAAGCTCACCATGAGCGAGAACGGTCCGCTTACATCCCTGATGACCTCGCTGCCGCGGTTGAAAAACCTGCCTTCAATCTCAAGAACACCTGTATCCGCGAAATATTCGTACGCAACCTCGGCTTCAAGCCCGGATTCCGGATGCGCGAATACAATCCGGCACAGACGCTTTTTCCCGCTCACAGACTCATCCTGAGACCTGACAACAATCTGTTCAGGAAACCCGGAGAGATTTATCTTTTGCGACTGGAATGAAAACCCCGGTCCGTCCTTGAGTGCATCCACAAAAGGATTCCTTGATTCCTTGAAAAATCTCCTGATTGAAAAATTGCCCATGTGTAATCTCCCTTCACTCTTCCTGCGGAGTAATCTTCATTTCATCAAAATAGACCACGGTCCCCGGAGGAACCATTATTGCACAACTGACAAGGTCCCGGGGCCTGTAATTCGGGTCATTGTAATCGGGAAGTCTGATTGTGCCTTTATAAACCTCCCACCTGTCTGTCAGTTTGACCTTAATCAGGTCAGGGAATCCAAGCCATTTTGTATTACCTGTCATCGGCTCAAGCCCCTCCACAGAAGCCCGGAAAACGAATTCTCCGTTTCCCCTCAACGCAACCTCATAGGAATAGGTCGCCCCTGGTTTTAAAATCCTGTTGAAGGAAGAATGGTACCCGATCTCCACGTACCCTTTTCCGGCAGAATTGTTCACCAGGACCGATTTACCTCTGAACGCTTCCGCGCCCTCAACCATGTGGCCGGCAGTTCCGTGACCTGTCCAGCGGCGGTATGCCGGTCCGCGGTAATCCATGTTGATGTCAATACCCTGCCTTACGAGTTTGCCCAGCGCCTTTCCCTCATCAGGGGGAATCGGCACCCATCTCCATTCTTCAAAATCCCAGTTCCCGCCACTGCCGTCCCTGGAAGAGAATCCGAATACCTGTCCTGAGCGCAGGCGTGCAGGGCTGATGTACCCGTGTTGGTGGCAAGGCAGTATTTCACCCCGCAGTACTCAGCCCATTCCTTCTCCAGCGCCGCCTTTTCAGGCGCCTCCGGCCCCCACAATACTCCCCTTCTCAGAACGGCAGTCACCGCCGATATGTCGTCTTCCGTAATGATGGGCCACGGCTTCTCCAGCCCTTCCGGCACAGTCTTCTTACCGCCTTCTATCGCCAGTCTTTCCATGTCATCTCCCCGTTTTACTCACCGCACTTGTGGACTCTCTTATTATAAGGTCTGAATCTATCCTTATGTTCCGCACAACAGGTTTGCCGTTCCTTATCATCTCGCGAAGAATGGAAAAAGCCTTCTCGCCTATCTTTTGAGGATATTCCTTCATTGTCGTCAGGGGTATCTTTAGCCTTGAAGACATGTTGATATCGCTGAAACCCATGACCGAGATGTCCTCCGGAACCCCTATCCCGAGTTCATCAAGCGCCTCCATCACCCCTATGGCCACAGGGTCGTTTATGGCAAAGACTGCCGTGGGCTTCATTCCTTTTCTCAGTATCTCTCTCGCCGCTTCGTATCCGCCTTTTTCCTCGTAACTTCCGCCGTCTGTGGTCATCTCCCCAAGCCCTTTTTCGCGCATGACCTCCCTGTATCCGCGATAAACCTCTTCCGCCGCTGAACTTTTTGCCGGACCTCTGACATGAAGAATCCTCTTGTGTCCCAGGCCCGCGAGATATTCCACGGCCTTGCGGCTTCCGCCGATGGCATCGGTGACAACGTAACTGCTTCTTATTCCCGGCACATACCTGTCTATGAAGACAAAGGGGATTTTCATCCGTATCAATTGCCTGTATATGTCGTTGCCCTGGCTGCGCGCTGGAGGCGTGATGATAAGTCCTTCCGCCCGCATCTCTATCAAGAGTTTGACGCCGTTTGCCATGCGGTTGTAATCCTCAGAGGTATGAAAAATTATGGGATAGTAATTGTTCCTCTGACACAGGTCTTCAATTCTGTCCGTTATCTCCGGGAAAAACGAATAGGACATGGACGGAACAAGGAGCCCTATCATATTTGTTTTCCCTGAAATGAGGCTGCTGGCAATGCGGTTTATGTAGCATCCTTCATTCTCAACATAAGACAATACCTTCCTTTTCAATTCTTTGCTTACTCCGGGCCTGTCGTTCAGGATTCTTGACACCGACATTTGTGAGATGTTGAACCTTCTTGCTATGGTTTTTTGTGTTTCCATCGCGTTGTCTGGGTTTACGTAAACGTATCAAGAGCAAAAAATAAAAACATCCACCTTCCTGTTCAGTGCTTACGCACACAAATTTTTATTAAGCCTGTTTCCCATTTCCGGAAAAGCAGCACATTAGGGAGCCGCCATGCTGCTTCACACTCAAGGTTTTACGGGGCTATCACTCTCCCGATTACTGGCTTCTTTCAAACGTAAATTTCTCATAATTCCTTCCTGCCCCGATTGCGATAATCAGATTTCCTCCGGATGAAGAGACTTTCCATATGGAGGGTTCTGAAAGTGACTGGAACTTGATTTCCAGCTGTGAACCTTTAAGTTGATATGTACCCTCCTGGGTCATGTTGCTGTCTTGCATTGTCAAGGTACCGTCCTGCCGGAATTCAATCGTCCTGTTGCCAAGAGCCGCACACTTCCATTTCCCTATTATTTCTGCAGTGCCCGGGACCCTACCGCAGGAAACTGCAATAAGAGAGACTAAAAGAGAAATCCCGACAAATAGATTACGCATCACTCACTCCTTTTTTAATAAATTTTCCCTGAAAACTACAGTTATCAGTAGTTACACCTGTCGCGCACGTCGGATGCTCCCCTGCCGGTCTGGTCATCTCCCTGGGATCTCAAAGTACCCAGATAGTCCTGTTTCGTCCAATATGCCACATGCCCGTCAATGAACAGATAGTTGTTCCCCAGACCCAAGTCATGATGCGGATTATCCGTTGTCCTGTCATACTGCACGTTATACCAGACACTTCCGTCTCCCCACGCGTATGGAGTATATAGCTGTGGGACTGAACCATCTGCCTTTCTGTCAATCTCGGCCATCAGGACGGTCTGACCTGTCTTTTTGAACCAGCCGATTCTGTGGTCCCCTGTCCGTACTTCACCAACCCCGTCCACCCATACGCCACTCCCGGGCGAGGCATGCCAGCAGCCGCCGATTTTCACGTTGTAGCCGTAACTGAAGTTGTACTTGTATTGCGGTACCGGTCCCCAGTAAGGCCAGTAGTCAACTTCGGAGGTTCTGGTCCGGTCCGACGGACAGTCCATCATCTTGATGTCGAAATAGCTGTTGGCGTACCTGTTTGAAAAATAGTTCATGTTCATCGCTTTAGTAAAGTAAAAATTGCTGGGGCCGGTGCAGGGCGGAAACCAATCCCTGTAGTCCATCACATACATCGTGATTGCAAGTCCGAGTTGTTTAAGATTGTTCGCACAGGTTACGCGTCTCGCCCTTTCCCTCGCCTTTGAGAGTGCCGGAAGCAGCATCGCCGCGAGTATGGCTATTATCGCCACAACCACCAGCAACTCTATCAGCGTGAAACCGTTTTTTCTCTTCATCGTTCACCCCCCTGGTTGAATGTTATACATAATCTCTGTCTTCAGTTGGTCCACGTGAGTCCCGCATAATCATCCATGTTACGCGGGATTGCTGCGCCCGGACGCTGATAACCCCACGCCTCAGCGTTGGGTATGTCACTCCTGTTTAAAAAATACTTCCCTGTAGAGGCATCCCTGTAAGTCGGCAGCCACTTTGCGTTACCCCTGACATAAAGGGCATTAACTCCATCTACCCCGTGGTTACTGTCAACCTTGCATTCTCTGTAGTTGTCAGCCCAGCATCCGCATGCCTCATAGGTTCCGGACGACGAACCTGCATTAAAACCCTGGGTATACTGTGCCTTTCTATCCACCACGATAACGGTATCCTTGTACGTCTGCTGGTTCATCTGGCGCCCGGCCGCATAGCAATATGAACAGTTCCTCGAGTTCAATATGCCCGGTGTTGCGTTCACGCTCTGCTGTCCGCTCGGGCATATAAACACCTGGGCGTCGGTGATGTATGGATTGGAAGTGAAAACCTTTGAATCAGGCGGCAGTATGCCGGTCAGAAGCCCAAATGAGCCGCTTATAGACGGGTTGCTCCCATTCGCATAATACGGAAATCTTTCCCTGTAATCCTGACTGTACATTATCAGAGCCAGCCCTATCTGCTTGAGGTTGCTGATGCATACACCCCTTCTTGCCTGCTCCTGTGCTCTTGCCAGTGCCGGAAGCAGCATTGCCGCAAGTATCGCGATGATAGCAATTACCACAAGCAGTTCTATCAGCGTGAATCCTCTTTTTCCCTTCATGTTCTTCACACCTCCTTTTGTGCTCTCTGACTCTCCTGTGAATCTTGCCTATAACAAAAATCCGGTTCCCTCCTTCACTTTCCCGCCCTTCTCATCACCTCCTTTTCAAATCTATTTATACTATATGTCGTTTTTTTTCTTTTCCCATATTTTTTATAGCATATATTTTCTCTTTTGTCAAGTTCACGTACGAGTCGGGTAACCTGGTAACACTTTGCCTGTGGCAGGCAGGTGTTTTGCCATGGATGCGTTACGGAGTAATATTACAGATTCTTACTGAGGGAGGCAGGGGAAAGCCACCCCGTATCACAGAGGGTGGAAGGGGACAGTGTTCCCCGTCTCCCGAAGTTTAGAATGCGTTTATTACGGAGTTAGCGGACAGGGAAAATACCTGCCTGAAATAACTGTTACCCGTATTTCTCAACTTCTTCAGTTTTTCAATATTATCTTATCTGGTGAATCTGAGAAGCCGTGACTCCCGTCCCTTCAGTCTCAGGAATACCCTGCTATCCGCAACCTTCAGTTCCACGTTCCTTACCACATCTGCAACCTTCTTGACCTTGAACTCCGTCCTGAGCAGGACGTCCTGGCCGTGCTCCTCCGGGTTATGGACGAAAACCACATGCTCTTTCCCGCTTTTTCCCGCCCGGACCAGCACACTCCCGGTTGCACTCGCCTTCTGGAAGGAACAACCTGCCGACCTTGCCAGTTCAAGACAGAGGGATTCCATCCCTCCGGAGATATCCCTGTATTCCGCATCTTCCGGGTAGCAGATTGACTTGCCCGCCGGAGTACCCGCGCAACTGCCGAGACGGTAGTATCTTGCCCTGCCGGTCTTGCGCACTGTGCCGACTGTATCGCCGTCCGAAAATATCCAGGGCGACGCTTTCCCGCACTCGTAAACCTCAAGGCAATGGTGGCCGGTGAGTTTGAGCGAAGGACGGATTCCCTGAACTTTCAGCGGAATATTTTTCTGATTGCGGAATAGAATATCGGTGCGCTTACTGCCGAATATCTCCTGCATGTCCTCGGGCGGTGTTTCTTCATTCATGTACGAGAATTCGTCAAAGGTAAACAGGTAAGGTCCTGCAAGGATGTGTCCCCCGCGGCCGGCGTAACTCCTGAGGGCATCTGCCAGACCTTTCCTCTCAATATTGAGAAGAGGAGCAACCAACAGTTTTATGTTCGGTGGTATTCCGTTTTTTGCGATACGGCTTCCGTAAAGAATCTCAACATTGGCGCCTATCCTGCTGAAAGAATAGAACCAGCCGAGATATTCAAAAAGTATGAGCATATCCCTGTCCGTAAGGTTGGACGCATACTCCAGAAAAACGGAACGCAGGTCTATCAGCAACCCGACGTCTCCGGAAGGAAATTCAAGGCCGTCAAAAAAACTCTGGTTATCAAGGATTGCGCGGGCAACAGAAGTAATCCTTTCCGTCCTTTTGTTATAAGAGCCGTCTTCATTCACAAGCCCGAAGTTCGGGGATTCCTGTCCGAACCTTTCATGCCTCCACTGCCAGAACATGTTGAACTTTCCGCCGTAGGAAAGCGGGAGCAGGACAAACTGTTCAAGAAACTCCGGTGTCCTGAGTTCGCCTCCGTAGGGCCCCCACCACGTACGGCTTCCGCACATCTCCACAAAACCCCAGTCTTTCCCCTGTGAGGCGGACCCGATGAGGGCAGCAAGAAAAGCCGCCTTCCAGAAATACGTCTCATAGCAACTTGCCCCCCATTTATCTACGACAGCCGCAACATCGCACGGGTCATAGGACTGGTGGATAACCGCGCCCGGGCCGCTCCCGGGATGCGCCACGACAGGATGTCTGTCATCACGGCTCTTGACCGTATCAACCTTCCATTTCAGGTAATCCACAATCCATTCACCGGAAAATTCGTAAAAATCAAGCAGTTCTATGGTAACCCCTTCTTCCAGGGGAACCGGCACGTCGTCAAAATCCTCGTAATTTCTCCCACCGTAGATATGGTTGAGCCGGGAAATATTCCTGTACTTTTTTTTCAGCCACCTGCGGAATTTAATCTTTGTTTCTGGATGGTACAAATAGTTGTGTGCGCTCTTTGCCCCGTAGAAAGGCATTATCTCATTCCACACGTCATACCCGTAGAGTGCAGAGTGTTTCCTGTAATGTTCAACCGTCCGCAGAAGAAAATCCTCCATGCACTTTCTTACGGGAGGATAATCCGGGGTCAGACCCGGGTATGTCCCCATCTGCGCCATTGCGACACTGTGTGGCACGTACGGACTGCCGTGGGAATCAACCCACATGCCCTCCGGATATTTCGTGACAATCCACTCGGGAGGCACCTCTATGTTCAATTGCAGCAGTATGCCTATGCCGTTCTTTCCCGCCTCTTTGAAGAGTCTGTCGTAATTTGCAAAATCCCATTTGCCTTCCCGGGGATTGACCTGCTGCCAGTGGAGCCACGTGCGCATGACGGAAAACCCTGATTCTTTTATCTTCCGCAGGTCGGAAGCAAAATGTTCAAGCCTGGGATTTGGAGGCCGGTAATACTCCGTACCAAGTATTGTTTTACTCCCCATCCCCATCTTCTCTCTCCTTTCAGATAACCGCGAATGTTTCAGAGACGCTTATCCCCGTGGATACGTC
>CAYQXZ010000022.1:0-5823 GCA_964421645.1 uncultured bacterium
CGGGATTGCCGACCACCAGCAGTGTCAGATTTTCCGGAAAAAGAAGTTCTTTCGCTTTAGACTGTCTTTACCGGGTTCCCTGTCAGCGCAGACTTGTAGATTGCATCTATTATACTCATGAGAATTACCGCCTCTTCCGGATTGGAATAAGGCTTCTCTTTCCCTGTAACCGTATTTACAAAATTGATGACCGCTCTCTCCCTACCCATTTTCTCATCCGGTTCGGTTATGATCCTCCTGTTGACGGACTTTCCATACTCCGTTGTATAAATCTCGCAGTCGTCAATTGCAGTATCGTCCATACCGTCTCTGCCGAAAAGTCTTCTTATCATTCCTCCGGCTTTTTTGCCCTGGAAAGTCACCGATACTTCTTCCCTGCCGTTCATCTCCGCCCAGCTGTTTCTTGCGAAGAGAATCTGACCGGTCTTGAATTTTATGAACGCGTGGGAGGCGGTTTCAACATCCATGATACCTCCTTTCACGTCAGGGATGCCCCACGGACCCTTGAAATCCGCATTCCCCGAAAAATCACTGAAGGTTCCTGCAAGCACCCATTCTGGTTTCGGAAATTCCATGAAATAGAGTGCAAGATCTATCATGTGCAGCAGGTCAATCACGGGACCTCCGCCGGACAGTGCCTTCTGCGTGAACCATCCCCCGAATCCGGGGATTCCGCATCTGCGTATCCACAGCGCCTGGGCGGAATTTATCCGCCCCATGTCTCCCTTTCTGATATATTGCATCAGTGCCTGCGCCTCGGGTCTTGCCCTGTTGTTAAAATCAAACATGAGGGTCTTGCCTGCCTTCCCTGCAGCTTCAGCCATTCTGACGGTTTCTGTCGCGTTCAAGGCGGGGGGTTTCTCGCAGAATACGTTCCTGCCGGCTTTCAATGCTTCAATAACAACATCACAATGAAGTTTATTGGGGAGACAGACGCTCACAAGATCAACGTCGGATTTATCAAGCATTTCAGTGTAACCGGAGTATGTCTCACCGATACCGTACTTTCCCGCCTTTTCCCTGGCTCTGACGGTATCCATGTCTGCAATGGCTTCAACCGAGGCCCCGGCCGCAAGATAACCCCGTATGTGATAGTCCGCAATCCCGCCCGCACCGATAATGCCCGCCTTCATCCTTCCCATTGTTATCCTCCTATGTCGGTCCTGTAATGCTTGCCTTCAAAATTCACCGTCTCTGCCGCCCCGTAGACCCTTTTCCTCGCAGCCGCGAGATTCCCGGCAACCGCGGTTATTCCGAGAACCCTTCCGCCGGAAGTCACAAGCCTTCCGTTTTCTGTTTTCCTGGTCCCCGCATGAAAGACCATGACATCCCTGTCCCTTATTTCATTCAATCCCCTGATTTCCTTCCCTTTTTCGTACTCTCCGGGATAGCCGCCTGATGCAAGGATTACGCACACGGATTTGCTGTCACTCCAGCGTATGCTGACCCTGTCCAGGGACCTTTCTATGACCGCCTCCATCACCTCAACGAGATTGCTCTCCATTCGCGGCAGTATAACCTGCGTTTCCGGATCTCCGAACCTGGCATTATATTCTAACACATACGGACCTCTTTTCGTAAGCATGATACCGAAGTACAGAACTCCTCTGTAATCAATGCCGTCTTTCCTAAGGCCTTCAAGGGTCGGCATGACTACATTTTTCTGTATGGCTTTTTCTATTTCGGAATTGAAAGCGGCAGGAGGGGAATAACAACCCATCCCGCCGGTATTGGGACCCCTGTCCCCGTCAAAAACTCTCTTGTGGTCCTTTGCCGGAACCATGGGAATGTAACCAGCCGTATCCGTGAAAACAAGGTATGACATTTCCGTTCCAACCAGACAGTCCTCAATGATAACCGCACGGTTCTCACTGCCGAAAATCCTGTCCGTGTATATCTTGTCAAGGAACTCGGTCGCCTGCTTCATGCTTTCCGAAACCTGTACGCCCTTGCCTGCGGCAAGCCCGTCATACTTTATGACACAGGGGAATTCCCTTTTCTCAAGGATCTTCATCCCCTCTTCCATGCTGTCAGCCAATGAAAAATCTGCTGTCGGAATGCCATGCCTTTTCATGAATTCTTTTGCGAAAAGCTTTGACGATTCCAGCGCGGCTCCTTTTTTCCCCGGACCGAAAATCTTCATATTCTTCTGATTGAAAACATCTGCGATTCCGGACGAAAGAGGGATCTCCGGACCAACCACGGTCAGATCAACGCCTTTCATGGAGGCAACACCGGCTATCCCCTCCGGTATATCACTGCCTCCCGGCAGGCATTCCGCATCATTTGATATTCCGCCGTTTCCGGGCAATGCAAAAATCCTGTCGTTTGCGCCGTCTTTCCTGAGCTTCCACACTATGGCATGTTCCCTGCCGCCGCTGCCGAGTACCAGTATCTTCATTATTCATCCCTCCAGTGTCTTGATTATGTGGGTATACTTGACGATAAGAACTGCGATGTTTGCAAAAAGATTGTTGAAAAAATGCACGCTTATAGGTAACCACAGGTTTTCATGTTTTTCAAACAGGTACGCAAGCAGGATACCGAATGCGAAAAGCCCCGCAAAGACAAATATATCACTATGCATCAGTGCAAAAATCGTGGAGCTCAAAAGTATTGCCGCAGGAGCCCTGAATCTTTCTCTTAGCGCAGGATAGATGACACCCCTGAATATGATCTCCTCGGTAAACGGCGCCACTATGCAGCTCGTGAAGAAAAGCAGGAAGAGCATATAAAAAGAATCAGTCTCAAGATAGAGATACATGACCTGCTGCGGCATCGGGCTGAATCCGAGAATTCTGAAAAAAGTGAAAGATGCCAGGGTAACAACCAGGAGCCCGGGAAAGAATAGAATGTATACAAGAAAACCCCTGGATAACGGGATAGGAGGTTTCTTCAGAACTGACAGGATATACGTCCTGAACCTCTTGAAAACATAATAAACAAGGGCCAGCATGAGCAGGATGGTATTGAAAAGCCCCCACACGAAAGAGAATGCCGTATCTGAAGAAATTGCCTTGAATTTTCCTGCGACGCAGGAAGCGAAAAGCGAAAATGCAACCATCACCGAGATGATTGTTACTGCTGTGACAAAATCCGGAGTTTTCTTTTCATTCACCGATAATTTTTGTTTCCTCATCCAGGTATATGCCCCGGAGATTCATTTCAAGGGTGTGAGGGGACGGGGAAACTGCAAATCCTGTTTCAGGCTCAATCGTATCGCTCTGTATGAGTTTCACGAGATGCTGGTTGAAGGTCTGCATGCCCATTTCGGCATCGGAAGCCATCGCCGGATAAATCTTGTTTAACTTGTTCTCCTGGATCAGCTTGGCGATGACCGGAGTAACTACCATGACTTCGCATACGGGAACGAGGCCCGTCTGGTCCTTTTTCGGCACGAGCTTCTGGCAGATTGAGGCTCGCAGATGATATGAAATAACCTTTCGTATCTGTTCATGCTGGGTTGAAGGGAAGAAATCAAGAATTCTCATGATGGTTGAAAGAGTATCTATCGTGTGGAGCGTGGCAAAAACAAGATGGCCGGTCTCGCATGCATTGATTGCCGCCTGGAACGTGTTGACGTCTCTAAGTTCCCCGATAAGGATAATGTCCGGATCTTCCCGGAGGACATGCTTCAGGGCGGTGGTAAAGGAACTCGTGTCAATCCCGACTTCCCTCTGATTGATGACAGATTTATTATCCTTGTACAGGTATTCTATGGGATCCTCTATTGTAACTATGTGTTTCTCTTTCTCCTTGTTGATGTGCTCTATCATCGTGGCAAGAGTCGTAGATTTGCCGCATCCGGTGGGACCCGTAACCAGAACGATGCCGTCAGGGAAGAGGGCAACCTTTCCCAGTACTTCAGGCAGATTGAGTTCCGCAAAGGTGGGGATCGTGTCTTTTATCCTTCTGAAAACCAGCCCTGTCTTTCCTCTCTGTTTGAAAGCATTTACCCTGTACCTGCCGACCTCCGGGTCGTCAAAAGCAAAATCTGCCTCTTTCTCCTTTTTGAAACTCTCCACCTGTCCGGCAGTCATTACCCTGATGAGTATTGCCTCAATATCTTCGGCTGTCAGGATATCATTCCATTCCTCAACAACCTTCAGTTCCTTCTTTATCCGCAGCATCGGCTTCCTGCCAAATTTGATATGCAGGTCGGAAGCCCCCTTTTCCTTCATGAAATTCAACAACCCGGCAAGGTCCTTCATTGTTCGTCGGTTTTCCCGTCGTTAAGGAATTCTCCCATGGCAATCTGTACCGGGTTCGACTCCCTGTTTTCAGGAGAAACTGCATTGCCTTTCATTATTGAGTGAACCCGTTCCGACATCTTGCATATCAATTCATATACGTTTTTCTGCCTGTCAAACTTGTCCAGCAATTTAAGGTTCTTATCCATTGTCCTATACCAGTTTTATTATGGCCATCCTGGCACTGTCGCCTGTTCTCGGGGACAGTTTCATAATGCGCGTGTATCCGCCATTTCTGTCCTTGTATTGTTCAGAGATTTCTCTTACCCTTTTCAGGCTCGGGGCATGGTTAAGCACGGAATTTATCCTGCGGCAACTCGCAAGATCGCCCTTCTTCCCGAGTGTTATTATCTTCTCCACAATGCCCTGCAGTTCCTTGGCCTTTATTTCTGTCGTTTCTATTGTTTTATACTGGAAGAAACTGATAGCCATGTTTCTTGTCAAGGCCTTCCTGTTAGATTTGTTTCTCCCGATCTTTCTTATTCTTGTTTTGTGCCTCATTTTTCAGCCTCTTTACCCCGAACTCTCACATGATAAGTTTCTTGTGAGGGGTTCAAGATTTTATTTTTCCGCATCCTCTTTTGACAGCTCTTCTCTGGTTTTGAGCTTGTAACCTGTTTTTTTAAGGGCGCCGTCTATCTCCTCAATAGATTTCTTGCCGAGATTCCTTATTTCTTCAAGGTCTTCCCTCGGCACGGCAAGCAGCTCCTCCAGAGTTTCTATCTTCTTTGATATCAGGCCATTCAGAACCCTTGTGGTAAGCTTCAGTTCCGCTATGGGCATCTTGAGATCGGATTGTCCAAGTTTCTTGCCCTTCTCTTCCGCTTTCAGTTCCTCATAACCTATCTTCTGGTTTTCCCCTATCACGGTGAAATGCCTGTTCATCAGGCCGGTTGCCTCGTTCACTGCATCCTTGGGAGATATTGCTCCGGTTGTCCAGATCTCCAGTATCAATTTCTCGTAATCAACGAATTGTCCGACTCTGGTATTCTCAACATGGAAGGTCACTTTCCTCACGGGAGAGTAGATCCCGTCTATCATGATTGTGCCTATCGGCGCCTGTGATTTCATGAATTTCATTTTCTCGTGGGGTATGTATCCCCTGCCTCTTGTAACCTCAATCTGCAATTTCAGAGATTTCCCTGCCTGGAGAGTCGCAATATGCAAATCCCTGTTCAACACTTCAGCACTTCCGTCATTTATCAGATCCCCTGCACATATCTCGTCTTTGTCATCGTCACCCAGTTCAAACATTGGTATCAAATGAGGAAATTCGGTAATATTCTGCTTCAGGACAATCTGTTTTATGTTCATTACCATCTCTACAACGTCTTCCTTCACTCCGGGTATCGTGGAAAACTCATGTGAGACCCCTTCAATTTTCATTGACGTTATCGCGATACCCTCTATGGAGGAAAGGAGAACTCTTCTCAATGTATTGCCAAGAGTCACTCCATACCCTCTTTCAAGAGGTTCAATCACGATTTTCCCGTAATTATCTCTGTATGTCTCTTTCTCCCAGACGATTTTTTCAGGGAATACGAATTCTTTCATCTAAACGCTCCTTTACCCC
>CAYQXZ010000022.1:5923-19700 GCA_964421645.1 uncultured bacterium
AGGGGTACGATATTTCCTATTTTGAATAAAGGTTGACAATCAGCTGTTCGTTGACCGGCAGAGTCACCTCGTCCCTCGCAGGCGATCTCAAGACGTTCACGGTAAAACTCTCGTTATCCACATGGATCCATCCCGGCATGATGTGTGACTTGTACTCCTCAAGGCATTCCTTTACGGATTTGGCATACTTGCTGTTTGGATGAAGCTGCACCGTATCTCCTGTCTTCAATACGTATCCCGGCCTGTCCATCCTTCTGCCGTTTATCCGGACCTCACCGTGGTTCACAATCTGCTTTGCCATTCTCCTGGAGTAAGCCCAGTTTGCCCTGAAGAGAGTGTTGTCCAGGCGGCTCTCAAGCATCTTCAGCAGGTTTTCACCGGTTATGCCTTTCTGCTTCTTGGCTTCATCAAAATACCTGCGGAATTGCTTCTCCAGAACTCCGTAATAGAGTTTCACCTTGTTCTTCTCCATCAGCTGGATTCTGTACTCGGACATTTTTTTCCGCCTGACAAAAGATGTCCTCCCGCGTTTCTTTTTTTCGCGCGCGTCAATAGGACATTTCACGGTTTCACATCTCCTGCCCTTGAGATACAGCTTAACACCGTATTTTTTGCAAGTCTTGCATACCGGTTTGGTCATCTTCATTTTAAATCCTTCTCCCTTATATTTTGCGTCTCTTCGGCGGTCTGCAACCGTTATGAGGGATGGGTGTAATATCCTTTATGGAAATCACATTAAGCCCCGCGCCCTGCAAAGCCCTGATCGCCGTCTCCCTTCCTGAACCCGGACCTTTCACAAAAACATCCACTTCCCTCATGTTGAACATCGCCTGTATCTTTTTCGCCAGGTTCTCCGCGACCAGCTGCGCTGCAAAAGGCGTTCCCTTCCTGGTGCCTTTGAATCCGGCGGTTCCGCCGCTGCCCCACAGGAGCACCCTTCCGTTCATGTCGGTTATGGTAATCACGGTATTGTTGAAAGTCGCCTTTATATGCGCCACACCTCTAAGCACGTCCACTATTTTCTTTTTCTTTTTTACGTATCCTTTTTTTATCTCTGCCATTTTTCATCCTTATTTTTTCTCTTCACTTTCCTGTGTTTTTGACTTCAGGGCTTTTCTTGCCGTCTTGTCTCTTACAACACCTACGGTTTTCTTGGGTCCTTTTCTCGTCCTCGCATTGGAGCGTGTTCTCTGTCCCCTGACAGGAAGCGAAAGACGGTGCCTCGTACCCCTGTATGAATTGATTTCTATAAGTCTCCTTATGTTTTCAGACAGCTCCTTCTTAAGGTCTCCTTCTATAACCATGTTCTTCTGAAGGAAAGACGCTATCTTACCGAGCTCCTCTTCACTTAAATCCTTGACCTTCTTATTTCCGTCAATTCTCGTATATTGTATGACTTTCTTTGCCTGGGTCTCTCCTATGCCGTATATATACGTGAGAGACACTTCAAGTTTCTTGTTGTCTGGTATTTCAACTCCAAGTATTCTTGCCATCTTTACTGTCTCCTTTATCTGCTCATGACGTAATCAACATTGGCTGATCAGCCACTATTCCCTGTCTGTTTATCCCTGTTTCTGCTTGTGCTTTGGACCGTCCTGCGGATTACTGCAAATAATCCTCACGATTCCCTTTCTTCTTATAATCTTGCACTTGGGACATATTTTCCTTACGGATGCTCTCACTTTCATTTCTCACACCTCTCATGAATTGTTCTTCGGCCCTACAGTCTCTTTGTTATCCTTCCCCTTGTCAAATCATAGGGAGAAAGTTCCACCAGAACTTTGTCCCCAGGTATTATCTTGATGTAATACATTCGCATTTTGCCGCATAAATATGCTGTTATTACATGGCCGTTTTCCAGTTCCACGGAAAAAGCGGTTCCCGGAAGCGCTTTTGTAATCTTCCCCTGGACTTTTATTTTTTCCTCTTTTTTCTCCACTATCCGATATCTCCCTCTTTCTCCTTCAGCCGGCGACTGTGAGAATTTCAGGACCGTTGCTGCCTATTAATATGCAATTCTCATAGTGTGCTGAATATCCGCCGTCCCTTGTCACGACCGTCCAGCCGTCCGAAAGAATCTTTACGGCTGCCCTGCTTTCATTTATCATCGGCTCTACGGCCAGAACCATATTCTCTCGTATGGTCTCCCCTGTCCCCGGTTGCCCGAAATTCGGTATCTCGGGGTATTCGTGCAATTCTTTTCCGATGCCGTGTCCGGCAAATTCTCTCACGACCGAAAAACGTCTGCCGGTAACGAACTTCTCTATCGCCGCACCTATGTCTCCGATCTTTCTCTCCGGCAGTGCCTTTGATATCCCGGCGGAAAAAGATTCGCGCGCAACCTCAATGATTCTTGAATGAATCTCTTTCACCCTTCCCACGGGAAAGGTGTCGGCACAATCGGCGTAATAACCGTCATATATCACCCCGATATCCAGCGATACAATGTCCCCATCCTTCAAAACCCGGTCACTGGACGGAATACCGTGAACAACCTCTTCGTTCACTGATACACACAGGCCGGCAGGATAGCCGTTGTAATTTCTGAAAGCTGAAACTACCCCGTTTTTTTCTATCAGCCTGTCTCCCCTCTCTTCAATATCATAGGTGGTTATGCCTGCCTTTATTGTATCTCCCAGTTCCACCAGTATAGTCTTGCATATCCTGCACGCAATTCTCAACTTTTCTATTTCAGCGCGCGTTTTTACCATTTAACGATTCGTCTTATTTCATCAAGGGTATCTTCAAGTTTTCCGTCACCGGGTACTATGTGAAGGACATTTCTCTTTCCGTAATATTCTATAAGTGGTGCAGTCATTTTCCGATAGACATTCAGTCTCCGCCTTATGATCTCCTCTCTATCGTCATTTCTCTGAACAAGTTTCCCCCCGCAAACGTCGCATAATCCCTCCTTTTCAGGGGGAAGATTGACAAGATGGTATATCTTGCCGCAGCCGTCACACACCCTTCTCTTGGAAAGCCGGTTCACGAGAAAATCGTCGTCCGCCTTGAGATAAACGACCTTCACGTCGTCTCCGCATTCAAAGAGACCATCCAGCATCTGCGCCTGGGACAGGGTCCTGGGAAAACCGTCCAATATGGCGCCCCTGTCGCATGAAGGCTTTGACAATTCCTCCTCAATCATCGCTATAACTATTTCATCCGGCACAAGCTCGCCCTTTTCCATATATTGCTTCGCCTTGATGCCGGCTTCTGTTCCCTTCTTCAGATTCTCTCTCAGCAGATCGCCGGATGAAACCAGGGGCAGTTCCAGCGTTTCGCCCAGTCTCCCGCCGACAGTTCCTTTTCCGGCACCCGGAGGACCGAGCAGAATAAGTCTTTTCTTCATCCGTGGCCTTTTGCTTTCTTAATGAACCCCTGATAATGCCTGACGAGAAGATGTGACTCTATCTGTCTCAATGTTTCAAGCAAGACCGAAACGACTATCAGAAGGCCTATACCGCCAAATATACTTGCAACTATATAGGGTATCCTTCTGTACGCCATCATAATCAGGTACGGAAAGATAGCTATGCCGGTAAGCATCAGGGCGCCCGGCAGAGTCAGGCGGTTCAGAACTCTTTCCAGATACACCGCTGTTGATTTCCCGGGTCTTATTCCCTGTATGAACCCTCCGTACTTTTTCAGGTCATCGGATACATTGTCAGGATTGAAAATTATGCTTGCATAGAAGTAGCAGAAGAAAACAGTCAATATCGCGTAAAGAAGCATCCCAAATCCCCGCGAAGGATTAAGAAATCCCGCAACGGTCTGCAGTATCCTGTTGGCAGAAAAGGTCATAACCGTGGCGGGAAACGTCAGTATGGAGATGGCAAATATCAGAGGTATGACTCCACCCTGGTTAAGCTTTATCGGTAGATAAGTGGTCTGTCCCCCGTACACCTTCCTTCCGACGACTCTTTTTGCATATTGTACCGGTATCCTTCTCTCGCTTTCGCTTATTACTATCGCGAAAGCGACTACGGCAAATATCAATCCTGCCATAAGTATTACAACAAGAAAACTTATTTCTCCGGCGGAAATCAGCTGTGCCATGCGCCCGAATGCAACCGGCATCCTTGAAAGGATGCTCGCCGTTATTATCAGGGAAATGCCGTTTCCTATTCCTTTTTCCGTTATTTGTTCACCAAGCCACATAAGGAAGATTGTTCCGGTGGTCAGGGTTATTACGGTGGTAATCCTGAACAGCCACCCGGGATTGGGAACAATGACAAATTCTCCGAAATGCGTGGGGTTCTCCAGCCAGATACTTATGGCAAGACCCTGGAATATGCAGAGCAAAACCGTCCCCAGCCGCGTAAGTTGCGTAAGTTTCCTTCTGCCCTCAACACCGCTGCGTTTTATGGCTTCAAAGTACGGGATTATTGAAGTGAGAAGCTCCAGAATGATTGATACACTGATGTAAGGCATTATTCCGAGCGCAAAAATCGTGGCGTTGCTCAACGCTCCGCCCGCAAAAAGATCAGCAAGTCCCAGAAGAGTATTCGGGAATTGCTGAAAGAACCGCGACAATGCCCTTCCGTCTATTCCCGGAGAAGGCACGTAGCATCCCAGCCGGTATACGGTAAGAAGCGCTATGGATATCCCGATCCTCTTCCTTAAATCCGGAACCTTGAAGCTGTCTCTGAATCCTCCTAACATTATTTCTCACTCCTAAAACAGATTGATTTCATCCAGAGAGCGGTGCTCTTTTTAGTCCGCCAACGTTTTAGTGGCGGATTGTCTGCGTCGTCGGCTTCGTCAACGTATGTTTAATACGCTTCCTCGCCTCCTCCTTGCCGTCTTGCTTTCTGGCGAACTGAATCTGTTTTTGTTTGCTGGTGATGGTGACTGCTTTCCCGCCCGCCTTTTCAATCTTCGCCTTTGCACTGGCAGAAAAGGAATGAGCCCTGATTTCCATCTTCTTTGTCAGATTCCCATCACCCAGAATTTTCACGTTCTTTCCCTTCCTGACCAGTCCGTTTTTCAACAGGATTTCCGGAGTCACGGTATCGTTTTCCTTGAAATTCCTGTCTATCCTGTTGAGATTTATCAATTCCTTGTATTCCTTCTTTGCATGGGTAAAGCCTCTCTTGGGCAGTCTTCTCGCAAGGGGCATCTGTCCCCCCTCAAAGTTATACGACAGTGAAAATCCCTTTCTTGCCTTATGCCCTTTATTTCCGCGGGTGGAGGTACCTCCGTGTCCCGAAGCGTCTCCCCTTCCTATTCTTTTCCTGTTACGGGTAGCACCCGCCGGAGATTTGATCTTGTGTAACTCCATTTTGCTCTCCTTTACTCCGCATTCTCCACTGTATCAACAGCAGGGGAGGAGTCAATGTCGGGAATTCCTACCTCCTCGCCCTTTCCCGTATCCCGCAGTTTGGATAATGCCTTCACAGTTGCGTCTATGACGTTCAAAGGATTGGTAGAACCGAGGCATTTGCATGTAATATCGGCAATTCCGCAGACCTCAAAAAAAGCACGCATTGTTCTGCCCGCAACCATTCCGTGTCCCCTTACGGCAGGTTTCAAAACGACATAAGACGCCCCTGCTTTTGCCTTTACGTCGTAAGGGATTGTTGTTTCCTTCAGCGGAACCGATATCATACTCTTTTTTGCCTTGTCAATAGCTTTTCTTATCGCCTCCGGAACTTCGCCGGCCTTGCCCAGGCCGAAACCGGCTTTTCCCTTACCGTCGCCGACAACGACCAGCGCGCGGAAATTAAGGTTCTTGCCGCCCTTCGTAACCTTGGTTACTCTTCTTATTTCCACGACGACCTGTTTTTCTTCCTGTTCCTCAAGCAGTTGTCTTTTCATCAAAATTTCAGTCCTCCTTTTCGTGCCGCATCAGCAAGAGACTTGAGACGTCCCGTATATATGTAACCGCTTCTGTCAAAAACAACTTTGCTGATCCCCAGTTCCAGGGCTTTCCTTGCGAGGAGTTCTCCCACCTGTCTTGCACCCTCTACGTTATATCCCTTCACGCCTTCCTTTCCCCTGATGTCGGGAGACAGGGAGGATACGGTCATAAGAACCTTGTTGGGACTCTCTTCATCAATCACGAGAGACGCATAGATACCTTTGCTGCTTTTGAATACCACAATTCTCGGCATATCCTTGGTACCGAATATTTTCTTCCTTACTCTCAAATGCCTCTTTCTTCTGCGTTCGTCTTTTGTAGATATCATTGTGTTGCTCCCACGGCTGCCTTGCCGGCCTTGTGTCTTACGTACTCCCCTCTGTATCTTATCCCTTTTCCCTTATACGGTTCAGGGGGGCAGATAGCCCTTATGTCAGCGGCATAGCTTCCCACTTTCTGTTTTTCAATACCCCTTATGAAAACTATGGTATTTCTGTAAATCTCAACCTCTATCCCGTTGGGTATGTCCACCTCAACCGGATTTGAGAATCCGACGGAAAGTACCAACTTCTTGCCTTTGACTTCCCCCTTGTATCCGACGCCATGTATTTCAAGTATCTTCTCAAAACCTTCTTTCGTACCTCCGATCCTGTTAAGAATCAGCTTCCTTAGAAGACCCTGCAACGCCTCGGTCTTCCTGTACGTTTTCCTGTCGGACGGGTCAACCAGGTTAGTGACGGCAATCCTGCCTCCGTCAACGGAAACCTCCAGATTCGGGAATATATCCTGTTCAAGCTTCCCCTTGGGTCCTTCAAAAAATATCTTGCCGTCTTTTTTGGAGACTTTCACACCTTCAGTTACCACAATCGGTTTTTTCCCTAATCTTGCCATTTTTATTCCTCACGCTTATTCCGCAGCCGATACTACCAGACGTGAAACAGCAGTTCGCCTCCCAATCCCTGTTCTTTTGCTTTCTTGTTGCTCATAACCCCCTTGGAAGTGGACATTATGGCTATTCCGGTACCGCCCTTGATAACTGGAATCTTGTTCCTGTCCACGTAAATCCTGCCTCCGGGTTTGCTTATTTTCTTTATTTCGTTTATTGCCTTCCTTGAATCAGAATAATAGAGCAGAAAAACTTTCAGGCAGTGTTTGCCTTCCTCTTCAACAGCCTCGTAATCCTTTATGAAACCCTCTTCCTTCAGAATTTTTATCGCGTCTTCCCTCAACCTGCTCTGTGGAATGAGAACATAACTTTTGTTGATCATATTCCCGTTCCGTATTCTGGTAATCATATCAGCCACAGTATCGGTCATCGTCATCTTTTTAACCTCCTACCAGCTTGCCTTCTTGACTCCGGGTATTTCTCCTTTTGAAGCAAGTTCCCTGAAACAGATCCTGCATATCCCGAATTTCCTGTAGTATGCCCTGGGACGCCCGCACTTCCAGCATCTGTTTCTGCGCCTTACGGAAAACTTGGGCTCTTTTTTCATCTTCTCAAAAAAGCATTTTCTCGCCAATTTACTCCTCCTTCCTAATCACTTTCTCTTATAGGAAGCCCCATTTGCCTGAGAAACGTCACCGTTTCTTTTTTGCTGTTTGCAGTCGTAATTATGCTGACGTTCATTCCCTTCACCTTATATATAGAATTGTAGTCAATCTCCGGAAATATAACCTGTTCCCTGACGCCAATGGTATATCCGCCTTTTCCATCGGTTGAGCCGGCAGGCAGGCCGTTAAAATCCCTTACCCGGGGCAGGGCGACCGTTACCATCCGGTCTATAAACTCGTACATCCTGTTGCCTCTCAACGTCACCATAACCCCGCAAATATCGCCTTTCCTCAAATTGAAACCGGAAATGGATTTCCTGCTCCTCGTAATAACCGGTTTCTGACCGGTAATCAGAGCGAGTTCCTTCTGGGCAAACTCCAGAACCTTCGCATCCTTGTTATCCTTGCCTATGCCGGTATTCACAACGATTTTCACCAGGCGGGGCACCTGATTCGTGTTTTTGTACCCCAGCGTTTTCATGAGTTCCGGCACCACCTTTTCCTTGTAGTGCTTCTTCAATCTTGGTTCCATTTTACTTTACCTCTGCGAGTTCGTTGCATTTCTTGCAGTACCTTACTTTTGAACCATCCTGCAAAGTTTTTTCTTTTAACCTCGTGGGTTTGCTGCATTTCATGCAGAAATACATGACGTTAGCGATGGAGACGGGCTTTTCCATCTGAACAATTCCGCCCTGCTTATCAATTGCCTTTGGTCTGGAATGTTTCCTGGCGAAATTTATTCCTTCCACAAGAATCCTGCCTTCTCCCGGCATGACCCTTATGACACGCCCCTTCTTGCCGCGGTCTTTACCCTTGGTAACCTGTACGAAATCACTCTTCTTTAGCCTGCATCCCATTTATAATACCTCCGGTGCAAGAGAAATTATCTTTGTAAAATTGCCGTCCCGCAACTCCCTCGGGACGGGACCGAAAACCCTCGTACCTCTGGGATTTTTTTCTTCATCTATTATTACTGCACAGTTATGATCGAATTTTATGACTGTTCCGTCCAGTCTTTTTATGGGCTGTACCGTTCTGACAACCACAGCCTTGACCTTCTCCTTTTTCTTGACAATACCGTCAGGGATTGCGTCCTTCACGCTGGCCATTACGATGTCCCCGACCTTCGCATATCTTCTTCCTGAATGTCCGGGAATACCGACCACCATTATCTTTTTTGCCCCGGTATTATCAGCTACCGTCAGCATTGACTGCAGTTGCACCATTTTGCCCCTGTTCTCCTTTCGCTATAACCTCTCTGACCATCCATCTTTTGCGCTTGCTGATAGGCCTGCACTGTATTATTCTTACCGTATCGCCTTCACCGGAAATGTTTGATTCATCATGTACCATTACCTTTTTGCGTTTTATGATGAATTTCTTGTAGAACGGGTGCTTTGTCCTGCTTTCTATAAGGACAATCCTGGATTTATCCATTTTGCTCTTCAGGATTTTTCCCACCTTTTCAATCTTTTTAGTTTTTCTCAACTCCATTTTTCTTTGCCCCCGTTGATTTTTTCTCAACCACAAGCGTCTTGAGTACGCTTATCTCTTTCCTCGTCTTTTTTATCGTTGAAAAATTCTTCAACTGCCCTATATGCAACTGGTGTTTCAGTTTGTACAGTTGGTTTTCCAGCTCGGAAATTTTAGAATTAATCTCGCCGGTCGTTGATTCACGCCACTTCTTGATTTCGTCTCTTTTCATTTTCAGCTCTTTTCCGTTTCAGAAATCTGAACTGCGGACCTTCTGACAATCTTTGTCTTATAAGGTATTTTATGGGAAGCTCTCCTTAATGCTTCTACTGCCAGATCCCCTGGAACTCCCGCTATTTCGTACATTATTTTGCCCGGCAGAACCACGGCCACCCAGTGGGAAACGTCAGCCTTGCCTTTTCCCATGCGTGTTTCGGCCGGCTTCTTTGTGACGGGCTTGTCAGGAAAAACTCTCACCCACAGCTTGCCGCGGGTTTTTAAATGATGGGTAACGGCAACTCTTCCGGCCTCAATCTGGGAATTCGTAACCCAGCCCGGAACGATCATCTGCAAACCGTAATCCCCGTAAAAGAGCGTACTGCCCCTGGTGGCTTTACCTTTCATACGCCCTCTCTGTGCTTTGCGGTACTTAACTCTTTTCGGCATCAGCGGCATTGCTCTTCTCCCCCTTTTGCTTGTCTTCCAGCACTTCCCCGAGATAAACCCAGACCTTCAAACCCACGGTACCAGACCTTGAAAATGCCGTTGAAGTGGCGTAGTCTATTTTCGCTCTCAACGTGTGCAGAGGAACCTTGCCTTCCATATACTGTTCGGACCTTGATATCTCCCTGCCTCCTATGCGGCCGCTTATCCTGACCTTCACGCCCTGCGCCCCTGACTGCAACGCCAGCGCCATTACCTTCTTGATTGCCTGGCGGTGAGGCATCCTTTTCTCAAGCTGCATCGCAACCGAATCCGCGAGAAACTGCGCACTCTGTCCGGGAGGATTCACCTCAAGCACATCTATGCTTATCTGCTTATTGAACATCTTGTAAATCTCGTCTCTCACCATGTCAATTTCCGACCCTTTTCTCCCGAGTATCACGCCGGGCCGGGTCGTATGTACCTTTATCCTCAGCTTATCGGCTATCTTTTCTATCTCAATCTTGCTTACGGTGCCCCTCGGAAACCTTCCATCCAGGTAGTTGCGCAGGGCCACATCTTCTTTCAGGAGATCCTTGAATTCCTTCTTGCCGGCAAACCAGTTGCCCCGCCATTTCTCCACGATCCCCAACCTCATGCTTATAGGATTTACCTTTTGTCCCATTTTATTTTTGTCTCCGTTCGAGTTCTTCCAGAACGACCGTGATGTGACTGGTTCTTTTCTTGACCATTACCGCGCGTCCCATCGTTGCGGAGCGGAACCTCTTCAGTACAGGCCCGGCATCTATCATGACTGTCTTGATTTTCCAGCTGTCGCTGTCAGACTTTGCCCTGCCATTGCTCAACGCCGAGTTTATTGTTTTTTCAAGCACGTTTGTCCCGCGTTTTGACATATTCTTCAATATGGAAAGAGCCTCTTTTGCTTCCTTTCCCGGCAGCAGCTCGGCCATTATTCTCAATTTTCTCGGGCTCTGTCTGATGTATCTGGATTTTGCAAGAACTTCCATTTCCCTCCCCCAATCAGGTCTTTTCCTTGGTTCTCTCGGTATGGGTGCCGTGTCCTCTGAAAACTCTTGTCGGAGCAAACTCTCCGAACTTGTGCCCCACCATATTTTCCGAAACGTACACGTTTACAAACATCCTGCCGTTGTGTACCGCAAACGTATATCCTATGAACTCCGGTATGACAACCGAGGACCTTGCCCAAGTCTTGATAACGTCTTTTCTCCCGCTTTCCCTGTTTTTCATTACTTTCTTCAACAGTTTGGCGTCAACGTACGGACCTTTTTTCTTTGATCTCATTTTCTCTCCGACTCTATAGGTAGCGCATATCAGCTCCCGTGCGTGAAATCCGCCACAGGCCGCTGCCGTCGCTCGTTCGCATTACTTTCTCCTCTGCAATATCTTCCTGCCAGAAGTCTTTTTCCTGTTTCTTGTCTTATAGCCCTTTGTAGACATCCCCCACGGGCTTTGAGACAGATGTCCCTTGCTCCTTCCTTCCCCGCCCCCGTGAGGATGGTCAACGGGGTTCATTGCCACGCCTCTGACAGTGGGTCTCTTTCCAAACCATCTGTTCCTTCCCGCCTTGCCTATGGAAACATATTTCCACTCGGGATTGCTCACCTGTCCGATGGTGGCCATACAGTTGATATCAATAAGACGGACCTCGCCGGAGGGAAGCTTTATCTGGGCATACTGGTCGTTTTTCACCATAATGGAGGCAAGCGTACCGGCAGACCTGACGAGTTTTCCTCCCCTGCCCGGTATCATCTCAATGTTGTATATCTGCACACCTTCCGGAATTTTGCCGAGAGGCAGTCTGTGGCCGGGTTTTATTTCGGCGTCTGCCCCGCACTTTATAAAATCCCCCGTCTTCAGTCCCGCAGGCGCAATAATGTACGTTTTGATGCCGTTGGTATAGTTTACAAGAGCGATTCTTGCAGAGCGGTTAGGGTCATACTGAATGTCTGTGACTCTTCCCGTTCCTTCTCTGCCGTAGAAATCTATCATTCTGTACAATCTCTTATGCCCGCCGCCCCTGTGTCTTGCTGTAACCTTGCCCTGGTTGTTTCTACCCCCGGATTTTCTCAATCCGAAAACCAGTCTCTTTTCCGGTCTTGCACCGCTGACATCGGAAAAATCCGGAAGGACGGCATGGCGTTGTCCCGGCGTTACGGGGTTCAATTTACGTAATGGCAATTTTATCTCCCTCCTTCAGTGTTACAACGGCCTTCTTGTATCCGGGTTTGTACCCTTCTATTCTGAATCTGTATTTCTTCTTTTTCCTGGGCATCGTCACTATGTTGACTTTTTCAACCCTCACGCTGTATATGGCTTCTATCGCCTTTTTTATCTGGATTTTTCCGGATTTTTTGTTTACGCAAAAAGTGTATTTGTTGCCGGCGACTCCGCTATTTGACTTTTCCGTGATCAGCGGAAACCTGACAACGTTAAATTGTTCACCCGACATTTTCTTCTCCCAGATGTTTTTTGATGTTGTTGAAAACTCCGTTTTCCGCAAGAACTCTTTCAGATTTCAGAATAGAATAGGCGTTCAACTGGTTGGAAAAATCATACGTTACGAGAGGAATATTTCTCAATGATTTCACAAGGTTTCTGTTATTTTCCTTATCGTTGGAAAGTATAAACAGAACCTTTTCTCCGCTGAAACCCAGTTTGTTCAGAAATCCGGAAAGAATTCTGGTTCCGGGCTTATCCATTCTGGAAGGCTCAAAAAGTGCAAATTTGTCTTCAATCAATTTGTCTTTGAGTACTTCCCGGAGTGCATTTTTCTTGACCTTCTTTGGCAGGTTCTGGCTGTAATCCCTCGGTTTTGGCCCGAAAGCGGTTCCTCCGTGGCGCCATAGAGGAGTCCTGCTTGAGCCTACTCTTGCCCGGCCTGTTCCCTTCTGTCTCCAGGGCTTTTTCCCGCTGCCGGAAACCTCACCTCTCGTTTTCGTGGAAGATGTCCCCTGTCTAAGGTTGGCAAGATGTGCATTGACGTAATAGTAAATCACGTCCTTATTCACAGAACCCTTCAGCAGTTCGTCGGAAAGAGTCTCCTCTCCCACAACTTTGCCTTCCATGTCGTAAACGTTTATCTTCTTCATTTTTTCAACGCCTTTCTGACCAGTATATACCCGTTTGAGGAACCCGGAACGGCTCCCTTGAGCAGGAGCAGGTTCTGTTCCGGAATAACTTTCAATATCAAAAGATTCTGGATCGTAACTCTCCTGCTTCCCATGTGTCCAGCCATACGCTTACCCTTGAAGACTCTTGACGGTGTGGTGGCGCCTATTGAACCGGGTGCCCTGTGAGACATTGAACCGTGAGTCGCGGGACCCCCGAAGAACTTGTGTCTCTTCATAACGCCCTGAAACCCTTTGCCGATGGAATTCCCGGTGACGTCAACGTATTCTCCTTCCTTGAATATATCAACGGTAAGTTTCTGTCCCACGCTGAAAGCACCCGCATCCTTATCGTCTTCAAGCCTCATCTCTTTCAGGATTCTCAATGCAGGAAGCCCGATCTTCTTAAGATATCCCAGTTCAGCCTTATTTACCTTCCTCTCGGGAACCTCTTCAAAGCCCAGTTGAACGGCGCAATAACCGTCTCTGGCCTTCTGTTTTATGCCGGTGACCCAGCAGGGCCCCATAGCTATTACGAGTACAGGGGTAACCTTGCCGTCTTCGCCGAACATCTGGCTCATCCCCACTTTTCTGCCTATTAGTCCCATCTTCATTGCTCTATACTCCCTTAACTCAATTTCATTTCAACTTCTATGCCGGCTGGCAGACTTAGCTTGCTTAAAGAATCCACGGTTCTTGCCGTGGGTTCTATTATATCTATCACTCTCTTGTGAATTTTCATCTGGAACTGCTCTCTGCTTTTCTTGTTCACGTGCGGTGACCGTAAAACGGTATAGACTTCCTTTCTCGTAGGCAACGGAACCGGTCCTGAAATTTTGACGCCTGTTTTCTGCACCAGTTCAATTATCTCTTTTGCCGACTGGTCAAGCAGTCTGTTGTCAAAAGCTTTGAGCTTGATCCTCATCCTTTCTTTATCCATTTTGCCTTCTTTTTTTCGCCGTGTTGAGAATACAACTGCGTTTTTTTGGACATAAATTAACTATTATATCACAAAAAAATTTATATGCAACAAATATTTATCATTTCATGATTTCGGTAACGGCGCCGGCGCCTACGGTCTTGCCGCCTTCCCTTATTGCAA
>CAYQXZ010000023.1:0-1598 GCA_964421645.1 uncultured bacterium
CCGTGTTCTCTCAATAGTGGTGGAATATGCCGGTACCAGTTATAGTCGTCAGGGTCGGGAAAAGGGTATGTCTCCACGTTTTTCTCGTCGACAAGATACTTGTGCACGATGCCGATATCTCTGTCAACGCTCTTGTCCCACACAACCCCGAATTCATCCGCCTGGAAAACTTCTGCCGTTTTGACTTCCCTGCTTTCCAGTTGTCTGCCGACCGCGAAAATATGGTTGCCTATTTTGTCCTGGAACCTGCTGTCGCCGTAGTATGCAGCCATCTTTTCTTCAGCGGGAATTGTCATGGAAATGCTGTAGGGTACTATATCGGTCTGTTCATGATGCAGGGATTTTATTATCCTTTCTTTTTTTGTCATTTTCTATTTTCCTCCGTTCGTTTACATGAGTTTCCTGACCAGAAAGCCGATACCGAAGGTTAAAGCGGATATCCCGAGAGTTACGGGTGCCATTTCAAGGAATCTCCTTCTGAATGAAAGGTCTTTTGCGACCGATATGTAAAAGGAAAATATGCATATCAGCACAATTGCGTTGAGAACCGTAAAGGTCAGGCAGAGGTATATGTTTTTGAAGATGAAATAAGGAAAGACCAGGATGATAACTGCCAGGATATAGACGATACCGGTATAGAGAGATGCCTTCAGAGGATTCTTGTTTTCCCCCTCTGTTTTTGTGGAAAGATACTCTGACGCCGCCATTGACAGGGAAGCGGCAATGCCTGTAATCAGTCCGGTTACCGCGATGAGACGGACATTCTGAAGCGCGAGAGTAAAACCTGCCAGTGCGCCTGTCAATTCAACAAGGGCGTCGTTCAGGCCCAGAACCATGGAACCAACGTACTTCAGACGTTCCTCGTCTATCAATCCGATAAGCTCTTTCTCGTGCTCCTCTTCTTCCCGTGCGATATCCTCCGCTTCCGGAATGAGCCTTGATATATCCCTGTAGGAGATTTCAGCTCGCCCTTCGCCCTTCTCCATCAGCTTTATGCCGAAAGTTATCCCGAAGACCCCGGAAATGAAGGTGTACAGCCATATCTTGAATCTATCCGGTTTCATCCCGGTTTCCGTATATTTCTTCCATATGTTGCAGTGCTTCAATTCTTCAGCGGAAATACTGTTCAGAATCTTCCGGTTCCCGGGATCCCGCATTTTTTCAGCAAGCCGCTTGTATATGGAATGTTCCGTGAGTTCGGTTTTCTGAAAGGACAAAACCTGATTTCTTATTGCTCTATCTAACATGATACATCCTCCGGGTAGCGTGCCGGGCAGTCATCCGGTAAGGCATGCCATGCATACCATGCCGAACGCGAAGCCCCATCCAAACGTCTGCACCGCAGGAACGTATTTGTTGAGTGTGAATCCGGCAGTTGCGAAGATTATGAAAAGAAGAAGCCGTATGAGTTTGCCTTTTGTGAGAACTGGCAATTTTGCCCCGTATATCTTCTTGTTCTTTCCCATAGCGTTTTCCCCCGTTAGTAGGAATTTCCAGCCTGTATTTTAACAGTATAAATGCCTGATGGCAAGAAAAATAGTTCCCCATTTGAAAAAACTCCGGGAAGACTTATAATTTGTATGTTCAGTTAAGGGAAG